>CALMRZ010000082.1 GCA_937872225.1 uncultured Spirochaetota bacterium
TTCATCTTGAATTAGATAAATGAGAAATGAATTATTTTGATATTATATTTATTATACTAATAATTATACCTATTGCAGCGCCAATAAATGCCGCAATATCTCGCGCCAATTGATATTTCCCTGATTGTTGCAATGACCTATACCATCCCATTTCGATGTATTCTCTCCCCTTTGCCGTCAAAGGATATTCGCCAGTCATAGCACAAGCCCAGATTTCACCACCACCTTTATTAAACGAAAATGATGAATCATTCAAATAATCAAGAGCTAATAGTTCTTGAATTAAACTTATTTGTTCTTTTCTGAACCCAGATTTATTTTCCTGTCCATTATAAATCGATAGTAGGTCTTTCATAAAATCGATGTTTCTTTTTCTATCACCCATATGCCCCTCTTGTAACTCTATCACGTCGGCTTCACAACCATCTTGTTGTACAGCGCATCAAACATCTGCTTCATGAAGTCTTTCTTGATGTCTTCGTTATCATTGATTTTCTTATAAAACTCGAAGTGCTTGTCTATCATATTTTGAAGCTCTTTGTTGAACTTGGTCTGGAAGGCCCACCAGACATTTTCCTTGGGGTTGTTCTTGACCTGCGCCTCGAAATCCTGGTCCTGGCCTACCGCGTTCAGCAGGGAATCGGCCACCGATTGGTCGGAAGCGTTGAAGTCCGTGGCATATTTGTCATTTATTTCCCTGATAATGATGGATAGATGTTCTTTTAGCTCGATGCTGCGGGCATGAGGGTCTTTTTCACCCGGTTTGAGCTTGCCGCCCTTGCCGTTTTCAAGTTTAATGCCGGTGCCTTTCTTCTTGATTTCGATTTTATCCAAATCGACCTGCTGCAAGACCTCATATGGCAGGGTCCCCTTATCAAGAATCAATTTCCGCAATAATATCCTTCCGAAAATATAAAGTTTTTCAAGCTCAACATCGGAAAACGATATAATCTGGGACAGGAAGGAATATACCCGCACATAGGTTTTCAATGTGGCCCTGAACTCCTCTTTCCGCTCCTTCGTATCCTGTTTGAAACGTTCGACAACGGGGACCAGGACGGCGTTTAATTTATCCTGCTGTTTGATATTCTGCATGGCTATCTTGCAAAAAGCATCAATTTCGTCCTGTGTATAATACCTGAACCTTTCAAGGGTATCCTGGTAGGTATAGAGCTTGTCCGGGTCGCTTGCCTCTACCAGCGTGGTATCCTCGTAGAAGTCCTGAAATGACTTTTTGATTACATCAGCCGTGTTGTAGAAATCGATAGTTATCGGCTCTTTCTTGCCGTCACAGACACGGTTCAGGCGGCTTATTGTCTGAACCGCATTCACGCCGATAAGCTTTTTATTCACATACATGGCATACAGGAGCGGCTGGTCAAACCCGGTCTGGAACTTGTTCGCCACGACAAGAATCTTGTACTGGCTTTCCTTGAATTTGTTGGCGGTCTTGTCTTCCGAGAAGCCGTTCATGCCCTCCTCGGTGTATTTGTTCTTGAACTCGTCCTCGACAGTGCCGGAAAAGGCCACGAGTGCCTTGAATCCGATTTTATTATCCTTCAAGTATTTATCAATGGCCTTTTTATACTTAACCGCCTGGGCGCGGGACGAGCATACCACCATGGCCTTGGCCTGACCGTTCCCGTGGGAATCGGGTATCTCATTAAGGCAGTTATCGCGGAAATGGTCTATGATAATCTTCGTCTTCTTCTCGATTGTCTGCTTGCTCAATTCGACATAGGTTTTCAGAAGAGACGATGCCTTTATCTTGTCGTATTCCGGGTCCGATGTAATGGTCTTTATAAGGTGCAATAGGGTCGAATAGGTCGTGTAATTGACCAGAACGTCCTTGATGAATCCTTCCTGTATGGCCTGCTTCATCGGGTAGAGATGAAACGGCTTGAATGTGTCGTCGCTCTGCTTTGTGCCGAACAGTTCCAGCGTCTTCGGCTTGGGCGTGGCGGTAAAGGCGAAATAGCTGATATTGGGCTGTCTGCCCCTCGCTTTGAGCTGCTGTTCAATCTCATCTTCCCAGGTAACGTCATCTTCATAGTCCGCCGGGTCGTCGTCCGGTTCATTGAGTTTCAGGACGGTTTTCAGGCTTTTTGACATTTCGCCGCTCGAAGAGGAATGGGCTTCGTCGATGATGACCGCGAAACGCTTGCCCGGCAGCGCCTTTATCTGCTCCTCGATATAGGGGAACTTCTGCAATGTCGTTACGATTATCTTGGTCCCGGCTTCCAGCTCGTCTTTGAGCTGCTTCGAACCCCTTTCAATGCCTGCCACCACTCCGGGGTTTTGCTCGAAGGCGAGAACGTTTGTCCGCAGTTGCCTGTCGAGTATCCGGCGGTCGGTAACTACAATTATGGAATCGAACACATTCACATCGTCTTTATCGTGAAGGATGGAAAGCTGGTGCGCGAGCCAGCTTATGGTATTCGACTTGCCGCTCCCCGCGCTGTGCTGAATGAGGTAATAATTGCCGCATTTATTTTCTTTTGAATGAGCCACGAGCTTTCGTACCGCGTCGAGCTGATGATAGCGTGGAAAGATGATTATCTTCTTCCCGGTCGGCCTGGCATCTTCATCAAGCTCATCCGTCATCTGGATAAAAAGCTGTATCAATTCAAGGATGCTATCCTTTTGCAGTATCTCTTTCCAGAGATATTCCGATGAAAAGCCGTATGTCGGCGGGTTCCCGGCCTCGCCTTCGTGGCCCTTGTTGAACGGCAGGAACTTCGTGTTTTCGTCTTTCAGGTGCGTGGTCATGTACACCATGTCTTCATCAACGGCAAAATGGACAAGGCAGCGCCCGAAATTGAAGAGCGGCTCCTTGCTGCTGCGGTCCTTGCGGTATTGCTTAATCGCGTTTTCGACGGAATAACCGGAGCCGGTCAGCTTGTCCTTCAATTCCAGCGTGGCGATGGGCAGGCCGTTCAGGAAAACGACCATATCAAGGGAATTCTCATTGTTAAGGCTGTATTTGACCTGACGGGTGACGCTTACGATGTTCCCCTGGTACTTTTTCTGGAAGCTTTCATTCATTCCGCTGGCAGGCTTGAAATACGCGAGGTCGAAATATACTCCATGGGATTTAAACGGCTTGCGGAAGACTTCGAGACTCCCTTTATCGTCTATTGCCTGCTTGATTTTTGTTATCAGGGTATCCTTTGCGCGTTCGCCGTGCTGTTTCCGGTATTCTTCCCATTTATCCTTCTGCGTGGCTATTATGAAATTTATAAGATTTTCAGTGTCCATGCAGTATGTTTTATCATACTTGTCGGGGGAGCCGCGAAAATAACCGGAATTGATTAAATCGCTTTCAATGATGCTCTCCATGTCACGCTCTAATATCTTCATTGAACGTTCCTCACGTCTATTTTGCCTGTTACTGCGGCGGTGATTAGAGATTGTTTGTATTCATTTAGCAAATCTATTTGCTTTTCTATCTTTGATATAAGAGTATCAATTTTAACTGTTTCCCGGTCGATGAAATCTACAATCGCTTGTTGTTCGGGGAGAGGGGGGAGAGATAAAATAAAATTTAAAACTAATGGCATGCGTAATGAGTCGACCGTTGATTTGGCTCTTCCTTCCAATGCTACTTTATAGAAATTTTCCTTTAAAAAATAATATAAATATTTACCGATTATATTTTTAAAACATGAGAACAAGTAGACTCTCTGATGAAATGAAAATCGACCATTATAGTAATGAAATACTTTCCCAACTCCAACACCATCCCCAGCAGTTAATACAGCTTCGCAATCATGTGTAAAAACATCAATTCGTTCAACAATTTGTGAACGGACAAATAATGGGTAAATACCTTCTGTCATTGAATCTACTGTGTCTTTATCCCCAGTTTGAACTCTACATATAAACTTTAATTTTCTTACTTCCCACTCATCCGGTATCTCCCCAATCCACTCAACACCGGAATCCTTCATCTTCGCATTCGGGTCAAGCCCCCTGGTGACGGCCTGCGTTATGAGCGCGGAGCGTTTTTCTTTGAGCAGTTCGATGAGCCGGGTCTGCTTTTCGATTATCCTGTTGATGCGGGCCGTTTCCCGGTCGAGGAAGGAGGCGATGGCTTGCTGTTCGGGGAGAGGAGGGAGTAATACAATTGCATCTTTTATAATTTTCTTTGTAATGCTATATACCTTAATTCCAGCTACTTCCGAACGTATTTGTGTGCGAAAGGATATCGAGTCAAATAAATATGCAAGATATCTGGAATTGGTTGATTTAATTGGTCTTGCAATGATTGTGTGGTAGCCCGCGAATGCAGGTATATTGCTGTTTACATAAGTGAAATTTCCAGACCCTTCAATGTCTTCCGATGTATCGGCAAAGATAAAATCACCTTGATTTACTAATGATTTTTTTGACGATGCAAGATATTTATCATCTACGCACTTCAAGACATGTGTTCCTGGAATTACTTCAAAACCATATTTTGAATGTATTTCTCCATAATTTACACATGGAACTCCTGAATCTTGTAGATTTTCTTTTGTTATATTCAAGCCATTGTTGAATGAGAAAATAAAGCGGAATCGTCTTGTATGCCATCCAGCTGGTATCTCCCCTATCCATTCAATATTTGATGGCTTGAAATGAAGGTACTTTTTGTATTTATTTATACTTAATACCATGTCAAAATTTCCATTTCTCTGCGGCTATCATATCTGCAAATGACATCCATTTAATACCATAATGATGGCACACTGTTGGTATTTTTGTTTTTTTTCTTGTCGCGTTGTCTGGTCTTTCTTCGGTTATTACAGTACAATTATTCACTTCCGCAAGTACAATAACATATGGGTCTGCTTGAATAGATGGATTGTCTACATCAATCAGTCTTGGAAACTTGTTGAGAACCTCTGTAATTTTTTCCTGTGATGTTTCTGGGATTTCAGAATATGGGTGCTTGTTTCTTTTGACCCATTTGGCAAGTTCATCATCCTTTTTTTGAATCTCTTCAAAAACCTCCATCGGTGAAATAATTAAACCCAGTTTCCCATATTCGGATACTTTATCCCATACTGAATCGAAATTGTCCGGGCGATAGTTGACTCTCCATGCTGTTATCAATGAACTTGTATCCAGACAATATTTAGGCTTATCTCTCATACACCCTCCTTGTTATAGAGGGTTCGTGCAAGAGGCACAAGATGCTTGGGTTTTATACCGAGATAATTGCTGGCTTCATAATAGCCGATATTTTTGTTATGTAACGAATCAAGTACAAGGCGTGTATATTTACGTCCATTCCAATTGATTATTTTATACTTTTGCGGGATAATAACTGATTCACCTTTCTTCTTCTTTTTACTCTTTTTGTAGTCCTCCCAATCCTTTTGAAATTTTTCACGAAAAGCAAGATATGTATTTTTATCTGTATAGCCGAGTTGAAGCAACCTTCGAGCAACTACTTCTCGACTTACAAGAAATATTTTAGAAAGCTCCTCCACCTGCGCAATGAGTATTTGTCGTTTATCAATAATAATCTCGTTAGAATATTTTTTAAACACAGTTTCTGGGCATAATATCGCTGCCGAAAAGCGATTATTCCAAACTTCAAGATTGGAGATTTTATTTATGTTATAATCATAATCATCGTAATCAAGGTCGCAAATTCCATCTTGTTGTAACAGTATATGGCCGAGTTCATGAAAGAGTGTAAAAAGTCTTCCTGCATGAGAATCATCAGAATTAAGAACTATTGAGGGATATGGCCGCTCACTCAAACTGAATCCTCGTAATTCCGCCAAATCAACCTTATCAGTTTGGAATACAAGGATGTCTTTTTCTTCGAGCAAGCGGATAGAATATTTTAAAAAATCATCAACTTTTTTCAAATTGATTTGATGCTCAATATCTAATTTAAAGAAAGCACGAACTTTTTGTGCTAATGATTCTGGATTACTGGATAGACTGATAATTGGATAATCCTTCGTCCTTACTTCTTCAAGTTCTTCCGACAACTCTATGGCATACTTTCGTCTATTTATTGCCCAACGTATCATATAACGAGATTGTGCACTTAAAGGGAAATCATGACTATTCCTTCGAAAATCAGCCAGCATAGGTGAAAGTTCAGGAGGTTGGTTCATAAAGAAAAGAGCAGGTGGTCTTTTTAAAAAATTAGCAAGTCTGCGCAGTTGCGGCATGGAAGGAAAGCTATCACCGCTCTCCCATTCCAGAACATTGTCAGCTTTTGTCTGAATTTTTTTTGCAAGGTACTCTTCTGTTACACCTGCCTCTTCACGTGCCCATCGCAATACTGCGGGGTTAATATGTGCTTTTGTAGTAGCCATTTTTTCTATTTAAACCACCAGTCCTATTTTGCCATACTTTTTATCGTTTTCCACAAATTTCGATTATATTTGTGGATTTGATAAATATTTGCCACATTTTTTGTAGAAATGCGCTTTTTATTAGCCGAAACTGGTCCAATTTTGTGTCTCAAAATTGGTGTATTTTGAGACACAAAATATCTTTTATATCACTTGTCATACACAAAGCCAACTTCAACTCGTCTCAAAATAAAGCATTTATGATACAAGTAGCAGTATCTCGTCTCATTCGCGGGACGAATACTCGCCCACAGTGGTTTTTATTGGATTCATTGACTGATTTCACCAAGCATTTCAAGTATTTCTTTTTCAACTTCTCTAATGTCTTTTTCAATCTCATTAAGTGGTCGCGGCGGCTGATACTTATAAAAATAGCGATTGAAGTTAATCTCATAACCCACGCGACCGGTTTTACCGTCTTTTGAATCAATATATTCCTCATTTATCCAGGCGTCAGGCGCATATGGCTTGACTTCCTTCTCGAAGTAAGCCTGTATATCTTGCTCATAAGGGATATATTCATGGTCGCGTAAATCCGTATCCGGCACCGGCTGGCCGTCATCGTAGACGATTTCCGCTGTTTCGTCCTTTTCCGAAAGAGCTTTATAGATGGCAGTCTTTATTGGCTTTTTAATCTTAAAATCACTTTTGCTAAATGCCTCATCCAGAACAGGTTCAAACACCTTCCAATCTTTATACAATGTCTGCGGCAAAGAGCGGAGAACGTTCTTGATGCTTTCCTGAAAATCGCGGCCTTCCTTTTCTTCCTTCTCCCGCTCATTCTGCTTCTTTTTCTTCGACACGGCAAGATTCGCGAATGCCGTTTCAGCATCCAGATGCGCTATACGATCTTCGGAAGCGAGAAAGTTCAATCGCAGGGGCCGTTCAATCTGGACCTTGCGATACGCGAAGTCTGTGTTGTTGAACAGTTTCACCCTTCCGTTGGGGACGTTGCCAAGATACAGGGCCGTGATTTCTTTAATCTGCTCATTCGTGATATAATTGCGCTTGTCGCCCAGGCTCTTGCCCATCTTCTCATACAGGTCGCGGGCATCGATGAGGGCTATCTTGCCCTTGCGGGACGGTTCCTTCTTGTTCGTCAATACCCAGATGTAGGTGAATATGCCGGTATTGTAGAAAAGCTGGTTCGGTAGGCCGATTATCGCTTCCAGCAAGTCATTCTCGCATATCCAGCGTCGGATTTCAGACTCCCCTTCCCCCGCATCGCCGTTGAAGAGCGGAGAGCCGTTGAAAACGATGGCTATCCGCGTCTGGTGGCCGTCCCTGTGCATTTTGGAAATCATGTGTTGGAGAAATAGGAGCTGGCCGTCGCTTATCCCCGGCAGACCGGCCTCGAAGCGCCCTGCCTCGCCTTTTTTAGCTTCTTCCTTGATGAATTCCTCGTCGTATTTCCAGTTTTTACCGTAGGGCGGATTTGATAGGATATAGTCAAAGTGCTGGCGCGGGAATCCATCTTTCGAAAACGATGAGCCGAATTTTATCTTATCCGGGTCCTCGTTCTTGATTAACATGTCGGATTTACATGCAGCGTATGTTTCTTCCTGGCTTTCCTGTCCGAACAGCTCTATCTTCGCATCAGGGTTCAGGTTTATTAGTTCTTCCTTTGCAACCGTGAGCATCCCGCCGGTACCGCAGGCAGGGTCATATACCGTAGTAATAATTCCTTTCTTTCCAAGTTTGCCCTTGTCTTTTGATATCAACACATTGACCATGAGATGAATGATTTCACGCGGCGTAAAGTGTTCGCCGGGGTTCTCATTCGTTGCCTCATTGAACTTCCTAATAAGCTCTTCGAAAACATACCCCATTTCCATGTGGGTGATGTTATCCGGGTGAAGGTTAATCTGCGGGTCCGCGAATTTCTTCACGACCTTGTACAGCAGCTCTTTTTCGTAGAGGCTTTGTATCTCCTGGCGGAACTTAAACTTGTCGATGATTTCCTGTATATTATCTGAAAAGCCGTTAAGGTAATGCAGCATGTTTTCCTTGATGTTGACTGAATCGTTCAACAGCTTTTCGAACGTATATTTTGAGGTATTGTAAAAGCTATACCCGGAGGCTTTCGTCAGGACGCCGGTTAGGTCTTTCAACTGCTTCTTGTATTTATTATACGCTTCCAGCACCTTTTCGTGGTTCTTTTCAAGAATGCAATCGAGCCGCCGGAACACGGTGAAGGGATAAATCACATCGGCGTATTTACTGCGCTTGTAGTGGTCCCGCAGCAGCTCGTCGGCCACGGACCAGATGAAGTTTGCTAATTCACGGACGTTTTGGGACATTGGTAATTTCTCTTTATTTCGAAATGATAATAATGGCTATTACACAAGCAATCATATTTATAATTATAAATGGAATGAAGAATAACCAATCTTTCCAGAATTTAGTATTTGAAGCAGGGTATTCTCCATATTCTCCGGTAATAACGAATTTCAATTCATCTGTACCTGTATCAATAATGCGTTTTTCTCTCTTTCGGCACTTCATCATGCTATATTGAGAATGTATGATGAAAGCAACAGAATATGAAGCAAGTACAACAGAAAAACAAATCAATGCACATGCATATGGAAAATAATCCAGTCGAAATATTGATACTAATCCAGCTTGCATTAAGAGCGAGTAATTTGATATTCGCAATTGTTGAGATTTGATAAATCTTATCTGCTCGGATAATAGCTGCAAATAGGTAATTGTTTCTTGTTTCATGGTTAATCTTTTTAAAACTCCCCATTTTTGTTTTTTGAAATCATAGAATACCATCCATATTTCATCAAACGGATTGTCTGTACTTATATTGATTTTATATTCTTCAATATCAAAACTTCTTTTATCGAATACAGGTGATGCACATCGTACGACCAGGAACAATTCATCATGCTTTTTGTAGTTTTTCGCTTTTTCGCATTTCTTTTTAATTCTATCATTCAGGGTTTCTATCAAAGATGAGCATGCCATCATACTGTGCATCTTTTTGTCTGAACGACCGAGAAGCATTTTTGCTTCGTCACTGTCGAATAATAAGGTTGCGACCTCTACGCCGATTGTTGAATTGTTATACCGATTTATCAATGTAAAATCTGGCTTATCTTTATGCTCAACTTTTTCAATATGAGTATTGAACATGGCATTATATGATTCAATAAAATAGTCGATTGTCGCCGCTTCTATTTTTTCTTTCTCATTCATATATTCATCATAGATATTCATGTAAGATTAAGCTATTCAATCCCCTGCTCTTCTGCTGTCGGGGTCCCATGGAAGTAATATTTCAATGTAGTCACCACGGAACTATGTCCCAATGCCTTGGCTATCCTGTCCGCCGACAATCCCTGAATCTCTTTTAAAAACATGGCTTTTGAATGCCGGAGGGTATGGGCGCTTATCTTGATGCCCATTTTCTGCTTTGCCTGCCGGGTTCTGTCATTGGCTAAAACTTACGTCAATTGTGAAATAAATGACATAACATGGTGAAGAATGCAACTATTTATTCGACAGGTAGTGGAATAAAAATGAATCTCCACAGTAATTCAATATCCTACATCTCCAAATCTTCTACACTGAATTATAGCAAGTTTTGAAAAATATTATCTCTTTTATTCTTTCAATTTTTTGTTATTCAATCTTTATCTGACAGTACACCCCTCTACGAACAAGAGGGTAGCTGATGCTACCCTCTTGAATGACTTAAATAGACAATCATCTATGCTACTTACATACCATCACAGGCAATCCGGAATTTCTCATCATTCTTCTCTAAAATGGCTTCGACTTGGGCTTGTGTATACTGCCCATTTAGTGAAAATCTTTGAACAAGACAACGGCAGTATTGATACGGGCCAGTATTTAATGGACCAACGGTTGAAACAGTGGCTACATACTGACACGCCTGAAAAAACGACTGCTTTACATTGGTCATATCAGCAGCATAGGCAACCAACATAAAGACGATAGGCATTGTGATACTAAAGATAATTTTTTTCATAAATACCTCTTATTATTAATTGTTTATAAATAGGGTAGCGTTCGCTACCCTCTAACGTGGGAGAAAATCCCTACGCATGATATCACTCAAGCATGTCCTTGACTTTCATAATCTTTAGGGAATAAACTGCATAAGGCTATCGCCTCAATCAGTTTCCCAAGCTGGGGATGGAATGAGTGATAATTTAATAAATTGTTAGAGGGTGAGCAGTAAATAAAAAGACTCTGCTCTTAGCTCGGAGTGATTCTTATTGAAACATAAAATTATATTTATAGTGAATTGTCAAGCAAACATTTCCTGTAGATCGCTTTCTAATATAGCCGCCATCGAATATATGTTCTTTTCTGTAATCTCCATCTCTTGGGCCTGGCACATATCCGACAGAGTGGATCGCAGCCTGTCCTCTGACCATTGTGTCAGATGTGGAAAGCGTTTCGGATCCAGTGTTAGATTGATATTATCCATTATGTTCCTCGTTGCACTATAGTTAAAATAGCCCTTCAGGCTTCACTATTGGCCCTGTACGGGGTTTTAATTGCCTTGGTGATACTACCCCCATGCCCGATAAAGACCTATATCAAGCTTTAATCCTCCAGAATGTCTAAACCTTTGAGATACATCTGGGTAATATTTATATTACTATGCCCCAACTTTTTTGAAAGGGCATATATGTCTTTATCACTTCTGTATTCATGAATAGCGTAATAATGACGAAGGTCATGGCAACTATATTTGGCCCGGATGAACCCAGTTTCGAATAATGTTGTCATGCCATATTTTACACTCTCCGCAATCCCGCCAGCAGTCCGGTCTATGAAAGGTTTGGCACCAAGTGGCTTGAGGGCCTTTAAGATTGTTGGTGACAGGATCCCTTTTTGGTCCTTTCCTTTGGTGATACAGGTGTATTTTCCCTCACGGATTGTCAGACTGGGTAATGCCCCTACCCGCAGGCCCGCCCCAGCCATGGTGATCACTGCTGCCCTCGTTGATCCTTTAAAATAGTCGATAATAGCTGACATGTCTTTTTTATCCGGGATCTGGAGTGTTTTCTTTGCCGTACGTTTGGGTCGCGCCCGTGTTCCTCGGAAAGGGTTACGGATCGACTTGTGTCGTCGTTCAAGCCAGGTGAAAAAAGCGGACGAGGCTGAAATGTCCAGCCTTACTGATGCTACGGAACGGCCTTCGGCGGATATGGCATATATGAAGTCATCCGCATCTTTCGGGATTAATGTTACAAGGTTCTTGTCATTGGCCCTACACCATATTTCCAGCCGTTCCAGGGCTTGCCTGTATGCCCGTGCCGTGTGTATTGAGTGAGTTGTTTTTAAAAACTTCTCTTTCTCTAACTTGTAATCGATCCGAGCTGCCTCAACCTGTACGCGGAGGGAGTCCTTTAGCTCATCAAATACAACAGCCTTCGCAATCCTCCGGAGCTGGTCAGGAGGAAGATCTGCAAGTTGTGGAGCTTCATGGGCTATTTTCCTGGCAATCGTATCAATGATATTGCCATTGAGTGGTGTTAGGTCATCGCTATGTGTTTTTATCATATTTGATAATATAAGATTATCAAATAGTTTGGTCAAGTTATTATCTGAAAAAACTTCTAATGAAAGACCTTATCCGGATGACCTTTAATTTTCCCTATTGCCTCCCATAATTTTTCAATACATGAATAACAGATTTCCCGCCATTCTTGTGTCCAATCTGTACTCTTTAATTGATAATCCCAAATCATGACTGGAACGAACACTGGAAATAAAGCTTCATCTTTGCTGCAAAAATCACATCTTTTCGTTTTTTCCATGTTTATCTCCTTAAAAAAATATTAGCCTTTGATTTATTGATCTACCTGCGCTTACCCATTACAACTCCGGGGAACCGCTTTTTGATCTCATTTAATTTGTGATCAAAATAAGCCGGATCAGAAGGTAGAGGGTTTTTTCGTCGTTGTTCTTTTATTGTCTCTTTGTAATCCGATTTTAAGATCACACCGGGTGCTTTATTAACTACAAAACGCTCAACTATACCCGCCAGAGAGTCTGGGGCGTCATCATATCGGGCTAATTCGTTATAATCTAAAACCTGCTGTAGATACGCACCGGTAACATTCGATGAAAATCGGATCTTATCCCAATTTTTGAGTACAAGGTCAGTGATACGTAAAAATTTATTGGTGGTTGCTTTCTTCTCGCGGACATAGAGTTTCCGCCGGCGCAACTCGTGGGCAATAGCTCCCTCGTCTTTGTTGGTTTCCACGGTTAGGCTTTGCACGGTATAAGTTTTACACAGAGTTTCGATTTTCTCATAGTAAGCCTCATCCACGATCTTTTTCCAGACAAAACCCCCGACTATATAGATCAGGCACTCATATTCTCCGCCAATCGTTAAAGCTGAATAATCACCGCTGGACTCCTCGGAATATGCCGGGTCAAAGTAAGCTATAACTTTCAGGCCCTCCGGCGGTTCCGCATAGATCGGCTCTGGGAATATCCGGCTAATCTGATCCGTGGGCCTCTGCTGGTACTGTGCGGCCCATATCCGGGCATCAACCTCACGCATGGTGCGGGCAAGGGCCTCTGATGAATACTCTGTAGGCCATAAGGCCTCGCCGGCTTTACGTCCACAAGGGTCTTGCTTGTCCTCGGTAGGATCCGCCAGAGCCGGCAGCTCAAGAACCGTCCAGTCACCATATTCTTGATCCCGCTCCATGATCCTGGCCGCAAGGTCCCGAGTACCCCAGCGGTGCATACACAGGACCACGTTACCGCCTTTATGTAACCTTGTGATAAATCCCTGATACCATTCCCATAAGTGTTCGAGCTGGGCCTCGGAACGAGCAACCTCCCAGTTTTTAATGGGGTCATCAATGATGCCGATATCGGCACCGCGGCCATAGATCGGGCCGCCAACACCGCAGGCAACCAGCATCCCGCCAGTGTCTGTCTGGTATCGCTGCTGAGATCGTGCGCTTTTATTTAATCGTGTCGTAAAAACATGCTGATACTCTGCACTATCCATAAGGTTTAAATGATAACGGGAGAAGTCCTCAGCCAGATCTGCACCATAAGAAGCCAGGATGATATTACGAGCCGGGTTCCTACCAAATAGCCAGGGGGTAAATAACCGTGATACAGTATAGCTCTTGCCATGGCGAGGTGGCATGGCAACAAAGAGCCGCTTGATCTCACCCCGTTCCACCGCTTCGAGATGTTTTGCGATTAATTCAACATGTACCGTCCCCTCAGGGAATTTGGTTCTGAATATTGGGTCAACATACCGCCCAAACATTATCAGATCATCCCTGCATACATCTTGGATATACGCAGGCAGGTTTTCATCCAGTATAGAATTATAGTCCATCATGATCACTGCTGCCTCGCAATAAACAACGCAACGATTTCCTTTTTTGCCTCCATCGGGATCTCATGTGTTGTGATATGTTGCATGGGTTTGTCTGGATCGCCCTGTATTTTTGTAGTCTCAGCTATATCATAGCATGCAAAAACACCCTTCCGGACCTCGTTATAAGCACGGGCCAAGGCTGCCAGTTCTCGTGGGTTCTTGGTGTTATTAAGAGCGTTAAGAATGTCCACGGCGAGCTTTTCATTGCCCGTGGCATACCTCTCTTTTACCTCTAACTGCTTATCTGCGAGTTTGTCCGCATATTTAGCGAGATAATTCTGGGTACATTTTCGGGACGATTCGGTACATTCCGCCCGCCACTTCTCCCGCCGGATCCGCTGTCGGACCGTCTCATAATTGACATTATATTTTTCCGAGAGCTGCCGCGGTTTTGCTCCTGCAATATATTCAGCACGTATAGTGGGCCAATCAGTAGTTTTCATTTTATCCTCACTCCTGTGGAATTATTCAACATGGAATTTATGTATTCTTTTCAATCTCGGTGAAATTCTTTGTATCAGGATTAAAACGAAACATAACCTTGCCCTCCGTTCCCCATTCGCGGTTTTTCCTGACAAGAATATAATTATCCGCCATGTCCTTACCTTTTTGCTTGGCTTTGTCCCGCAACTCATCATTGGGACGCCATAATACCAAAACATTATGGGCAAGGTTCGTAAGGTTACTCGTGCCGGAGACATCCACCTTCCCCGGAGTATACGTGTCTTTCGATCCTTTTCTGGGGTGGGCAACGAGATGGATATGGATCTGGTGGTCCTTTGCAAATGCCAGTAAATCGTTGCAGAATTTGGTATGTTCCTTGATCTCGTCCTTCATTGGAAATGAAACACGCATAAGACTATCGATGAAAAAGTGCTTCACGCCATATTTTCGTGCTGCATATTCAAAGATATTGACCAACTCCGATGAATCGATTTCCTCGCGCGCGTTGACCACGTACAGGTATTCATCAAGGAATTTCAGGGTTTCCCTGATTTCCTCAACGGCAGGTTTATCTTTCCTGGCCACCTGACATATGGCCCAGCGAAGATACCGCGACGGCGGCATTTCAAGAGACGCAATGCATGACCGGACCTGGTTCCTGGCGAGATTAATGATCACCTCATTGAGAAAGGTGCTTTTCCCGGAACCGTTTGATCCGGACCAGAGGGTCAATTCCTCCATTCTCCACCCTCTCAATATTTTATCGAGACCATTAAATCCGGTAGAGGTCCCGGATAATTGCCGTGGATCCTTGAACAATTCCAGTATTTCATCTTCGAAATAACTCGCGGAGACAAGATTGGATATCTCGAACTCATGGGCATTCTGTATGCACTCGGTAATTGTCGCGAGTTCGACGCCCTTGATCAGGCAGTCATTTGCATCCTTCTCCGGGAGTATCACGTTGTGGCACCGCCATCGTCCCAGCCTATTGGCTATATTGACAACGTTTTCCTGGCCGGCCCGGTCGTTGTCAAAAATCAGATATATGGTTTTAAACTGCTGGAGCCAGTCCCACTCATGTTCTATCCAGGAGGTATCAGCAACACCCATGGGCACTGACACGGCATCAATTCCATATTGAGAGAGGGCACTCGCCTTCGACAATATATAAGGCGTTCCCATTGCTGCAGCAATCACGATTGAAAAGCACCGGCTCGGGATCCTTCTCCTGCCAGAATTTCTTTTCATCAATTTTCCGGTATTTTACATTGACCAGCTGGCCGTCCTTGAAATACGGGAGCATAACAGCTCTGCCGTCCTGCGTCCGCCCGATCTTGAATTTACTTATGGAATCCTCGGTAATTTTCCTGTCATGGAGGAAGTTGGCGGCATTGGCGGTTGCCTTTTGAAGATTCACTGCCGGCCGTGAATAGACCTTGTCTTTTTTGCTTAAAAACGCCCTGTCGTTATCAAGGCTTATCGGCAGATCGCCCAGCATCCTCTGGAATTGCCTGAACGATCCCGATACACCGCATTTATTCCGATGAAAACAATTGAAAGCCCCTGTCTCCAGCTGAATTGCGAATTTTTTCTCGGTATCACCGCAAAAAGGACAATTCATGACCGCATTCTTCCCCCTGGACCGCGTCACTTCGTCCCAGTGAAAACCTTTATATGATAAATATTGCCTCATATCCATTTTGATCGCCTCGTCAAATTGATGATTATTAATTTTCATGCCGGATCATCATGCCCGGGCGCAATAACCTGCTCCGCGAAGCCTCAATGAACGGCGCCGTCAATGCACAGGGCTTCTATTTCCGGAGATAACTCTGGTTCTGATTCCCTATCGATCCTCCTGCGGGACCGCCTGTAGTTATTAAGCGGATCTGCCTCAGGAATAAATTTTTCAAGACCGCGCGCAATAAAATCCCAGAGCTGCCATTGATAGTTAAAGAAATATTCATCCGGATTGCTCACGACACTGGCATAAAGATCTATTGCCCGACACACTGTATCAAGGCCATATTCATCAACGATATTCATATGGCGCTTCTGGAATTTTCGCATAAAGGTCGTCTCTTTATGGGCCTGCAAATTCCCATTGTTGTTCCAATACACCAATATTGGAACATACGACAGCAGCCCCACCCTGCCATGATGACAGACACTGTTTTTTTTAGTGTTCTTATTACTGATATTAATAGGGTTTCCTCCAGCCACCACCCCGGTATCCATCCGACTACCGGGTGGTGGTCCTTGAACTACCGGTAGCTGTATAGATACCGGTAGTTCAGCAGCACTCTCAATATTCGCCCTCGTTGCGGAAATACCATGTAACGGCAAGGGGGGCTCTTTAGATAAGAGCAATGTATAGGTATTAGGGCCTCCATTTGTGCGTTGTATTTTTATGTAGCCTATTTCCTCCAGATTCTTCAGCGCATGAATAGAGGATTTCTTTGATATACGTAGCTCTTTACTCATGCGATTAATACTGGGGAAGCAGCTTTTCCCACGGCCGGAAAATGAGCTCAAGTAAAGCCAGATTAGTTTTTCATGTTTCGATAGCTCGGGAGTTCGGAGTATAGACTTTGGCGCAATACCATACCCATTCTTAAAAACTCCTTCCAACTGTATTGTATCAACTTCACCAGGCATGGCTTTCTCCTTTGTCATTGAACTCCCCCAGGCAACTGGGTCATGGTATCTGCTATCTCCGCTCCCAGACTTTGTGGTTCGACACTGGCTATCTCCGCTCCATAGGGTTTAAATGTATTTTCTATAGCCCGCCTAATCATCATTTTACCTTTTTCCTGATTACCGATGATTCTAAACCGGTTCCAATCAATCTTGTGGCTCATATTGTCACCGTATGATAGCAGGATACGTGGCTCCACATGAATGCCAGTCTTACTCAAATTTACATATGTGGTAATGAAGGATTTACGCAGCCTCTCCGCATTTTTAATTCTATACATGCAAAAATCATACCAACTGCACCTGCCCTTCACTGCAGCTTGTGCTATTGGATCGGTTATCAGAATAGAATAGCTTTCAGTCACTTTTGCAAGGTCCGTCCAAGCCATCTCTGCCTTAACAGCTACCGGAAGATCTTCCTCCGGATTTACATCTTGATTTATTGACATAGTTTTTTCTCCTTTTTTGTCAGTTATATTGCTTACTTTATATGGAGGTACCTATCTGGATTTTCACAGATGACAAACGTTCAATCTTTCGTATTTGACCTTCATGAAAAACAATACGGATTCCGGCTTCAGAATATGGATTGAGCTTACCGTGCTCGACAAGCCATCCGATCATTTCTTCAATTAGTTTTTGGTCCATGCCCCCTCCTTTATACTCTGGTTAAGCCAGGACTTTATCTGCATGAAACTAAACCTAACTAATTTCCCATTGGCAAGCTTGAGATGTGGGATTCTTCCTTGCGCGACCCACTGTCTAAGGGTCGAAGATGATATTTTTAAATAAGCACACAATTCTAGATAATCGAGAAGTCGATCATCTTGCCCCGACTCATCAATTAATGACTTTTTGGTACTTATATTTTCTTTCATAATTATAACCCCACCATATCGTCATCTTTCAAAAGGGAGTTGTAATGACTTGCCATAGCACAGATCCTGTAAAAACAATTTGCATCATTTTCTTCGTTTTCCTTATTATCTGAAAAAGTTAATCCTCTAAAAATAAATGCCGCATCAATACATAATTTAGCTCGATCATAATCTTCCAACTCCATATAGATTAATGCATCTTTAATTAAAAAGTATGGCTTTTGTCCTTGGTCCATAATACGGTCTGAAATTTTTGTCATTACAGCATCATCTAAACCTTTGTGTTTTTTTTCTGAAATCATATTATTAATGATTTCCACTGTTAATGGGTGCAATTTGTTTTGCATAGTATAACTCCTTGGTAATATATTGGATAAATCTATAAAGTCTTACATATGTTTCTGTGTATGTATCTACATCACACATAGTCTATGCTTGATTTTATATTGATTAATACAAATACAGGCGCTACTGTTTTTCAACTAAAACAGCGCTGTCGGAAACTGTCGGAAACTGTCTGTAACTGTCAGGTTGTGAATTTATTAATATAGGAGGATTATTTTTTTAGAAGATCAGTGAATACTTTAATTTTTGCATTATCTTTTTTTGCACGTTTAAACGCTTCTCTCAAAGATCTGTCATTAAATTCTTTACCAGAATTCATTTTAAAATTTTCAGTTATTAATTTAATGTTTTCCGTTTGCCTCCTTTTTGATTCTATATATAATCCATTAATATGTTTTTCATTATGCCAATACAGATAAAGCGAAGCTGCAGATTTACACTCGTCACCGCGTTTAAAATATGGCATATCATCCGGGTCTCTCAATATAACAGAATTTATGTCTTTGAAAAATATTTCATCTTTATTCAGTAGTTTCATCTGTCTTAAAAACTCTTTTTGGCCACTTACCCAGGTTAATCTAAGAAGATAATTTTTAAGATCCTGTTTTGTTGACTGCTTTTCTTTTTGCGTTTTCCATTGTAATTTTTCAGATATATATTCTTTTCTATTTTTCAATAATTCCTCAAGAAATAACCTTGTATTAAAAAACTCATTGATATTGTTATTTATTGTTATAACCATTTCAAATTGTTCAGGTAATATTTTTTTTGATTTATTATCCAATGTGTCATTATAAACTTCATTTGATAAATGATATATTTCATGGAATTTTTCTT
>CALMRZ010000083.1 GCA_937872225.1 uncultured Spirochaetota bacterium
CCCGCCACAGGGCTTCGTCATGGCCCAGCCAGCCCCGGAAACCCCAGCGACGCCGTCCCAACCCGGGTGCCGCATCCGCCGCGATGAGGGCCGCCTCGATCACCATGGTACCGGACCCGCACATCGGGTCAAGGAAGGACCCCCCTTCTGAGGCAATGGCCGGCCACCCCGCCTTGAGGAGCAGGGCCGCGGCGAGGTTTTCCCTGATGGGCGCACTCCCCTTCTCAAGGCGGTAGCCCCGGGCATGGAGCCCGCTCCCGGAAAGGTCGATGCGCACATCAAGACCGCTCTTCGAGAGGTGGCAGTTGACCAGGAAGCCGGGCTCCTTCGTATCGATCGACGGGCGCGTTCCCCGCCGCTCGCGGAGGCGGTCCACTACGGCGTCCTTCACCAGCTGCGCTCCGTACATGGTGTTCTCGATGCCGGCGCCGGTGCCGCTGAAATCAACGGCCATGGTCGCCCCCGGAGCCGCCTGTTCCTCCCACGGCACCGACCTGACGGCGTCATAAACATCGCGGCTTTTCTCCACCTTGCGCTCCGACAGGACAAGATAGATCCTGCTGGCGGTCCGCGACCAGAGGCACGCCTTCAAGCCGTCCGCGAGGGCTCCGGTGAAATGGACCCCGCCCGCGGTGCCCCGGCACGTCGCTGCGCCCAGGCCCCGCAGTTCATCCTCGAGGATAGGTTCCACCCCCCGCGGGGCAGATGCGAAAAATGCACAGGGTCGCAATCGGTTCACTCGATAAGATTGTTGGAGATGACGTAATGGGTAAGTTCAGCGTTGTTCTTCATGTTCATCTTTTCCAGTATGCGCTGACGGTAGGTGCTGATGGTCTTCACGCTCAGGAAGAGCTCCTTCGCGATCTCCGTGATGGTCTTGCCCGAGGCGATCATGCTCATGACCTGGAACTCGCGGTCAGTGAGGTATTCATGGGGGGGCTTGCTCCGCGAGTCTGCAACGCTGTCGGCGAGCTGCTCCGCCAGGGACGCGCTGATGTACTTGCCGCCGGAGCACACCTTGCGGATCGCCTCCACGAGCCTGTCCGGCGCCGTCTCCTTGGTTATGTAACCGGAGGCGCCGGCCCTGATCGTCCGCACCGCGTACTGCTCTTCCGGGTGCATGGACAGCACCAGGACCGGGAGCGACGGGTGTTCCATCTTGAGCTGTTTCAGGATCTCCAGCCCGCTCCGCCCCGGCATCTTCATATCGAGGAGTACCACGTCGTACCTGTTTTTCCTGAGCTTTTCCAGCAGTTCCTGCCCGTCGCCGGCCTCACCTTCCACTGAAAGCTCCGGATCGTCCGCGATGATCTGCTTCAGGCCTGCCCGGACGATCTCGTGGTCGTCGGCTATGATTATGCGCTTCATGAACCCCCTCCGAGCGGTATGTGGGCCGTCACGACGGTTCCCCTGCCGGGTTCGCCCTCGATGGTGATGGTGCCGCCGCAGGATAGGGCCCGCTCCCTGATGCCGATAAGGCCGAGGGAACGGGCGCTGCTGGCCTCTTCGCCGGTGATCCCCCTTCCGTTGTCGCGTATGGTCAGCGTGAGGGCGTCCGCGTCAACGACCAGGTCGACGTCCACTGCCGTAGCATTAGCATGACGTATGATATTTGTCAATGATTCCTGGACTATGCGGTAAATATTAATGGACACTTTTTCATCGAGCTCCGGCTCCTCGGACCCCGCCGAAACACGGCAGGCGACGCCGCTCCGCTTCTCGAACTCGCCGGCATACCACTCGATGGCGGCCAGAAGGCCGATGTCGTCCAGGAGGCCCGGCCGGAGCTCCCCGGATATCCTCCTGACGGTGTTGATGGTCGCGTCGATCATCGAGCCCATGGCCTCGGCGCGGGCCACCAGCTCGCCCTGCCCGTCCAGCCTGTTTTTGATCCAGGAGAGGTCGAGCTTCATCGCCGTGAGGGACTGGCCCAGTGCGTCGTGTATCTCCCGCGCGATGCCGGTCCTCTCCTCCTCGCGGAGCGTCTGCAGGTGCGTGGACAGGCCGCGCAGCTCTTCGCGGGAACCGGCGAGCTCTTCGAAGGTCTTCTTCCGCTCGATGACGATGCACAACCGCTCGGCAATGGCCTCAAGGAGGTCCCGGTCTTCCTTCGTGAACACGTCTTCCTCGGCGCCGGCCGGTCTGGCGGCATGGAATACTTCAATAGACCCGGCCTCCTTCCCGAAAACAGAAAGTCGCGCGGCGAGGGACACGGTTCCCTGGACGATCCTGGGCGATTCGAAATCGCGGCCGCCGTACCTGATCCGGACCGAGACCAGACCGGGGTTCTGAAACGCGGCGGGCACGATCTCCGCGGTCTGCCGGAATATATCATCGAGGGGCGTATTGATGTTTCCGGATATGGTGGCAAGGCGGTAGAGGCAATTGAGCTCCTTTACCCGCTTGATCTTTTCATGGAACAGCACGTCACGAACCCGCTCCAGGCGCTTTTCCACGGTCACGTCCCGGATGATCCCCTGGCACAGGTAATCGTCTGCATGACCCGGCACTATCCTCGTCAGCGTCAGCAGGCACTCCGATTCCGATCCGTCGCTCTTCCGGAGGCGGACCGAACGGTTCTCCACGCAATCACGCCCGTGGATATCGGCAAGGACCTGTTCCCCCTCGGACCGGAGGACAAACAGGTCCAGGATGGACATGCCCTTCAACCGTTCCATTTCGTACCCGGCAAGGACCTTCATGGCCGGATTCACGTCCGTTACGGTACCGCTCGCGGAGGATATAAAAATGGCGTCGGGGGACTGCTCGAAGAGGGCCCGGTACTTTGTCTCGCTGTCCCTCAGACGGCGGTCGATCCAGTTGCGGTGCAGCGAAGTTTCAATGGTGGTGTAGAGTTCCCGTTCGTTGTAGGGCTTGACGATATAGCCGTACGGCTCGGTGATTTTCGCGCGGTTAAGCGACGACTCGTCCGACATGGCCGTGACGAAGATCACCGGCGCGTCACAGATGGAGCGGAGTTCCCAGGCGGTATCAATGCCGTCCATATCTCCCTGGAGCTTGATGTCCATGATGATGAGGTCCGGTTTCAGGAGCGGCACCTTTTCCAGGCATTCGCCGCCCGAAAGGGCCTCGCCGACCACGCGGTACCCGAGCTTTTCAAGAACCGCTGCCAGGGCCATCGCTTCGACCGCCTCGTCCTCGACAATGAAGATTTTCATCGGCTCCATTGTTAATCTATACTGGGAATTCCGGAATCGGTCAATGAAAAAATCAGGAAATGCAGGCCATTGCAACCGTTTCGATTCAAACCTTTCTCAATTACATGATCAATCAGCCGAGGTAGCGTCAGAAAAAAGCCTCCGGGCCTGCGGGACTCGAACAAAAAAATGAAGACTCAGACAGTCCTCGGCCCTTCGGCTCTTTTTTCTGACGCTTTTTCCGTGAGGCCAAGTATGTAAAAATTCATGAAGCCTTAGTGCGGTAGTTGAGGAAGGAGAAAATCTTTCGGGATCTGAGGTAGTCCAGATCATACATCCGGTCAAAGGCCTCGCGCTCGAAGATGATATTGCGGTATGCGTCATGCCAGGAAAGGCCGCGCAATCGTCCGGCGATGAAGGACGCGGCGTACCACACGGCGAACACGACCAGGAGAAGCTCGGCCTGCTGCCTGATATGTATTTTTTCATGGTTGAGGGTTACGGCTGACTCGGCCGTCCCGCGGATCTCTTTCCTGATTATGATAAAGGGGAACAGGGTCAGTCCCGTTATATCGTGGAACCAAGGCACCAGGAGCCGTATGAGGCGCGTGCTGAAAATGACGATCATGATTATTGCGGGTTCACCCGGGGGAATGACTCTCCGGTCGAGGGACATCCGGCGATCACAAGGAGCCGCAGCCTGTCCAGGGACCTGCACTCGTTCTTGCGGCATATGCCGTCGCTGTCGACATGGACATAGTTCTTCTTATAGCTTTCCAGGGACTGGTACAGCTCTATGCGCCTCTTGCGGTACTCGTTCATTTCCCTTTTTTTCTTGGCTCGGGCCTGGGTGCTCAGGTTGTACCACTTGGCGGTTGAAGGCTTCAGCTCGTCGTTTTCCTTCAGGCATTTTTCGGACAAATTTTCAATCCTGGACTGGCTCCACCTGCCGCCCAGCGTCGCGCAGGACGCCAGAACTATCATGGCAATCACGGCGGAAAGCATTACTCGTTTCATTACTTATTCCTCTCATTTTGAAGGAATGTCACGGAGACGCGGCTTCAAAACCGCGCCCTCGATGGATTCCAGCATTGACATATAAATAAAACCTCTGCGGAGAGTTATCAGTCAATCTTTTTTTAGCGGTGCCATTTTCAACTCCGGCCATGGCCGGTGATTACACAATTCACCAGAAGAAGACCGGATATTTTGCATCATCACCGCGAATATCGCATACAACACGGTCTAATTTCATCGTTAAATATTCACCCATGGAATCATAACAGACCGAATAACACACTGAACATCAAAACCCATCCGCACGGGCTTAACAGTTAACCTTATGTTTTAGTTAAGCAACATGATCAATATTTTTTTAAAATATTTGCAAAAATATTTGACGATCACAAAATTATTTTATAATTTCATAAGGTTTAACCAAAGATGGGGTACGAAAAATTCTGGCCTCATGTGGGGCATGAGGCCAGACCGGGTTTCCCCGGAGATTGACATTAACATTATGTAACATCAGAAAGAATTTACTAAACAAAACAATAAATGTCAATCAAACCCCCCAAATATTTCACGGTTTATATGGAGGTTTTGATATGAAAAGGGAAAAAGCATCAAACAAGGCCAACAAGATCGAACAGGAAATAGTCAGGAAGGAACGGCTGGCCAGGGACGCGAAAAACAAGGGAATGCATGCCGTATACAGCAATTACGTCATGGACATTTCCGTCCTTAAAGCCGAGCTCCAGAAACTGTCCACCGGCCCGTTGAAAACCGCCAACTAGGCATTGCACGAAGCCATGAGGGCTGGACCCCGGTCCGGCCCTTCTGGTTTTGCCGTCGGCCCCTGCGTCACGACAGCAGGTGCCATCATGACGCAGCTTCACACATCAATCCTTACATCGATTTCTTCATGGCATTCAGGATAGCGGGAAGCGCTTCCCCTGTCTTCATCGGGATATATATATCGGTGATATCGCTGAAGGCGTTTTCATTCGGATTGATGACAATGATATCGGCGAACCGCTTCTTTGCTTCAAAGGGGATCTCCGCCGCCGGGTACACGACTCCCGAAGTGCCCAGGACGAGCAGCATGTCGCAGCCGCGGGCCGCCGCGAAAGCATGGGGCAGTTCCTGCACCGCCTCGCCGAACATGACGACATCGGGCCTCATCAGGGAGCCGCAGGACCCGCACCGGGGCGCCAGTTCCATCACGGCCGGGAGCGTGAACGCCGTGATAGCCGCCATCCTTGACTTGAGGGACGCCACAAAGGGCTTGCGGTCGACCACGACCTTCCTCCCGCACGAGACGCAGGCAAGGCGGAACATGTTGCCGTGGACCTCGATGACCGCTACGCTGCCGGCCTCCTGCTGAAGGTTGTCGATATTCTGCGTAATGATCTTCTTGAGGATCCCCATTTTCTCGAATTCGGCCAGGGCGCGGTGGCCGGGATTGAAGTCCGCCTTCTCGAACACCTCGAGCAGATCCATGAATACCGGGAGGATCCTGCCGGGGTTTTTAGTTAACACGGATATAATGCCCTCCGGGGTTCCCACCTCCATCGGATTTATACGGTCCCAGATTCCTCCCGGATCGCGGAACGTGGCTATGCCGCTTTCTTCCGAAACGCCGGAACCGCAGAAAGCAACGGCGTTCCGGGTATTCTTCAGCAGTTCTGCGGCTCTGGAAATTTCGTTCTGGTACTGGTCCATGGGGGGGGTTCTGCCGGTCACAATCATGTCAAGCCATTCAAAATCTTCATTTCATACTATATCAGGCGTCTTCTTTTGCCTGTCAAATAATTATTAATTCTTTATTCAACCAACGCCTGTACCGTGCCGCCATAAACCCCGGACGGCAGCGACCCGTGGCAAGGAGAAAAAAGATTGACTTCGGCGATACCGCGTCCTTGTTAGTATATATTCTTCAAACATCGTCAGGGGGAACGTCATGCGCTTACTGAAGTACCTCGTTATCATCCTTGTTCTGATCATCCTCATCCCGCTCGGCTTTCTTTATATGGCCCCGGAAAAGGCCACCGGCCTCATCCACATGACGGGTCGCCTCATGGCCGGCGTCGAACGGCGCGAAATCAGGCTGCCCGACGGACTCCGGTACGTCTACCTGGAAGGCGGAACGGGCGAACCGCTGATGCTCCTCCACGGCTTCGGCGCCGACAAGGAAAATTTCACCCTTATCGCGCGCCACCTGACGCCGCGGTACCGGGTCATCATACCCGACCATGTCGGCTTCGGCGAATCGTCACACCCGGCCGACGCCGACTACCGGACCGCCGCGCAGGCACGGCGCCTCCATGCCCTGGCCCAGGCCCTCGGGATCGGGGAACTTCACCTGGGTGGAAGCTCCATGGGGGGCCATATCGCCATGGCCTACGCGTCCCTCTATCCGAAAGAGGTTAAGAGCCTCTGGCTCCTTGACCCGGGCGGCGTGTGGTCCGCGCCGGAAAGCGAATTCAGAAAAATCGTCCGCGAAACGGGAAAGAACCCCCTTATGGCTAAAAACGAACAGGAATTTGCCGAAACGTTCAGGTTTGTGATGAACGATCCGCCGCCCATTCCCCGGCCGATGCTCGATGTGATGTCCCGTGAGCGCATCAGGAATTTTCCGCTGGAGCAGCGCATCTTCAAGGAGCTAACCGGCGATCCGATCGAAAAGCGCATAGCGGGATCATCGGTGCCTACCCTTATCGTGTTCGGAGAAAAGGACCGGGCCATCCATCCGGCCACCGCCGAAGTCCTGCACAGGCTCATGCCGAACTCAAGGGTCATCATGCTGCCCGGCATCGGCCACCTGCCCATGCTCGAGGCCCCGGCACGGTGCGCGAATGACTACCTGAAGTTCCGCGGGTCGCTGTAATGACGTCAGTACAGTGCAATAGCAATTCAAATTGACATTGACTTGACAGTGACGCTGATCGGTATATTTTTCAGGTTATATCCGTACTTATTGGATACGCGTACGGCAACAACAACGCGCTTGTGAACACAAACCCCAGAAGGAGCGGCCACAGGACAGGATCACCTATGAAAAAAATAGCGTATTTCGATTCATCCCACGACATGCCCGAAGAGATCATAATGGCGGCTGGGTTTGTCCCCTACAAGATCTTCGGGGACGTCCATAAATCCAATGCCCCGGCCGACCAGTACCTGCAGGCCTTCTTCTGCCCGGCGGCCCGGAGCTTCCTCACCGAGGCCCTCACCCGGTCGGCGGAATGGGAGGGAATCATCGTTGCCCAGGGCTGCAACGCCACCAACCGCCACTACGACGTGTGGAAGCGCCACGTGAGCACGCCGTTCCTCCACTGGTTCAACGGCCCCATCAAGGACGACGCCATGGCGCTTCGCTTCATGAAAACCGAGCTGTGGCGCCTCATCGATACACTCAACCGGCAGTTCAGAGTATCGATAACCGATGACATGATAGCCGCCGCCATCCGGGAATCCAATGAGGTCAAAAAGCGGCTTCAGAGAGTATCCGCCCTGAGGAGCGAAAAGGACATCACCAACCGCGAATACCTCACGGTGCTGATAAAAAGCATGACCCTGCCCAAGAAAGACGCCGTGGCCGCGATCGACGAACTTATACACAAAGCTGAAAAGGGCGGCCCCATCCCGAAAAACAATATCAAGGTCCTGCTGACCGGCTCAGATGTGACGTACCCGGAGCTCATGGACCAGATCGACGAGGCGGGTTTCAGGGTCGTCCGCGACGACCTCTCCGTCGGCGAGCGTTACTATACAACCCTGATCCCCGAGGACGGGAACCCCGTCGACGCCCTGGCCCGGTACTACCTCTCGGTTCCCAGGCCTGCAACGAAGGTGGGGATGAGGAAGAGGATCGAATACCTTGAGGGGGCCCTGGCCGATTCGGGCCTGGACACGGTCATATCCCAGAACATCAAGTTCTGCGAACCCTTCGCGTATGACTCCGTCATGGTGAACGGCGAATTGAAGGAGAGGGGTATACGCCTCCTCCACATCGAACGGGAATTCACGCCCGGTCCGGACAACCAGCTCATGAACCGTCTTGCCGCATTCTCAGAGATGTTATAACAGGTGGACACCATGAACCAGCAAACAACAGCGCCGGCTTCCCTGGAAGCCCCCCAGATCAGAATTGACACACTTCCCCACGCGAAAAGCCTCAAGTGGCCCATGGTATGGTACCTGCTGGTCGGCCAGCTTTACTCCATGCTCCCGTGGAAAAAGACCGCCTGGACCTGCGCCGGCTTCCCGGTGGAGCTCCTCTGGGGCTTCGACATCTTCCCCCTGCACCCGGAGAACATGGCGACCGTGGCGGCCGCCCAGAAGCAGTCCCAGCGGCTGATAGAACACGCCGAGGGAATGGGTTATTCCCGGGACCTCTGCTCCTACTGCAAGACCAACCTCGGCGCGGTGGACACCAACATCAAGACCACCCTGGGCGGCATCGCGAAGCCAGACATCATAACCTGCACCAACACGATCTGCGACACCCACTGGAAGTGGTTCCAGATCCAGGCGGAGAAGCTGAAGGTGCCGATATTCATCTTCGACTGCCCCAAGATCGTAAGCGGAACCGATGAGAGGACCATCGAGGGCTATATCAACTACATGGTGGAGCAGTTCTACGATTTCTTCGAATTCGTGAAGAAGCACACCGGCAAGGAGCTTAACATCGACCGCCTCAACCGGGCCTGCGAGGAATCGGAGCGCATGAGCGTTCTCTGGCGGGAGATCTACGAGTACCGCAAGTGCGTGCCCAGCCCCTACAGCTCGGCCGAGACTTCAGCGTCATTCTTTCCCCTGGTGGTCCTCCCCGGGAAAAAGGTCGGCATCAAGTTCTTCGAGAAGATAAAGGGCGACATCAGGAAGCGCGCCGAAAGCGGCCGGGGAACCCTTTCCGGCGGAGCCAAAGAGCGTTACCGCCTTCTGTTCGAGGGGATCCCCTTCTGGTACAAGATGCGCTTCATGTACGACCTGGCGAAGTACAGCGCCGTGGTGACCTACGAGCCCTACACCTTCTCCTTCGCGCCGCCGAAGCCGGTGGGCAAGGACTACACCGAAACGCTGCGGGAAGTGGCCCGCATCATGATGGACCTCCCCTATTCCTACAACCTTGAAAAGCGGATACAGTACTTCGAACAGGCCGTGAAGGACTTCAAGATAGACGGCGTGATACTCCACGAAAATCTCTCGTGCCGCCCGTCCAGCACCGGTATGATCGACCTGAAGAACGCGATACAGGAGGACCTGGGGGTGCCGGTCCTCATCCTCCAGTGCGACATGAACGACCCTCGCGCCTACTCCGAGGCGCAGATGAAGACACGGATCGAGAGCTTCATCGAAGTGATGGAGAAGAACCGGAAAGGATAAAACGGATATATCACCGGCCGGGGCCGCGTCGCATCGTCCCCGGCAAGGTTGATCCTGTTCATCGCCAGGAGGCTTCGCGCCGCAAACCGTACCATTGATCGGGGTTTTTATGCCGGGCACGATCATGACATCCTCCCGGCATGATGTATCTCCGCAACAATGTTACTCGGCAAAGCTGGAAGTATCCCGGATAAAATCGCCTGGGCAGTCATACATGAGAAATGGCCCGGATTTTATTCGAGGCCAATGATAACATCTACGGGCCAGGCCGCAAAAAGATGCACCGGTCTCCTGTCAGACCAGGAACGCCTCGCGTCCGTTCTTTATAAAGCCATCCTTGATTTCGAGAAATTTTTCCCGTGTCATCCGACGATAGGTGCTGTCGCCCCGTTCCCGGAAATAGACCGTCATATCGGGATTTTTTTCGATGTTGAAATAGTCCTTTTTATAGGGCTTGACCATGATTTTCTGCGTATCGGTGACGGGGAAGCTGTCGATGATGCGGATGTAATCGGGCATCCACTTGGGGTCCATCCCGCCCTCCTTCTGCTGTCTCAACAGCCACGCATGGGCGTCTTCCGGATTAAAGGCGCAGTTCTTCTTGAGCTGGACGGTTACCATGACATGCTCGTCGGCCACGGCGCAGGGAGCGCCGTATGCGACGGCCATATCGACTCCGGGGATCCCCTGGGCGAAATGGAGCACATTCTCGGCGGAAAAGTTCTCTCCGTCCTTGCGGATCCAGTCGTCGGTGCGGCCGTTGAAGTAGAGGTACCGTTTGCCGTTGACGATGCGGACATGTCCCAGGTCGCCGGAGTGATACATGCCGTTGCGGAATTTCTGGCCGGTGGCCCCCTTGTTATCGAAGTAGCCGTCGAAACGGAGGTTGTCCGTGCCCACTTTCCGGCATATCTCGCCGACCGCCTCGTCATAGTTGGTCAGTTTACCGCTGGCGTCAACGATGCCCGGGACACACTCTTTTCCTTCTTCATTGAGAATCAGCACGTCCTTCGGCGCCATGCCGACGCTTTCTATCGGGTCTCCCGGTCTGTTCGCGGTAGTGATGACCGCCTCGGTGGAGCCGTATATCTCGAAAATGTGCTCCATGCCGAGATAGCGCTTCAGGTTCTTCCGGTCTATGATCGAAGCCCCGTTCCCGTAGGCGACGCGAAACCTGTTTCTCGGATCATTGGCCAGGGCCTTTTCTATGGCGTCGCCGCTGCCGTATTTCTTTTCAAGGGCATCGATGATATAGTGCAGCGGCTGTCCCACATAGTTGAGAAACGTCACGCCGAACTCGAGCATGTCCTTCTCGAAGGCGCTGGCGCTGAACTTTCTCTTGAGCACGAAGCTTCCGCCGGCGATGAGCTGCGGCAGGATGCCGATATACCAGGCATTGGAATGAAAAAGGGGCATCGAGATGTAACCCCGGTCCTTCCTGGTGAGCTTCACCGCACTCTGGACCACGAAGCCGGCCCCCACGAGCTTGATGTGGGTGCAGGGAACGCCCTTGGGCATTCCCGTTGTGCCGGACGTATAAATGACGATGACCGGGCTGAAGTTGTCCACACCGACCCGGTAACGCCCGGGCACCTTTTTGTCCGACCCGGCGATCGCCTTCGCCAGGCTCCGGTATCCCGTTTTTGCGGCTTCCTCTTCGGTGCCGGCGCAGAATATCTCCTTCTCGCCGATGACCGTAATCTCACGGACGACTTTCTTTATCTCATCGGCGGAATTCCCATTCACGACAAGGAAAGCTATTTTCGCCTGGTCTATCACTTTCGCCAGGGTTTCGCCCCGGAAGCCGGTGTTGATGGCGAAAAGGATCGAGTTGCTCAGTCCTGCCGCAAGGGAAGCGAACACGTATTCCGGCGTGTTCTCCATGTATATGCCCAGGGCCAGGCGGTCCTTCTTGCCCAGTTTTCCTGCATCGACCATCTTCTTCCTTTCTGACAAAAAGAAATTAGCGTATATCTTCGCCTGCCTGTATGTCTCACCGTAGGTATATTCCCTGCCCTCGAAAATGAAAAGCACGCGGTTCCTCCGTATGAACATTCCCGACAGGGTTAACTTCAGCATTGAACGGAAATTGACAAACCATAAAAAACGCCGGAGAAATGACTTAAGATTCATGCACCACCTCTTCATACCAGTCTATTGTATATGTTCCATGGATGTACAGCCCTCCTCGGAGACTCCCGACCATACATTCAATGCATGCATATAGAATCAATTATTAAATATAAGAATATAAATCTTATCAAAATCAATCTGAATTGGATTTGAGAGGGGGATTATTTAAAGATGTACGGTCGTCCTGGTTTGCAACCCAGGGCTACTGACTACATGCCGGGCGCGGCATGAGGAGGCGTGGCCACCTACGGCGAAGCTGATTTAACAGGCGCAGGGGCTTCCGGCTTCAACTTTGTAAATGCCGCGGCATATACCAGCATGGTGAGGGGAATTGCGACAAGAAGGCCCATGAAGAGCAGCAGGATCCCGGCTATAATAAACGACACATTGACCAGAGCCACCAGGAACAGGGTTCCGGCAAAGCCCTTCGTGAGCCGGGCGCTCTCCCGGAAGGCGTCCATTACCGTCATGCCGTCAATGATGAGATAGGTGACCATGGAGAAGCGGAGAACGGCAATAACAAGCGCCACCAGCGACATGGCGGAAACAGCGATGGTAACGCGGGGAAACAGATTGGCGAAGCCGCCGTTGATTGCAAGATCGATGCCGAAGCCGATGAGGGGAGGGATGAAGGCCGCGACAACGACAAGCACCATGAGCCAGTAGGCGCCCAGAAAGCTCCCGAACTTGTCCTGGCTGAAGCCCTTGAACAGGTCCTCGATCTGTCCCTCCCCGCCGCGGGCCGATTTGAGCGCGAATATCGCAAGACCGGCCGACAGGATCGGCGTGACGACCAGTCCGACGGCCACATTGACGATGGGGATGACACCGCCGACCGAAGTGATCACCCCGTAAACGACAACGATCCCGATGGCAGTGCCGGCATTCTTCTTAAAAGCCTCCCAACCGGTGCTTACGCAGCCACTTACGTTTAATTGAGACATCCCGGCACCTCCTCGCCCTTATTGCTTCACTATCATCATGCGTATAGTGTTTTGTAAACCAGTTTTTTGCACCGGGGCCCCCTCCTTCCCCCGGCACGGCATATGCCCCGCTCAGCATACCATTACCGTGAAAATTGGACAATCAGGAATGATTTTTATGAATTATTCATTTCATCGCAAAAAAACAATTGCCATATACTCAGCGGGGTGTATTATAATAAAAAAAGAAGGTAACCGGCATGAAGCTCTCCAACGCATTATCCAGGGCTGGCATCACCATCACCCTCGCCGTTCTGGCCTTTATGGTCATCGTCCATGATTCAACATTTCAGCCCGCTCCCCGGCAGGGCGAAGGTTTCGTCTCCCCCCTTTCCGCCCCCAGACTGAAGCCCGGCCAGAAGATAAAGATACTCTCCTGGAACATTCAGTACATGGCCGGAAAGAACCGTGTCTTCTTTTACGATGTCCCCGACGGGAACGGCCCTGATGAGCGCCCGTCTTCGAAGGAAATCAAAACAACCCGCGGCGAAATCAAGAGGATCATCGACGCCGAAAATCCCGACATCATACTCATCCAGGAGATTGACGAAGGCTCGAAGAGAACGGATTATGAGAACCAGCTCGCGCTGCTTCTCGGAATGCTCCCGAAAGAATATTCATCATATTCCTCCGCTTTCTATCACAAAGCCGCCTTTCTCCCCCACCCGCGGATCAGGGGGAGCGTGGGCCTCAAGCTCGCGGTAATTTCAAAATACAGGATAACCGGGGCGGTCCGTCACCAGCTGCCGGTCATACCGGACAACCTCCTCGTCAAGCAGTTCAACTTCAAGCGGTGCGTGCTGGAGGTACGGATGCCCGTCGAGGGAAGGAAGGACCTGGCGGTGTTCGACACGCACCTTGACGCCTTTGCCCAGGGATCTGACACCATGAAGAGGCAGGTGGAATTCGTCATGGACATCCTTGACCGTACCACGAAAGCGGGACACGACTGGGTGATAGGCGGCGACTTCAACCTGCTGCCGCCGGGAAAAGCATACGAGCGCCTTCCCGAGAGCCATCGCGTGTATTTTAACGAGAAGACCGAGCTGGCGCCCCTGATCATAAAGTACAGGTCGGTCCCCGGTCTCGCAGAACTCAACGGTCCCGACTACCGGAAGTGGTTCACCCATTATCCCAATGACCCTTCTATACAGGGACCTGACAGGACGATCGACTACCTGTTCTTTTCCGATGCCATGGAACTTCGCGGGCATTATGTCCGTCAGGCGGACACGCTGAAGATTTCAGATCACCTGCCCCTCGTGGCGGAAATCATTATACCATTATAATACCGTACATCGCGACGGATCAACCGTTATCGGCCCTGCCGTCATCGCAGGGGTCCCCTGCGTCTTCATTCCTAACCATTTCCGCCTGGTCCGCGCTGGCGCAGTAGGGCAGCGGGTCTTCTTTCATCGCCCTGCCGCAGCATTCTGGCGGGACCTCCGCAGGCGCGGGATTCACGGACCTGCCGCACTCCATGCATCTATAGATAAAAGCTTCTTTGTCCATGCCGGCACCTCCGGAAAGATAGTATATTAATATACAACATGAAAGCAGGGGGGAAAAGTTTTTCGCGGGAAATATGTGAAAACCCCCGGGATCTCCGGGGGCTCTATGCGCGCCAGGCTGGGATCGAACCAGCGACCAACGGCTTAGAAGGCCGTTGCTCTATCCACTGAGCTACTGGCGCATTGCGTTGCGGCTTTCGGGGTGAGAGGATTCGAACCTCCGACTTCCTGCTCCCAAAGCAGGCGCTCTAACCGGGCTGAGCTACACCCCGAGGGGAATCAAACTATAAACATAACACCACTGTGTCAATATTTTTTCCTGCCCCCCGGAGGGTCCGCCGGTTTCATCCCCGAGGGGTCGGAAGGCTACAGGTCCTTGGCGGCACGCTGCGATTTGCGCACGAAACTTTCGATCGCGTCGTGCATGTTCTCGACCCTGGCGACGATGGACTTGGTGGAATCGGTGATCTGTATTATCTGGTGCGTATTGTGCTGCGAAAGCTCGTTGATGGAGCCCACGGTCTTCGATATCTCCTCTATTGCGAGCTTCTGCTCGTTCATGGCGTTGGTGATCTGTTCCGACCGCGTCTTGACCTTCTCCGCGTTCTCGTTGACCGTCTGGTTCGCCAGCGTCTGCCGGCTCATGTTCTGGGATATGACGGTAATCTTGGTCACGATCTTTTCTATGTCGCTGATGATGTAGTTGATCTTCTCAACGGCGGCGCCCACGTTCCGGTTCCCCTTGCCGATCTCGCTTTCGTTGGTCCTGATGAGGGCGTCGATGTTCTTGATGGACGACGCGGTCTGGTCGGCCAGCTTGGAAATTTCGTCCGCCACGACGGCGAAGCCGCGGCCCGCGTCGCCTGCCCGGGCCGCCTCTATGGCCGCGTTCAGGCTCAGGAGGTTGATCTTGTCGGAGATGTCGTTTATGATCTGGATGATGCCGGTCATCTCCTGGGAGCTCCTGCTGATGTTGCCCATGCTCTCGTTCATCACGCTCAGCGACTGCTCGCCCGACTTTGCGTTCACCGAGATCTGGTCGATCATGACAAGGGCCTCTTCCACCAGGGAGTTCATGGCGACGATGATCTCCGAAAGCTCCTCCATGGTGTGCAGCAGAAGCTCCAGGTTCAGGAACTGTTCGTCCGCGATGCTCTTGACGCTGTCGACGCCCGCCGTGATCTCTTCTATGGAGGCAGTCACCTCCTCGGTAGCCGCGGCCTGCTCCTGGCTGTGCTGGGTGAAGTCCGATATGGTGGCCGAGAGGGACTCGATGTCCACCACCAGGGACCCCGACCCGGTGTCCAGCACTTCCCGGATGAACCTGTTCTGTTCAAGGTTCTTTTCCGCCTCGGCCGAGGCGTGGGCCTCCGCCCGCTCCACCTCGTGGGCCATGTCGAAGAATTTCCGGTACACGGCGCTCATGCAGAAAACGATCATCGCGGTGATGCCGACGGTAAAACGGGAGTGGCTGCTCCAAGGGGTGAGGTCGTAATAGACGCGGGTGTAAACGAACATGATATCGACAAAGGCCCCGTGAATCGCCACAATAAACCCGATGAACGGCAGCAGAACATAGGCGAAGCGCCGGTTGCGGGCCATCTCGAAGATAAAGCACCCGGTGCCGTAGAGTATCATGATCCCGATGAGGGCGTCCCTGACCTGGTACAGGGGCCCTTCAAGGCCGCGCCCGTAGTCTGCCTGGATCGTGTCCCACCCCGCCTTGTGGTTCGCCTGGGATATAAACAGGTCCGGCACGATGAAAGCCATGATGGTGATCAGCACCGCAAGTCCGAGGCCGGCATATCCCACGTAGCGGTTCACCTTTTTCCAACCCGGCGTGAGGTCCGTCAGGCCCTGCACGAAGTACGCAATGCCGAACATAAAATAGGCGCCCGAGAGCTGTTCGATCCGGTGGAACTGTCTTCCGATCGAAGCGTCCAGGCGCCACATGCCGACTGACAGGATCATGGCCTCGGAGAACACGAAGACGAACCCCAGGAAAAAGAGGGTCAACATGGCCAGGTGGAGCGCCTGTTTCGAACGAATATACATATATGTGAAGAGTAGCCATCCGAGGAAGAGGATGCCGGAACAGGCCATGGGTATGAACAGCTGGGACAGCTCGATGGTAACCTTGAATTCCGGCATAGCGACATCTCCATCCTGATATATCATTCGAGATGATTATCATAACCAATTTCAAAAAGTAAAGTAAAATTCCATAAAAAGGGCCGGTTTCAGGCCGGCCCCTTGTTGTCATGCTGTGGAATGCGCTGATTACTTGCTGAATTTCGGTATCTGCAGCTTCATGTTCTGCAAGGTAACGAACGGCATCTTCACCACGGTCATGTTGACAAGACCCGACGGCAGGCTTCCGCCCGGATCAGCCAGGTTCTGGTAGGTGACTTTGGTCTGGTTTTTCCCGACCGCTTCGAACATCCACACGCCGACCATTTTAGGCATGCGCACGATCCCTTTCCGCGGAGGAACGGAATCAAGATTTATCCCCTGGAAGGTGCGGACGATCTTGGTCGGGGTCCTGACGATATGGGTCTGGATCACGACGTCCCTGTTCGAAACGAGGGGCGCCGTAACGACATTGTACTGTATGGGGTTGACCGGGTCGTTCTTGACGACTTTCGATTCAATGGTGTCGCACATCCAGTTCACCTGGTTCGGGACATCGGAGATGATCTTGTCAATGACCGCCATCGGCGCATCCATGACCGTCACGCCGAGGAACTCCTTGAAATCGATCCCGTCCACGTCGCGTACAAACACCTGTATGCCGTCTTTGTTCTTCTTCAGCACCCAGGGATGATCTTTCTTTACTTCTGTCTTCTGAGCGTCTTTAGCCTTTTCTTCCTTCGCGGCGGCGTAAAATGGTATCACTGCGACGAGCGCGCATGCCGTTATGAAGGCCATCAGTTTATGCTGATACTTCATTATCTTCCTCCTTTCTAAAATTTTTTTTATTTAGCACCCTCCGGCATACGCCGTGGGATGTTATACCCGCAATGAACGGCAGGGACATCCGTCCGAAACCGTACGGTATTACCCTGATATGGTTTTTTATTATGTGAGAAAACATAATTTATAGTAAATATTATGTCAAAGTAAAAAAATTGATTGGTTTTCATCCAACCAAATTTTTTCAAATTTAAAAATTGGATAATCGTCCAAATTGCACATATTTTCATGGTATGTGTATAATGCCGTTGAACCAACCCGGTGGGCATTGTATTGAACACATCGTCAGCATTCAATTACGCCTATACCCATCGCGGTTCCTTATCTTCTTGACTTTCCTGCAGGCCCATGTAATTTCATACCGTTTGATACAAAACTCGGGGAGAACTGCCAATGGAACAGCTCAGATGCAAGGCCTGCGGTTTTATTATCAATGAGAACAGACTGGGGGACATCTGCCCGGCCTGCGGCGTGCCCCGGTCGGCTTTTGAACCGTATAAAGAGAATATCTCAAAAAAAAGAAAAACCATTCTGGGCCTGAACCTCCATCCCATTGCGGTACACTTTCCCCAGGCTTTTGTCACGATAATACCTCCTTTCATTCTCCTGGGGGTTGCCGTCAATCCCGTGCTTGGGCATGACCTGCTCATCACGGTCAAGATCGCGGCGATGCTCATGCCTTTCACCGTGGCGGCGGCCTTCATATGCGGACTAATCGACGGGAAGACACGGTTCAAACGCCTCACAACACCGTATCTGAAAAGAAAAATTTCCGCCGCATCCGTGCTGTTGGTCCTGTCCGCGGCCATGGCCGTGGTGGCCTACCTATACGGGACCGAATACCCCGGCAGGCTTATTCTCCTGCTGCTTTCCCTCGGGTGCATCGCCTGCGAAATCTTCCTGGCGGAAATCGGCAAAACCCTGATTAGCGCCAAACTGCCGGGATAACACGCCGTTTTTTATAGTTATTGTTTTTTATTATTGATTCATTGGCATTGATGGTCTATCTTTGCCGGGCGAGGAAAAGCATATGATTAAAAAAATCATCTCTGTCGTTACAAGTTCGTCGGTCCTGATTGTTGTATCCAGCATTGAACTGCTGGCCAAGGAACAGGCCGCCGCAGAAGCGGCGCAGGATATCTCGGTATTCTGGGTGCTCCCCTTTATCGGGATACTCCTCTGCATAGCCATCATCCCTCTCATCAACGCCCACTTCTGGGAAAGGAACCTCTGGTGGATATCCTTGGGTGTCTTCTGCGTCCCCATGGCGGTGATATTCACGGTTTTCATGGGCGAGAAGCTTCGGGAGCTCTCCATTGAAAAAGCCCTGGACTATGTGTCCTTCATAATACTGCTGGCGTCGCTTTTCGTAATATCCGGGGGCATCCTCATAAAGGGAAGCCTTTCAGGGACGCCCAAGGTCAACACCATATTCATTCTCATCGGCAGCGTCATTGCCAGCTTCATAGGCACCACCGGGGCATCCATGCTCCTGGTGCGCCCACTGATCAGGGCCAACAAAGACCGGCTGAGAAAGGCCCATGTCATCATATTCTTCATTTTTATTGTGAGCAATATCGGCGGCTCCCTCACCCCCCTGGGCGACCCGCCCCTGTTCCTGGGCTACCTCCAGGGCGTACCCTTTGAGTGGACCTTCAGGCTGGCGCCGCAATGGGCGATAGCATGCCTGATTGTTCTTATAGTGTTCTTTTTCATGGACACCTATATGTACCGGAAGGAGCCGCCGGTGGCTTTCACGGGCAGCGGCATTGATACTGAACGTTTCGGCATCGACGGTAAAATAAACCTTATCCTGCTGGGCGGCGTTGTAGTGATCGTGTTCCTCCAGGGTCTGCTGGTCAAGCAGGTATCCTGGTGGCCCCGCTTCGGTTTCCAGGAAACCGGCATGGCCATCCTCCTCGGCGTATCGCTCCTCCTGACTCCGTACAAAAGCGACCTCCGGCAGCAGAACGGGTTCACCTTCGGCCCCATCAAGGAAGTAGCGCTTTTGTTCGCCGGCATTTTCGCAGCCATGATACCGGCCCTGTATATACTCGAGCACAAGGGCGCATCCCTGGGCATCACGCAGCCGTGGCAGTTCTTCTGGGCCACGGGAAGTCTCTCGTCATTCCTTGACAACGCGCCGACGTACCTTACCTTCCTTTCCCTGGCAAAGGGTCTCAATCTTTCCAGGGACATCATCCTCAACGACGGCGGACATGTTTCCAATGCCGTGCTCACTGCCATATCCTGCGGCGCTGTTTTCATGGGTGCCAACAGCTATATCGGCAACGGCCCCAATTTCATGGTGAAATCGATTGCCGAGGAACAGGGAATAAAGATGCCCAGCTTCTTCGGCTACATGGCCTATTCGACGGCCATCCTGATTCCAACCTTCATCCTGATAACGTTTATTTTCTTTATCTAAAGGCTAATACGGTACAGGATAGCAAAGGCGCGGTCTCTTGGCCGCGCCTTTTTTGCATGCGCTTTTGTTACGCCACTTTCACCTGGACGGCGTTTTCCATGAAATCCTTGTACGGCGCCTCTATCCTGAGGAGGCCATTATGGTACTCAGCTTTCGTGTCAGCGGCCCGCACCGGGCAGCAGAGAGAAAGGGCCACGGTAAATTCCACGTCCTCCCGCGGGGCGTTTAAAGTGAAGCTGTCATCCAGCATACGGAGATCAATGTCCTTCTTGTCGACCCCCGGAATTGACAGTTCCAGGATCAGCGTTTTATTGTCTTCACTGTTATAGGTACACACATCGGGAGATACTTTTATTCTTTCCTTTTTCATGTCAGCACCTCGCAATAATAAAGTTGTCCAATGGTCAGTCATTAATTACTGGAATATACGCACGGCTGCCGGCAAAGTCAACTTTGATTTATAGTTTTTTAGTTTTTTCTAAATTTCTTTGATTCCGGGAACAACAGGGGATTAAAAACCGGTATCACCGCGGGACAGGGGGATTGACCGTTAAGAGGAAGAACGCTTTATTACCACGACCGTGGCGTCGTCATCCCTCCGAAATTCCTCCAGGTCCGTCACAATTTCCCGCAGGATGACCCCCGGCGCTTCCCGTCCGTTGCGCTCAAGATGACCGGCCAGGCGCTTCTGGCCGAACATGTCCATTTCAGGTGAGCGCTGATGCCGCACCGACTCCCGGCGCCAGGCCTGCACCACTCCGTCGGTATGGAGCAGCAGCACGTCGCCCGGCGCAAGGGCAAGGGTCTCCGAGCGCACCTGTCCGCGGATATCTTCATACATGCCGATCCACACGCCGTCCGTTTCGTGGACCGTGACCGTTCCCGCAGCGCAGTGATAGATCATCATGTCCTCGTGCAGGCCCGAAAACCGCAGCGTCCCGTCATGGCGCACCGCGATGGCCGTCAGCGTCATATACTTGTCCTCGGCGAATTTTTTCATGTTCGCGTGGAGGACCCCGTTTATGGCCTCGATAAGCAGGTGGGGCTCGACGCCGGGGTTGTTCCTGAGAAGCGTCCGGATCGCCGTCTGCGCCATCATCATGACAAGGCCGGCAGGCACGCCGTGGCCGGATACGTCGCCGATGACCACCCAATCAATGCCGGGACAGTTGATGACGTCGTAGTAGTCTCCGCCGACCTGCGCGGCCGGCGCCATGTGCACCGCCACGTCGTAGCCCTGCATGTGCGGCGCCGCCGGAAGGAGGGAGGTCTGGATCTTCTTGGTGAGCTCCATTTCCCCCCAGAGTTCGTCCCGCGCTTCGGCAAGCTGTTCGTTTGTCGCCGTCAGCTCCTCCAGGGCCGCGTTGAGCTCTTCCGTGCGCTGTTCGACCTTCAGCTCCAGGTTGTCGGTCAGATCCTTGTTCTTCTTCACGTAGGACCGGAGGGCCTCCGCCAGGAAATTGACGTACTGGGCTATCATGCCGATCTCGTCCAGCGAGATCATTGACAGATGGACCCCGAAATTGCCCACCCGCATGTTCTCCAGGGTGCGGATGGTAAGATTCATGCCGCGGAGGATATTGACCGTTGATTCATAGGCGGTGCTGATGATCGACAGAAGCGAAAGCCCCACGATGAAAAAAACGTGGGGCCTGGTGTTCTGGAAGTGAATCAGGCCGGCCTGTGAAAGGACGAAGAAATATCCCAGGATGACCGTCGGGATGATGATGATCGAAATGAGGATCAGAAGGGTCCTGGTGAAAAGACTCACCTGCCGGTATGTCCCCGGCTGCATCATGACCACGCTCAGACGCTCATCCAGAAGGACACGGCCGAGAAAGTTCTCCGTGGTGAAGTAGAACAGGGTATAATTTGCCGGGACGACCAGCAGTACGGTGAGCAGGTATTCGATGTCGCCGAATATGCCGGTCTTAAGGAAAACATATCCCGACGCTACGGTAAGGCCCAGTACCCACCGCATGATGATGATAACGCCTTCAAAGAGCGGGTAGTTCAGCAGTCCCCTCTTTATCTCACGCAATTTATCTTCCGACAGGGCGGCCGGTGACGGACGGTACAGGGCATGGAGCAGCGGCGCCAGACGCCATATCCGCATCGGCAGTCCGAACATGATCACAACGGGAACCGCCAGGAGGGCGCCGTGGACGATGATCATGACGTCCGGCCCACGGTGGGCGCCGCTCAGCACCACGAAGTAGACCGCGAGGGGCGTAATCATCAGGAATGCGTACGCTTCAAGCTTCAGCGTAAGCCGGGATATGATCGATACGGTTTGTGACATAGGGTATCCCCAGCCGGATGCGGATACGGGCGCCGTCAATGCCCGTTTACCTTCAGTACGCGGATCTCGTGCGCCAAAACATTGAACTGATATACATGAAGACGCGGTAAGCGAAAATGCAATTATTTTTTCCCGACACGGTGAAATTGTTCCGCCGAAACCGTCCCGCCGTCTTGACTTTGGTTTTTAACATCCCTATATTGGAAACACAATCCAACCAGGAGGCGCGAGATGGATTACCGCGAGAAAAGCTGGTGGCTCGAGACACTTTCCCGGAACCTCAAGGAAAACCCCTCTCTGGAATCATCGGAGAAAACCGACGTGGTCGTCATCGGCGGCGGATACACCGGACTTTCCACGGGTTATCACCTCAAGGCCATGAACCCAAACATGGACGTCTGCGTCCTGGAAAGCGAGATATGCGGCTACGGGGCCAGCGGCCGCAACGGCGGGTTCTCCATGACCCTCTTCGGCCTCACGAAGGGATTAACGAAATTCCGCTTCGGCGACGATAAGGCCCGGGACGCGCAGCTGTACCTGGAAGCGGCCGTCGACTACCTGGACGAATTCATCGCGAAAAACCGCCTCGACTGCGATTACGAACGAAGCGGGTACCTCCTCGTCGCCACGAGTCCGGCCCAGATCAAGCGGCTCGAGCATGACTTTGAAATCATGCACCGCTGGGGCATAACCGGCGTCGAGCGGTGGGAGCGGGACCGTCTCGCCGCGGAATTCAACACGGACTTCTACAAACTCGGCTGGTTCGAACCGCGATGCGCCATCCTCAACCCGGCAAAGCTGGCCCGGGAAATGAAGCGCGTCACGGAAAAAAAAGGCGTGGTCATATACGAAAATTCCCCGGTGACCGCCTTCGAGAAAAAGGGAGACGGCAGGTTCCGCGTAACGACCGTCAACGGCGAAATAGTTTCTGAATACCTGGTGCTGGCGACCAACGCGTATTCCATTTTGTTCCCCCAGCTGAAATCCCTGCAGACGCCCGCCTTCACCCATATCGTCCTCACGGAACCCCTCAGCAGGCGGCAGCTGAAATCGATCGGCTGGAAATGCCGTGCCGGCGTGGAGGACGCCCGCGACTTCATTCACTACTATCGCCTCACGGCGGACAACCGCATTGCCATGGGAGGCGGCGACGTGTCCCTCACCTACGGCGCCGACTTCAACCATGACCGCAACGACCGGATATTCAGGATGCTGGAGGACCACATCACCGAGGTATTTCCACAGCTGAAGGGCATCGGCATCACCCACCGGTGGGGGGGGCCGGTTTCCATAACCCTGGACATGGCCCCGGCCATCGGGTATATCGGCCGCGACAAGAAGGCGATCTATTCACTCGGCTGCATGGGGCACGGCGTCTCCATGACCACCCTCAACGGAATGACCATCGCTGAAATGATCCTCAATAAAAAAACATCCAGGACCGGCCTCTTTTTCGTCGGACGCAGGACCATCCCCTGGCCGCCCGAGCCGTTCAAGTTCGGCCTGTCCCAGGCGGTGCGCGGCTACATGCTCCTTGAGGACAGGGTGAAATATAAATAATATTACGCTTCTGTTAGGGCCGGGTTTAAACCCGGCCCTAACAGAACCACCAGGTATTTTCCTTTACAAAAAACAACACCCATTTTATAGTGCCTCTCTCAACAAAGCAACCACCAGCTCCAATCATACATTATCAGGGTCGCCATGAAAAAGATCTGTTATCAATCAGCAGCTGTTATTGTAACGCTCTCTTTATTCATAACCTCTGTTGCGCCGGCCCAGGAAAACAACTGGACGCTGAAAAAAAACAGGAAAGGGATACAGGTGTACACGAGGGACGTCCCGGGATCGGACTTCAAGGAATTCAGGGCAACCATCGTGGTTGAAGCGACCATGGCCGGGGTCCTCAAGCTGATGGAAGACATCAGGTCGTACCCCCTCTGGTTTCCCAAGCTGAAGGAGTCCCTACTCCTGAAAAAGATAAGCTCCACGGAGATGATCCTTTACCACTGGATGAAGGTGCCCTTCCCCGCCGATGACCGTGACTCGGTTTTCAAAGTCACCGCCCGGCGGGATGCCAGAACAAAAACCGTCACGCTGGGCCTATCCAGCCTGCCCGACTACCTGCCCGAACGGAAGGGCATCATCCGCGTCAGGCAGATCTCGGGCAGCTGGACCTTCATCCCGGACAAAGACCGGGGAACCGTAACGGTGATCTACCAGATGCACAGCGATCCCGGCGGCAAACTTACGCCGCTGCTGGCCAATGCCGCCGTGGTCAATCGGCCCTTTACTGTCCTGAAAAACATGCGTGAAATGCTCAAAAAGCCGGAATACCGCGACGCGAAAGATTCCGAATTGCAGCTTTTCCGATAACCCTCCGTCAAGAGGAGCCCGTCAGTCAATCCGGCGCACGAACATCTTTCCACTGTCACTTTTCCCATGACCTGCCGGTAATTTTTTTATTTTTATTATTTACAACCGCGGCATATTTCCTTATTTTATTAGCACCTTGCTGAATACAGGTCATGTGCCCGGACATTACGGCGAATGCCTGTCATAAACACATATAACAGCGTAGGGCTAATTCTACCACTGGCTGACTGCGCCGACCTGACGGCCGGGCAGGGATAAATTTTTTGTCCAAACGTTTAATACTACATTGTTATATGGAGGCATGGATGCGATTTTTAAAAACTACGATCATAGCCGCATTGGTATTCGGGTGCGCGGTATCAGTCCTGGCTGAAACCGCTGAGGAAATGGGGACCCGCCTGATGAAAACGAACGACGACCAGCCGATATTCCAGAAGGTCAAGGGCGACGCTACCATTAAAATTTACGGGAGCACCGGCGACCTCAGGTTCCAGAAAAAGCTGGTCATGGCTTCATACACCGAATTTATCGGTACGGACAGGCAAAAGGAGAATTACATCAGCACGTTCCTTGAGCCGGCCGATGACGCCGGGAACTCATACATGATGTTCAACTATAAGTACGAGCCGGACATCAAGTATGTCTACCTCAAGGGGATCAGAAAGGCGAAGAAAGTCACCGGCGCGGACAAACGTCTCAGTTTCTTCGGCAGCGATTTCTCAAACGGCGACATTGGTAAACCCGACTTCACCGAGTGCACCTACAGGACCCTTGCCGACACTCGCATGACGTTTAAGGGAAAGGACTTCGACTGCTATGTCATCGAGAGTTTGCCGAAAAACGACCAGATCGTCAGGGACACCGGCTACGGCCGCAAGGTGACCTATCTTGAAAAGAAAACCCTGCTCACGCTGAAGATCGAATACTACGACGAAAACAAGATCAAGACGAAGGAGCTTTCCCTGCTGTCCTTCATAACACGCAACAACGTCAACGGGAAGAAGGTCTATTACACGACCGGCCTCGAAATGAAAAACGTCAAGCGCGGCACAAGGACCGAGCTGCTCTTCAGCAACATGCACTTTGAAGAAGAAGCCAACTTTACGCCCAACATTTTCACCGTTGAATACCTGACGAGGAAATGGTGGTAGGATCACGGGAAGGTAATCATGTCTGACTGCATTCTCATCTTCGGCAAAAACGGCTGGTTTATTCCGGCGGCAAACGCCAGGAGCCGGTCATCGTCGAAAACGGGAAGGTGACCGTAGGCTACGGCGGGAGCTGAGGCGTCTGACCTCCGTGGCACACGGCAAAAAAATACACTCACGGGAGGCTGCTATGCGAACAAAGATCATCATGGTGTCGATTATTTCTGCGGCATTTCTCATAGGATGCCTGGCAAACCTTGAAAAATACCCCAGGGAAAAGTGCGCCGCTCTGCCGAATGACAATGTCTTCAAGGCCATCCAGGACAACTGCATCAAGTGCCACCCCAAGGACTTTACCACGAAGCAGGATATCTGCGCCCGTAAGGCCATGATCATCGATGCCGTACAAACAGGGAGGATGCCCAAAATGGGAAAGCTCTGGCCCTCCTATTTCAAGACCATTGTCGAGTGGAAATAACGGGCTCACCCCGTTACGGCGAGGTCGCGCGACCTCGCCGTCACTTGAACAATGTCAGCTGCTCATCCCCGGGCTTTTCGACCTTATCGAAAACCGTGCGCCCGCCCTGCCGGCGTGATTCCCGCACCTCCTTTTCGATGACCCTCTCGAAATCGGCCGACGGATCGTGCCGTTCCTCTATGGCCTGCGCGGCCCGGGCAAGCCCTTTCAGTGCCAGCCGACGGTCGTCGTGGCCCATCTTCGCTCGGTTCACCGCCTTCTTCAGCTGGTCAATCGTTTCGTCGTAAACCTTCAGCGGCACCGGGAACGGATTCCCGTCCTTGCCGCCATGGGCGAAACTGAACCGCGCCGGATCGTCAAATCGGGTCGGGGTGCCGTAAATGACCTCGCTCACCAGGGCAAGGGACTGCATGGTCCGCGGCCCAAGGCCCTCGAGGAGGAGGAGCCCCTCAAAATCAGCGAGGCCCCGGTCATAGGCAAGGGCGAGCACGCCGCCCAGTCTCTTCAGATTAACATCTTTTTCTGTCACGTCATGGCGGCGCGGCATGATTATGTTCCGTATCTCCTTCATCATGGCTCCCGGCTCCTCCCGGGCGATGGCCATGATGCCGTCCCTGGCCGTGTCGGCCTTCCGGTCCACCAGGTTCAGGATGCTCCCCCGGTTCCTGCCGTAACATGATTATGTTCCGTATCTCCTTCATCATGGCTCCCGGCTCCTCCCGGGCGATGGCCATGATGCCGTCCCTGGCCGTGTCGGCCTTCCGGTCCACCAGGTTCAGGATGCTCCCCCGGTTCCTGCCGTAAATCGAGGCATGGGGCTCTTCCACGAAGGAGCGGATCCGGGGTGAATGCCAGTGGTAGCGCCGCGCCAGGCCGGTGCCGTCATTGAGCCCCTGCTGTACCACGGCCCATTCCCCGTCGTCGGTCAGGATAAAGGTGTGGAGGTATATCTGGAACCCGTCCTGCACGGCTGTGCTGTCGATTTTGGCGCTGAGCCTGCTGCAGCGCACCAGGTAGTCGCCGTCCAGCCCCCTGGCGTCCGCCGCCTCTGTTATTTCCTCCGGCGTGCGGCGGGAGTGCTTTCCCCTGCCCCCGCATATGTGGATTCCCAGGTTCTTTGAAATCGGATTTATCGCCTGCTTGAGGGAGCCCATGACCGACGTGGTTATCCCGGAAGAATGCCAGTCCATGCCGAGGACCGCCCCGAAGGCCTGGAACCAGAAGGGGTCGCTGATACGCCGGAGCACCTCAGATGAGCCATATTCGGCGATGATAGTTTCAACAATCGCCCCGCCGAGCCTGGCCATCCTATCGTACAGCCATTGCGGCACGTGGCCGTAATGAAGCGGCAGGTCCGCATACCCTGATCGTTTCATAACCTGAATCTCCGATATCATAGTACCACGGCATTGAAAATTATTCAACTGTTTTTCTAAACATTTGTATAGTTGCGGCATTGCAGATAGATGACGGCACCCATGTCAGTACCATATCCTGTTGCTTTTTCTCATCCATATGCGTATATTTATCTAATTCCGAATTATGAAGGAGAATGACATGAAAGCATTTCGAAATATAGCGAGGATAATAAAGAGCAGGCCCACCATGGAGGGAGCCGGTGTCAGGCTCAACCGCGTTTTCGGCCATGACGAGGCGCCGCTCCTCGATCCGTTTTTGATGCTGGACGATTTTCATTCGGATAATCCGTCCGACTACCGGAAGGTTTCCCCCGGCACCCGCACCGCGGCATCGAGACCATGACCTACATGATCAGCGGATCGATGAAGCATGAAGACAGCCTTGGAAACAAGGGTGCGATACACAGCGGCGACGCCCAATGGATGACAGCCGGCAGCGGGATCATCCATCCGGAGATGCCGGGCCAGGACCCGGGCCTCCTGTGGGGGCTCCAGCTGTGGGTGAATCTGCCGTCGAGGCTTAAAATGACCGATCCGCGGTACCGGGACATCACGTCAGGCACGGTTCCGGAAATTGCGGCAGGCGACGCGTCAGTGAAGGTAATTGCCGGCGAACTCGAAGGGGCAAAGGGACCCGCCCCTGATATTTCAGTGGACCCCACCTATTTCGACGTGGCAATTTTCGACGGCGGGAGGTTTGAACTGCCCATGGCCCGCGGCCGGACGGCCTTTGCCTACGTCCTTGAAGGTAACGCCGTCGTCTGTGAGGGCGGATATCCCCTCGGCCCGGGGACGCTCGCCCTCTTTTCCGACGGTGAGGCGATACAGATCCGGGCTGGTAAACCATCCGCCAGGTTCATCCTGGTATCGGGAGAACCCATCGGCGAGCCGGTAGCCTGGCAGGGGCACATTGTCATGAACACGGAAGAGGAACTGTCGCGGGCCTTTAAGGAATACTACAACGGCACCTTTCTCAAGCACCGGATGAAGAAATGATCGGTTCCCTGCGGCTGCTGATGGATGGCATCCTATTCAATGCGGTTCCAGGTTATCCTGGCGTACTTGTTTTTCATGACCAGGACTTTTCGGTCCAGCCTGGATATTGTATATGAAAGATTGAACAACGAGAGCTTGAAAACCAGACTGTTCCCATCGAGGCGGTAGGTGCCCTTGATGGGCTTCATGTCCAGGTCCTTGATTTCAGCAGTCATGGTGCCGTCGCTTTTGATCACCACGGTCATGTTTTTTTCAAGGGTGGCCTTGCCGGCGTCCCATGTGCCCACCAGGTCCTTGCTGTAATCCCTGCTGCAGGCCGCGAAAGCCAGCGCAACCGTCAGAGCCGATACTACAATGCCATGTTTCATGGATCTTCTATCCCCCTGCGGTGAGTATGGGAGGGCGGATGGCGATGTCAATAGAAAAATATCGGTATCGGTTTGCTTCCGGGTTACACCCTGCCATTATAAAGGGCCGTCATCGCGGGCGGCGCGGAGCGTGCCTCCGCTTCGCTCCGCAAACGTTTGCTCCCTGAGCGAAGTCGAAGGGGGCTCCGTCATCCCGATAGAACCGGGATTCTTCGCGATGACGGTGCTATCGGCTTTTCCAGGATTAATTCCCGTCCTACCGTTTTCCCACGACCAGGTTGTAAAGCCGGTCAAGACTGCCCACATACCCGAACTCGTTGTCGTACCAGAAATTAAGGTCAACCATGGTATACAGCCTGTCATCCCGTTTCGTGGTCCTCCGGTGCGTGAAGGGGGAATCGTAAATCGTGGAGTAGGTGCTCCCGATGATGTCCGAGCTCACCAACTGGCGTTCGGAGAACATCATGATGTCCGGGTTCCGCTCGCTGTACTTCTTGAATATCCCGTGGATATAGGTGTTGTCATATTCGCCGAGCAGGGAAATGTCCAGGATCACGATGGAGGCCGTGCTGGTGGGGACCCTGAGGGAGGACGCCTGTGACCCGATGCCGAGGGTCCGTATTTCCGGAATGACCTCGATGACGGCATTGGCGGCGCCGGTCGTTGAGGGAATGATATTGTTCATGATACTCCTGGTCTTGCGGCAGTCCTTTTCCCCGTCCTTGGGCAGCACGTCCAGGACCTTCTGTGAGTTCGTGGCGGCGTGCACCGTTGTCAGGGCATAGGATATGAACTTCTCGCCGAAATGCTCGACCAGCGCCTTGATCGGGGGCGCGCAGCAGTTCGTGGTGCACGACGCGTTGGATATGATCCTGTGCACCGCCGGGTCGTACTTGTCGAAATTGACGCCGCCCACGACCGTGACGGCGTCATCGGGCATCGAGGTTCCCTTGTTCTTGATCTTGAAGGGGGCCGTCAGTATGACCTTCTTCGCGTTGTTGAGGTGGCCCCGCAGGGAATTGTCCTCGCCGGACGTGGGGTCGGTCATCTTGCCGGTGGTATCAAAGACGACCTCCACCCCGTACCGCGACCAGGGAATGGCCCCGGGGGCGCGGAACTGTGACTCGTTCAGCCAAACCAGCTTCTTGCCGTTCATGTATATGACGTCGTTCTTTATCTCGATGGCCTTTTCTTTCCGGAACCCGAACAGGAATCGCGCGTAGGGCCCGTAGGTGGAGTCGTAGCCAAGATACGTGACAAGGTCCTCGAGGCTCTTGCCGGTTTTTCGCCCGGTGGAAACCACGATTTCCTCAAGATCGCTTTTCGTGGACATGACCCAGACCAGAAGTTTCCCGATCCTGCCTATTCCATTTATTCCAACCGGTGATTTTGGTGATATGGTGCTCATGATCCTTCTCCTCAAAGATTATTATAATTATACGCTTTCCCGCCGCCTCAGGCGGCGGGAAAGCAAAATAAATCCTCAGTTAACATCCGCCGGGATGCCATGCTTCCGGGTCCGATGATAGCCCATGTAAACATTCCCCGTTGATCCGTCAATGGTAATAAAATCGCCCTCCCGAACCAGGACATGGCCGTCCTCCGCCGAAGCGTACTCGACAAAGGCCTGGTTGTTGTCCTCATCGATATGCATGATGGAAAAGTCGCTGACGCCGGACTTCTCCAGGCGACGCATCTGCAGCACGGCGTGGGACGTCATCCCGCCGATGCAGGTGAGGATCCCGTCCGATTTTTCCATCCCCACCACGTCCTCGGGATTCGTCTCGGGGCGGATAAGGATCAACCGGTCGCCGGGGAATTTCTTCCGCAACTCGTCTATGCGGTCTATCATGAAGACCGCCCTCCCTGAAACGACGCCCCCGGACGCGGCAAGGCCCTGCCCCAGGTGGTACGGCTCAATGGCCTGGGGAGGCTCAACCAGTTCCTCGACTTCGAAGATCTGGTTCACCATGCCGCGCACCTGGAGTATGTAGAGGATCCCGTTCTCAATGGTGAATTCTATCTGGAGGTCGTTTCCCCACTTGTCCCGTATGCGCTGTACCGCGCAGAAGAGCATGTTATACAGCTCGGGGAACTTCTCCTCCATGGAAGGCATGGAGGCAAATTTGCGGTACACCTTTTTCTGGTCTTCACTGATGGGGAAAACCCGGGCTATGCCGCTGACGATGTCATGGCCCTGCGAACGGGTCTTGTACTCGCCGAAAAGGTCGATCTTCTCGTTGCCATGGTAGCGGCTGTGCACGACCCCCGTTATGCTGTCGGGGGATGAATTTCCGAAGACCATGTTCTGGATTATGACCGCGGTGCCCCACTCGTCCGATATATTCACCAGTTCGCGGTACTTAACCGCCACCGGCGAGTTCCAGGACCGGAACACGGCGACGATCGAGTAGAGGAGCTGTTCGTAGGGGTCCTCCGGTATGTAGTGGCCCTGGTTTCTTATCTCGTCAAAGTACTGGACCGCCAGGTCGGCCATCTGGTCCCCGGTCATTTTCTCCTTCAGGTCCACGCCGACCCTCTCCTTGTAGTCATACATCAGCGTCTCGAAGACCTGGCGGCTCATGCCGTAATACGATATGGCAAGGTCCTGGAGGAAACGGCGGTAACAGTCGCAGGCAAACCACTGGTCGGAGCGGGCGTAGTAATTCAGCACCTCCCGGGTCATCCCGACGTTGGTGATGGTGTCCATGACGCCGGGCATGGAAAAGACCGCGCCGCTGCGCACCGAAAGAAGCTGGGGATTGCGCGCGTTGCCGAACCTGTTCCCGGTGAACTTGTCGATGTACCGCTTCAGGAGATAGATCATCTGCTGCCGCGATTCGGTGTCGTTTATGATGGCGTCGCCCAGGCGCTTGTAGAGCTCCGACGAGAGGATGATGCCGGGGGGGGCGTTGACCCCTTCCATGTTGGCGATGAACAGGAGGCCGTGGGCCTTGCTGCCGATTTCCCAGACCGGGGCGAAGCGCTCCTCTTCGCCGTGGGCCTCGGCGATCTTCTTGATGTCGTGGATCTGGGCGTAATGGTCCTCGTCGTAGGGGTCATAGGGATCGAAGGGGTCGCTCGGGTCGTCGAGGAGCCTGATGACCTCCCACACGCTGTTGCCGACGCCGGGACTGCGGTGGTGCTCGTTCAGGCACACGGCGTCGCCCGATTCGCCGATCATTGCGACCAGGCGGTCCTTGAGGGAGATGAGAAAATTGTCAAAGAGCTGCAGCAGCGGGGACTGCATGATCTGGCTTCGGACAAAGCGGTCGATGATGATGTCGGCGTTCTCGGCGTTCTCCCGGGGAATGTACTGGCGGGCTATGCGTTTAACGCCGATGTTGCGGATCGCCTCGCGGCACACGTACTTGAACGTCTCGTTGAACCGGTCCGATATCTCGCCGTGGATGAACAGGGTATGGGTAACGATGTCCCTGAGCTGGGAAAGCTTCAGGTTGGGGGTCTCCAGCAGGTTGTTATAGTTCAGCATCTCCTGGTTCGCCAGCCCGTCGATGACGAAAGTCTTGATGAAGAGCTTCAGCACCTTCTTGACGTCGCCGAGTGAAACCGGCCTGCCCGACGGGATGTCCATCTCCTCGATTATCTTCTCGAAGAACCTGACCCTGATCAGGTTCATGTGGAAAAAGACCTTGAGTGTATCGAATTTCTTTTCCTTGTAGGAGCCGTACATTGACGGGATCCCGAAGGCAATGTGCCGCTTCAGGTCGATGGTGTCCAGGGGCTCGAAGACCTGGCTTGAGAGAAGTATCTCGTCCTTTAAAACCAGCTGTTCCCTGAGAAGGACGTCCAGGGCCGACAGCGTATCAGGGCCCTTGATGGCATCGAAGAAGCCCGCCGGCGGCTCGAAGAGGATCTCCCGCGCGTACTGCTCGAGCTTTTCGATGACGCGGATGTCGGTGAAATTGTACTTGTCGAAGAGGAGCCGGTACACGTGGAGGAAGGTGATGAACTTCTCCATGTTCACCTTCGATACGTCGCGGGTGCGCACCTCGTCGAACATCTTCCTAAAGTCATCGTCGGATATCTCGTATATGAACTTCCATATTATTTTCTTGGATGAGTCCAGGGAAAACTTGTTCCTGATGAAATGGAGTATCTTCGTCATCTCTGTCGGGAGCCGCGTCTCGAAATAGAGGTTGAAATAATGCAGCGCCTGCTCCTTCTCACCGTCGGTGACCCCCTCGAAGGAGCGGCTGTTAACGAACCCCAAGAATGCGTCCTCATCAACCGTGTCGAGGAAGTCCCAGAACTTCCGGTCCCCCATGTCGGGGAACTGCCTTAACGCCTCCTGGTATATTTTACGGGGCGCGTCCTCCACGTCGAGGTTGACCAGGCGGAAAAACTCATCCAGGTTATCATACACCTCCGGCGGCACCATGTTCTTGAGGAGCGTCTTCTTCCCCGTCATCCAGTACTCCATGACGCGCTGGATCAGGTACACCGTCTGGCTGCTCGATTCCACGTGGACCTGCTTGCGTATAAAGTGGATCAGGTCGTCCATCCTGTGGTTGGTGTCGATCCGCTCCGTGAATGACCGGATGTCGCCCGTGGCGCCGATGTCATGATAGAAGGCGGGGAACACCGAGGCGAGGGATATGATCAGATAAAAGACGTCACGGTAGTTGCTGTTGAGGAGCTTCGAGATGTCGCGCTGGAACACGTCGGTGTCCTTGAGGAACACCCCGTAGAGCTTCAGGTTGACGATGAGGCTCGCCGAGAGCTTTTTCATCACCGGCGGGTTTATCTCGATGAGCTTCATCCAGGTGCGGATGTTCTCCAGGTGGCTCGAATTCACGATCACCGACCAGTCCGAGGCGATCCCCGATATCTCCGGGAAGCTGAACTTCGAGCGGACCAGTATGTCCTCGAAGAAATCGATGAGGCCGATATTGCCCGACTCAATGACCGAACGGCCGATGTTATAAATCGTCGAAAAGGCGCCGGTGTAGTTGCCGCCCCGCTCGATCTCGGAAAGCAGCACCGGCATGACCAGGTTGATGACTTTCTGGAGAAGGGTAAAGCGGCTGCTTTTCACCAGAACCGAGCAGAGCGAGGCCAGGGTGCGGGAGATGAAAAGCTGGAGGTGCCGGTCCTCGCCCTCGTTGGACTTGCGGATGAGGAACTCGAATATGTTGATGATCGCCTCGTCCTCATCAATCTCGCCGCCCTCGATGGACCCCTTGGCGAGAATGCATATCCTTTCCCAGAGGCTGGTGTTGTGCTTGAAGTCGACGATGTCGTTCTTCCCGAGGAAAAGCTCCGACGGTTTTTCGGCCGCAAGGCGCTCGATCTCCTCGCAACGGTGGGTATAGGCGGCCATGGTGACGGCCCGCAGGAGATCGACGAGCCGGTCACGGCCGGCGATATTTTTCAGAACGCCGTAGAGCTCGAGAATGTCCGCCTCCTGGACGATAATGGCCCGCTCCATGTACACCCGGTACTGCAGCGCCAGGAGCCGGGCCACCGACTTCACGGCCGGGCTGTCGCCTTCCCCGTTTCTGCACAGGAGACTTCCGAAGGTGAAAAAGCGGTCATGGATGTTCTCGAAGAAGAACTTTTCCTCCGTCAGTTCTATCAGCAGGGAGAGATAATCGTCCACGGAGGAATCAAAAAACTCCCTGAGGGGGCCGAAGGATGCGTCCCCGCCGGTTGACTTGTTGAGAACGAAGATATACCGGTCGAAATAGGTGTCGCAGGCCCTGATCGCCGATACCTTTTTCCGTATCGTGGCCTCGCGGAGGTAATGATACACCACGGGCATGACGGTTTGCGCATAGGGCAGGATGTCGAACAGGTAATCGAAGAGGTAGCCCCGGAGGCCGGTGATGGCGTATTTCCAGTCGATATTGGGGTGGGTAAGCTCTGCGATGAGGTTACTGGTCTTCTGCACCGCTCCCACCATGTCCCGAACCGGCAGGAGAAGTTCTTTTACGCGTTCCCTCATGTTCTCATCGACAGCAATCATTCTGCTCCGACCAGTTTCTCAGTAGTTGCAGACGTGCATCGCACTGCTTAACCACACTATAGTCGCCGCTTGATACGTCCAATAATAATTACGGCAGATTCTATACATTAATAATATTAGCTATTTTCCGGGATGCGTCAATTGCCGGATATTGCTATTTGGCGTTAACAAAAAATGA
>CALMRZ010000084.1 GCA_937872225.1 uncultured Spirochaetota bacterium
GGTACGTTATGGCCGTCTTCCGGTCCATGGCGTCGTAGGCGTACAGGGTCGGGTTCCTGCGCGACGGCGCGATATAGGCCGAGCCGACCGAGGCAACGAAGCTCGGCTGGCTTTCCTCCGCCATGCGTCCCAGGGCGTCGTAGACCGCCCTGCCCGAAACGGTCATGCCTATGACGTGGTTCACCTCCGCGCTCTTGCGCGTCTGGATCGCGCGCTTCAGGCCGTCCACGTGGACCACGGTGTCAACGGTGCGGTTGCTCGACGGGCTCACCTTGTTCATGGTGCGCGCGAACGCCGGCGCCGTGATGTTCCCGGCGGCGTCCAGGACCGGCGGGCCGTAGCCGAAGGCCAGGGTGGGACGGTCGGCGCCCACGTCGTACGGCCCTATGATCCGCGTCACGCGGCCGAACTGATCGTAGGAATAAATCATGTTGTTCCGGTTGGTGTCGGTGGTCGAGCGCGGGTTGCCGTGCTTGAGATCGATCACCGACGACGACGTGTAACCGAAGGAGTCGCGCACCCCCGTGATATGGGCGTGCACGACGTCGTCGTATGAATAGGTCAGGGAATAGCGCTGGCCCTTCGCGTTTTCCGGTCCCGTCACCTGCGCCAGGTTGCCGTAGCCGTCGTACGCCAGGGTGGTGGTAACCGCCGTGCTGTCGTCGAGGAACTCCCGGAGCTCGCGGAGGTTCCCCTTCGCGTCGTAGGTCCCCACCCGCCTGCGGAGCACCTCCCCCTGCGCGCCGGTGACGCGGATCAGGCCCGGCCGGTCCATGATGTAGGGCCCCGGCTGGTACAGGTACGATATCACGGCGCGCACGTCGTCCAGGGACGAGGCGTCGCCGTAGTCGACGAAACCGGTCACGTTGCCGTACTCGTCGTAATCATAGGTCTGGAGCGTGCTCTTCTCGGGGGAATTCTCGTCGCCGGTGAGGCCCTCGTAGTAGCGGATCTCCGTCCGGTCAAGGTAGGGGGCATAGCATCGGCTGGCGATCACCTCGCGGATATCATAATCCGACATCTTCACCAGCCAGAGGTTGCCTCCGGCGTCCCGGACCGTGTTTTTTACCTCGAGGCCCTTGTTGTAGAAATTGCCGTTCAGGTAGTCCTTGACCAGGACCCTGCCGTCCGCCCTGGTTTCGGTCACCCGGGCGAAGCCGTAGAATTCGCGCTCGCCGCGGTTGTAATTGCCGTCTTCATAATTATAGGACGTCGAGTAACGGTGCGCGCTCCCGGCCCCGGCGTCGAGGTTTTCCATGCCGTCGGCGACGGTGGTCCCGGTCATGACCCACCGCGACTGGGGCATCCGCCTGGTGTTGCCACGGCGCTCGTACGTGATGGAAATGGAGCCGCCCAGGGGCCGCCGCACCGACCGGAGGAGGTTCGTTTTGCCGGTCGGATTGAGACGTACATCCATGGAATTGGCCCCGTTGCGCACATGGTCCGGCAGGCCGTCGCCGTTTATGTCGGTGAGGGTCACTTTTTCAGACCCGAGACGGCGCCCGCCGCCGCCGCCCATGTTGATCTGCACCGTGCCGATCTGCAGCCACAATACCCAGATCTGTATGCCGATGGTGAAGTAGCCGTTGGGCGACTGGGACATCGTTTCCGAATAGTTTATCGGCTCAAGCAGCGAATTGCTGATCGGGATGGGCGGCCCGAAACCCACGCCCGTATTATAGGAAACATACATTTCGCCGACCGGAATATAGGGGATCAGGCCGATGGGAGAGGAAATGAAATACCGGAAAACCCGGTCCGGAAGACCGTCACCGTTCATGTCTATGTAGACCTGGTCGACCGCCGACCGGGTAAAGCTCACCGATGCGCCTCCGCCATAGCCCCCCTTGTCGCTCGAAATGGTGCCGCCCATGGCGAAGGACGAGGTCGTGTTCGTCCGGATTTTATCATATCCAGGATACAATTTGGGGATGCCGAAATAATAGCCGTAATTGAGCTGAACCCAGGCGGGCCCCGACGTGTCGGATTTATAGACGCGGTCCGGGAGGCCGTCGCCGTTGACGTCCATATAATCGCACAGGGTCTCGGTGGTGCCCTCGGCCGCTGATCCCGAGAAGGAGAACCCCACGTTACCGCCGTTGTCCTTGTGCCCCTTGACGTCGCCGCCGCCGGTAAGGCTTGTTTCGGTAAGGACCGCTTCCACGCTCGAACAACCGCCCGACGATGTTGAGAGATTTTTATTATTGCTGCTGTTTTCCCGGACTGCCCCTCCCATGGTAGCGACGGGAAGCATTATATCCATGATGCCGTTCTTGTTGGTATATTGCACCCTCCCCTTGCTCACGATATCGGGAAAGCGATCCCCGTTAAGGTCGAAATAATCCATGTACGTCTTGCTTTCACCTTCTGTCTCATCACCGCCGACTCCGCACGCGCTCACACCGCGTCCCTTGTGCTCGGTGGTGGTGAACTTGGGAACCGCGCGGGCGAAAAAGCCCGCCAGGCCGCTCGTCGCCAGGGTCAATTTCGTCTTGCCCGGTTCATCGCCGGGAGGGCCCTCTTCAAGGTACTTGCGGCCGACGCGGGTGGCGCTCATCTTCCCCGGCGAGATCCAGCAATCCTGGTCATTGCCGAACCACATACCGCGGTCCCCGTCCGGTATCGCGATTGTCGGCGGCTGTATGAACTGGTTTTTCGTGTCCTTCACCGGATTCGGATTCGGCGCCATCGCGGAGAAGGTACGCGTTTTCGCGTTTATCGCCTCAACTTTTGTGCGGAGTACGTCCATTGAGTCATTCTGATTCGGCAGGTCCAGGCCCTGCTCGTCAAGGGGCCTCATGTCCGCCGGATTTAACACGTCTATCTCGCCGTTCCATCGGCCGTAATACCACGCCCGATAGCCGCCCGCGAAGGCGCTCTCCTTTTCCCGGGCGCGGTACACGAACCCCATGGCTTCATGGCCGATGATGGGCTGGATGATCCCCGCTACGCGGGGATTTTCGGATTCAAAGTATATCATCGGCGTGCCGATCAGGGCATAGGCGGTAAAATCGCTCCTATCGGAAGCGCATACGAAATACAGCCTGTCGCCGGCGATCACGTTAGTCTCGAAATCAAGAACAATATTTTCATTGTCCAGGGGGCTGATGAACCGGGTTTCCTTGCGCACCAGGGCGCCGTCTTTTTTCACGGCCAGGGCCACCCGCGCCTGGTAATCGGCCGGGACCGGCACGCCGGCAATGCGCTGCACCTGGTAAATAACCCGCGCGGCGCCGCCCATTCCAGCCGGCACTTCATAGGGCTCAGCGGGATCGCGGTCGGTTTTCGGGTAGATCCGGACGGTTACGGGCAGGGCGTATTCAAGCTTGTACTGCTCCGGGTCCAGGGTCTGCGTTGCGCCGTCACCGTCAATATAAGTTATGGAAGTCCCGGTGTAGCGAAGCTGGGGGACCCACCGTACGCTGTTCCAGTTGATAGGGGTGTCGGAATGCAGGGAGCAGATAATCCTATCGGCGCTCGTGCCCTCTTTCGTGACGTCGAAGTCAAGGGGCATCCCCAGGTTGACTTCTCCCATGTAATTGCCCGGAACCGTTTCAGAATATAAAAAGTACCTGTTGCCGCCCGCGTCCACCCTGTTGATCGTCACGGTGATATCGTCCGACGTGACCGCCTCTTTCCGGAGGGCGCCGGTCATGCGCACGCTCCCGTTGAAGGGGACAGTGAAGGAACGCTCTGATTCTCCGGCCAGGTTGAAGTCTTCCGACGCCTGGTAGCGGTTGACCGGGAGGCCGTTTTCATCGTGAAGCTCCGTGTCAACGCCCTGGTACTCAATGACCGGGTCCCAGAGAACTATGTCATAGGCCCCGTCGTTGATCGAATTCACCCTGAAGCAGATCTCGTCACCCTGCTCCACCCATATGTCGTCGACGCCGTAGGGATCCACCGGCTCAAAGTTTCCCCTGCCGAGCTCCGCCGACCAGAGCACCGCGCCTCCTTTCTCTATGCTTACGCGCGCACCGTCGTCCGTGAGATATTCCCTGACGACGTTCTTGATCTCCACCGGCTCTCCGTCCTCGCCGGTGTAGGTCTGGACGATCTCGCCCGCCGGCGGCTTGTAATCACCCAGGCGCGCGCTGCCGGTGACGCGGACCAGGCCGCGGTAGGGGGCCTTCCACATGCGTATCGCATCGTCGCGGTAATAATTATACGAATTGATCTGCGTCTCCTTCGAGGGCACCTCACCCAGTTCCACATCGGAAAGATCCGCGGCGCCATCGCCGTTGAATTCGACCGCGGATCCGTACAGGGGGGGAATGACCGAATACACGGGCGTGGGATAGACCACGTCCAGGTCCTGCACGTGATTGTACATGACCATGCCCATGTTCACGAAGTCGGTCAGGCCGTCGCCGTTCGCGTCGGTGAGATAGCTCATGGAGGTCTGCGTGCCGAAGCTCATGTCCAGGAAACCGCCCACTCCCATATTAAGCGTGGGCCCGCCGTTGCCGCTCATGCTCATTTCTTTTCCCAGGCTTCCGCCGAGACCGAAGAGGGGTATGCCCCCGCCAAAGAGGCCGGGTCCCATGGTCGAGCCGTTGCCCAGGTTGGGCCGATACCGCGCCGCGCCGCCGATGAACCCGCTGTCAAGGTATATCTGGTCCGCCAGGCCGTCGCCGTTGACGTCGCCGATGGCGCTGACCGCATCGTTCATGTCGAAGTTCACGCCCCCCTTGCCGCCCAGGGATATGAACTTCTGGTTGAAATAGAGCGGGGAAAAACCGACATCAACATAAGTGCTGCCGCTGTTGCCCAGGTTTGAGCCAAGGGCGCTCGTGTACCAGGGGAACAGGATCAGGTGGATGAACGACTGGTGCGCGTTACCCCAGACGGAGGGTATAAAGCTATTCCCGCTGTCCCGCATGTCGTCATAATAATCGAAACTGTGCTCGTTGAAAGCGGTCGATCCGTCTTCGCCGTACTGGACGATCCGTTCGAGAAGCGACTTTTGAAACGGCGATTCATTCAGCTGTTTGTAAACCAGGCCGTAACGCCGCACCAGGCCCCCGTTGAACCTTACGTCTATGGACGAGAGGCGGCACGAGGTGGCCACACCGAAACCGCTGCGGCCCGATGTGATGATGTCAACCCGCGAGGTGCGGTCGAGGGCGAACTCGACGGTGTATGATCCTGAATAGGTTATTCTGCTGAGATAGAGCTGGGTAAAGGTTTCTAATGAGCCCGGCGGCTGATACGTGACGCGCTCGTACTCGTAGGACATCGTGTTGCCGTTCCGGTCCGTTACGCGCTCAAGGAACCATGTGAAGATGGCCCCCGGCTTGAGCAGCGCGTTGCCGGAGAGCCGGGCCTGGTCGGTCTGGCCGTACACGAATACCGTGCCGCTCTTGTCCGTGACCTCCCACCAGTAGTTGTTGTAGGCGCTCCCCATGCGCCGTATCCGCTTGAACTGGCCCTCCACGCGCTGGCGGAATACGCCGCTTCCCGGCGCGGTCTCCACCAGTTCCGCCCCTTCCAGCAGGTAGGTTTCGTCATTAGAATAGCGCGGCACGCCGAACTTGGTGTCGATCGTGACAGACGGCACCGGCAGGTCCCATCCCTGCCCCAGCCAGCTGTTGCCGCCGGAGGAATTGTACCTGATGGCCAGCTGCGGCTGCAGGCCGCCGCGCCCCCTGGGCAGTTCGATCGGATACGACAGGACGGCGTCGCCGTTGCTGTTCGCTTCCGGCGCCTCGATGAGATTGATCCCGGCGGAAGGGTCCGCGGCCTTGATGTCCTTTATCGAATTGGGATTGTACGCCAGCGGGTCCGGATGTTCCGGGACCGTCAGCGTGGCGTTGATGATGTCGGTAAAATGGTCCGTTTCCGAGGTGACGAGCCCGTGGGCCGAATCGGTCATGACCGCGCCGACCGCGCTTATGACCGACTGTGACGTACCCGGGGACGGACCGGTTACCGGGACAGGGGTCTTGACGCGCTGCAGCCGTTTCCAGATCTTCGCCGCTTCATCGTGATAGAACATGGCCACGTCGCCGTCGCCTTGCCCTTGCGGGAGCAGGGCCGTGCCGTAGGTAAACGAAATCTGGATCGGCGTTTTAAACTGGTAGTGCGGTCTGCCGTTTACCAGGAAACGGTACCCGGCGTCCGGCGAAGTGACGTTGACCATGCCCTCGTTCAGGGCGGCAATGTCGTTTCGCCCCAGGGGGATCACGGTGATGGTCACCTTTTCGCTCACGGCGCCTTTCGGGACCGTGATTGTCAGTGATCCGCAGGTGATCGTTTTCGAGGAATCGGGATACACGTCGGCGGAATAGCCCCCCGTTCCGGACACGGAGCCTCCGTCGCCGGAACCTCCGCCGCTGGAGCCGCCGCCGGAGCTGCCTCCCGATCCGGCGGAGGACGAAAGAAGATTATTGTCCAGCTGCACCACCCTGGCGCCGTAATACAAAGCGTCACTGGCTATGATGACCGGGTCCCAGGCCTCGTCGTCGCCCTGTCCGCCGAACCCGGCATCGTCCTTGGTGAAGGATATGGCGAAGGGCGACCCGGCATTGACCGCGCCCATCGGGTCAGCGCCCGCCGAAAGGGACAGCATGCCGGCGCTGTTCCGCGCCGGCACGGTGAAGCCCTGCACGTAGGCGGTCCTGCCGAAAAATTCGCCGGCGCGGGGATAGCTCACCACGACACGGGCGTTGCTCAATCCGCCGCCGACGGGACTCGCGCCGATGCGGAGTTCGTTGATCGTGACCGGACTGCCCGTTCCGGCCGGGTCAAGCGACAGCCGCACCGCGTCAGCGGGCAGCGAGACCGGCAGGGCAATGATGTTCCAGCCCGCTTTCAGCTTCGATGTGTCAAGCCTCCAGCCGGGAACGGCCTCGCGCCAGGCGTTATCGCGCAGGTAGTATAATGACAGCGCCCCCGCCTGGGGACCGGGCATGTTGATGAGAACGGTATCGGGCTCGATGGTCCGCTCGAAGGCGATTTCCATCCCTTCCGGACCCTCTTTCAGCGCGGCGCCGGTGGAAACGTCGCCGTCGGCCGCTTCAGCGATCGAGCAGGATTCCGCGAAGTCCCACCCTTCATCGATCTCAACGACAAGGCGCAGGGACCGTATGGCGACATCGCTCTTCGGCGAGCAGAAATCGACGCTGTTGTCGCCGGGGGCGAGCCACTGCGGATTGATCTCCTCGGACTGTTCCCTCCATTCGGCCGTGTCCGATTCCGGTACGGGAACGTCGAGTCCGCCGAACCAGTCCATACCGTTTACGCGGTGCTCGATGCCCACCGGCCGGTAGACATTTTTCGCGCTGTAGCGCAGATATGCCCGCTTGATGGAGGTCGGCCTGAGGTTCTGCGTGATGATGAACCGGGCGGGATTGTCCCTGTCGTTCGCCGAAAAGGATATATCGTCCGGCTGGGCATTGAAGATGAACACGTGACCGGGACCGCCTTCCGCCGCCCTGTCCAGCTCGTCGGCTGAGGCCGCGGCCCTGAGGGAAGCCGCCACCGCGCCGTACGCGACGCCGCCGTCATGTTCGCCCCAGATCTCGATTTCCGGGATACCGCACCCGTCATCGTCCCCGGGCGTGATATCGAAGTCAATGTAATCCGCCGCCGCGGGAGACGCCGCCGTAAAGCCCGTCCACCCGCTGCCGCCCTTCCCCGGCTCCGGCTTGAACCATGGGGCGTTTTCCCGGGACGCACCGCTGCCCATGTATGCTTTTACCCCGTACCGGACAGGCCCGAACATTTTTATCCGCCTGACCGTGTATCCTTTCCGAATATAAAACCGCACCCGCGCGGGGGCCGCCGCGGTAAACAGGGTGTCGGTATTGCCGTCGAACAGCCGCCAGGCCATTTCGACATCGCTTCCCTGGTTCAGAATGATGCCGCTCTCAGGATAGACCACCGCGACAGAGGTCGGTACGATTTTGACCGGCAGTCCTTCCTGGATGATGCCCGCGCCGGCTGCCGCCGATACCGCTCCGCCGCTCCTGCCGCCGGTACACCCGGCCAGGATGGACGCGGCCAGGACCAGCGCCGCGAGAAACGCGCGGGCCGTACCGCAGGCCGTTATTTTTGATTTTTCCGACGCCGTTCTCATACGCTCACATGTTATTATGGCCGCGCGCCGTCATTCGATGCCCTCGCGCACGCCGCTGATTTCACCGTAACCGTCAGTTTTGATAATGGCCATGTTGTTTTTAGTGTCCTCAAACCATGCCTTCCCTGCGATTATGTAGCCGCCGTCGGAGGTCGCCCGCACTTCGTACGCCTCATCGGGGCCGTTTGCCAGGCCGTTGAATTCCCTGGTCCAGATCGTAGTGCCCCTGCCGTCAACCTTCACCAGGAGGATGTTTCTGCTGTCATAGTCATCGGACCATTGGTAGCCGGTGAGGATATAACCCCCGTCACCCGTACGGTCAATGGAATAGGCCCTGCAGTATGAACCGGGCCCGACCGGTCCGGCCCACAGCTCCGTACCGTCCCCGTCAAGACCCTTGACGAGAATGCCGCTGGAGCCCGATGCGTCCCATTCCGCGAATCCGGCGACTGCAAAATCCTGCATCGTGCCGTTCGTGGCCACGTTCATGATGTCCCGCGCCTCGTTCCGGTCGCCCGTGGCATACCGCTTGGTCCATTCCTCGTCGCCGTTGGAGTACAATTTAAGAAGACACATCTGGCTGCAACCGGTGCTGAAAAATTCCGTGGCCCCTGCCACGATAAACCCGCCGTCCGCCGTTTCCTCGACGGCATAGGCGCGGTCGAAATCGACCCCGCCGTAGGTCCGCTCCCATATACTGTCGCCGTCCGCATCCAGGCGAAGGACCCTGATGCTGCTGAGGGCGGTGCTGTCGGAATACCCGGCCACGATATAGCCGCCGTCCGCGGTCTGGCGGATGGAACGGGCAACGTCCCAATCGGGACCTCCGTAGGTCCGCTCCCATTCCACGGCCCCGTCCGCGCCGGTCTTGACGATATAGACCTGGCCCGAATCCGTGACCGTTTCAGCGCCCCCGGCGATGATATAGCCGCCATCAGCGGTCTGCACCACGGAATAGGCGACATCATTGAGGCCGCCGCCATAGGTGCGGGACCACTCTTCGATGCCGTACAGGTCGAGCTTCTTCAAAATAAAATCATAATTCCCCACGCCGTCGGAATTGACGTAGCCGGCCGCGATATATCCCCCGTCGGCGGTCTCACGCACCGAATTGGCGCACTCGTCATTCATGCCGCCGTACGTTCTTGCCCAGGTGACAACCGTGGTGAAATGCAGGCGCGCCAGGGGGGCTATTGCGGTATCAATGATCCGGGTTTCGGGGCTGAAGGTGTATCCTTTTCTGAAATACGCATACGCCGACGTGGGATTGTACTATTCGGCGAAAATCACGTCCTGGAACGAAAGGGTCAGTATCATGGGCTGCTCAATGACGCATGAAATACCGAAAAAATTGCGTCATGACGTAGGAGGGCTCGTCATCGGGGCCGGCGCCGCCATCCCGGTCACGGGTTACCTGAATGTCGATGTCGGGGTGAGGTTCCTGGTATCCTTTGTCCCGGCACTGAAGTACATGGATACAATAATCCCCAACATGGGCCAGGTCACGGCCGGCCTGACTTTCAAGGTGCCGTTGAATCCGTCAAAAAAAGGATAGCCGTCCTATCGGAACAGATATACCGAACCTTCGTCTGCCCTGCAGTTGACATCATCAAAATTCGCGCCCACGGCAACGGCATCACCCGTCGCCGAAAGGGCGACGCTTACGCCAAGGCGGTCGATCCGCTCGCCTTCCACCGTCACGAGATGGCGCGTCTGCGCATATCCGCCGCCCCGCAGTTCAAAGAGATACGCCGATCCCTGGTCATAATTCACGCCAATGTCGTCCTGGAAAGCCCCAACCGCAATGATGCCGCCGTCATCGGATACAGCCACTGAACAGCCCATCCGGTCGCTGTCCTGGCGGTCAGAGGCGGTGAGCTTTGCAGCCAGTCCCCAGGCGCCGCCCCCTCCCAGGCCGCGGCCGTACACATAGGCCGAGCCCCGGTCATCCCCATAACTATTGACGTCATCGCCCCAGGAACCGATAACTATCGTATCGCCGTCTGCTGATATGCCGACACTATTCCCAAAATAGTCATTTTCAGACCCATCAGGGGCTGCCAGGGTGCCGCTGAGGCCCCATCCACCGGACCGTTCAAAGATATAGGCTGCCCCCTGTCGCGCATTTGAGCCGACCTGGCGCCAGAAGGCCCCCACCACGGCGGTGTCGCCGGACGCAATGGAAACGCTCACCCCGAACTGGTCCTGGCTGGCGCCTGACGCGGTGAGCTTGGCGCTCTGACCCCAGGCATCGGCCCCTCCCCGGTCACGCTCGAAGATATAGGCGGCGCCCCGCTCCAAATTATGCGCCAGGGCGCCGGAGAGAAGGGTGTTGCCGTCCTTCGAGAGGGAAATGCTCCAGCCGAACTTGTCATAGGGAGCGCTGTCGGATCCGGTGGTTTTCACCCTCTGTCCCCAGTGCCCGGTGCCGCCATGGTTGCGCTCGAAGAGGTACACCGCGCCCCGCTCACCGTTATGGCAACAGGCCCCGACCGCAGCCGTATTCCCGTCGGCCGACAGGGAAACGCTGAAGCCGAAACGATCCCCCTCCTCCGCATCGGCGGGAATCAGCTCGCGCCCGGTCCATGCGGTGCCGTTCCAGTCATAGATAAACGCCTTTCCCGTCCCCGATCCCGGGGCCCCGGCGGCTACCGTATACCCGTCCGCCGATATCGACACGCTCCATCCGAGCTGCTCAACGGACGCGCCTTCCACAGCGGTGATGCGGTCCACGTATTCAATATCATCATAATAAGAAACGATTTCGCCGCTCCTTAAACGGAACTCCGCCTCAACCCGCCTCAGTCCGGCGCGGTTCTCGATGATCCACGCCGACTCATAGTCAAAGGGCGCCCAGCCGCTCCAGGTCCCGCCGCTGTTCCTGAAACGCATCGCCTCGGCGCCGATGACCCCGCAATTGAGGGTGACGGACACGGAATAGGTGAGATAGGCGTTATTATTGATCGAAAAAAACGAGGGAATGGCAATAAGATTTTTTCCTATATCTTTGCTCGGGTATTTATCCAGCATGTTCGAGCAGGACACGGCCGATAACGTCATGACGATGAGGACGCACGGCGCCTGTATGCGTGACATTAATTTCATTTTCAGCAAGTTGTGAATGTTTTATATATAAATAGTGTGCAATTAATGCTTGAGACGCGCGCGCAGAATAAAAATCAAGCACAATTTTATTCCGCACCATTAATAAAATAATTGATTTTTTTTTCATGGCCTTTACTAAAGGCATACAAACAGATAATTACCGTAGAAGTATCTCCCAAAAAAATAAAAAAATCGGCTGTAAAAAGTTTTTTACGCTTGTTATACGGCATTTGACACGTTATGGATATGGTTGGATTTTCCGTCAGCAACAAACAGATGGCCATGATGCGAAGCCTTTCCGCAATAGCGGCGGCCCTGTGCGCCTTGATCACCATGCTGGCGGGATGTTCCGCAGACGGCGGCGGCCTCCTCTTTCCATTCAGCGGACTCAGGGAGCTGAAAGCGGAAAACAGCTTTATAGCGACGCCGTCCAACACCCCGATCGATTTCACCCTGCGGTGCCGCAACACCTACGGAGGCGATCCCGTCTTTACCATCGATACCGCCCCCGCGCATGGCGTCCTGGCCAAAGACCCGCTCAGCAATAACCGGTGGACCTATACGCCCGGCCCCGATTACAACGGGGTCGACACAATGCAATTTCACGCGGCTTACGGTACCGTCGTCAGCAACAACGCCGCCGTGACCATCGCCGTGGGCAACGCCTATTACACGCCCACCGCGTACGACCAATCGGCATCCACGCCGGAGGACACGTCAAAAGAGATAACGCTGCGCGCGTCGGACCCGGAGAACGACCCCCTGACGTATCATATCGCCTCGTTCCCGGTCCACGGTACCCTCATCCCGTTCCCCGGCGACGATAGCGTATGGATTTACACGCCGCCATCCGATTACAGCGGCGCTGACAGCTTCACGTTTTACGTTGACGACGGCATGGCGTCGAGCACCATTGCCGCCGTTTCCATCATGGTCGGCCCGGTCAACGACCCCCCGTCCGCCTTCGACCAGTCGGCGGAAACGGACGAAGACACGGAATGCGCCATAGAGCTGGCCGGGCAGGACCCGGACGACGATCCCATGACATTCACTATCGACATGCCGCCCCGGCACGGGAGTCTCTATCAAAGCGGGCGGCACTGCAGGTATGTTCCTCAGACAGACTATCACGGAGCAGACTCTTTCACGTTTCATACCAGCGACGGGAGAGATGACAGCGCCGCGGCAACCGTCAGAATCACCGTCCGGTCGATAAACGACGCCCCGGTCGCAACCGGCCACCGGCAGGTAATCCGCATTAACACGGCATCGGAATTTCGTCTGCAGGCCGCCGATGCCGACGGGGATACGATGACCTACCATATATCCGGCAACCCGTCGCACGGGACCCTCGCGCAGGTCGATGGGTCCCTCTGGCGCTTTGTTCCGGATACCGATTATCGCGGCCATGATTCGTTCACGTTCCATGCCGAAGATACGGACAGCGCCGTGAGCCCGACGGCGACCGTAGGCCTGGTGATCATTCCGGATGGGGTGATATTCGTTCGCGCCTCCGCTCCCGCCGGCGGCGACGGCGCGTGGTGGGACACCGCTTTCAACAATATGCAGGACGCTATCGACGCGGCGGCCCCGGGGGACCGGCTCTGGATAACCGCCGGCACCTACCTGAAGACGAGGGAAACCGACACCACGCTGGCCGTCCTCAAACAGGACATCGCCCTCTACGGCGGCTTTAACGGTTCCGAGTTCCGTCTTGAAGAGCGCGATCCGGTCCTCAACGCCACCGTCCTTGACGGACAGGGAACCGTGTACCACGTCATCCGGGGAGCTCCCGGCACACTACTTGACGGATTGACCGTACGCGGCGGCAGCGCCAACGGTATCGATAACGACCGTAACGGCGGGGGCATGTTAAACATCGGGTGCAGTCCCGCCCTGTCCAATTGCGTTTTCACCGCTAACAGCGCGGCGGATTCCGGCGGCGGCATCTATAATTACGGCGCAAGCCCGACGGTCACGCTCTGCAATTTCACGCAGAACAGCGCCGTCGAAGACGGCGGCGCCCTGTTCAACCGTTCCGGGTCGCACCCGGTCGTCACGCAATGCATCTTCAGCGGCAATACCGCCCAATCGGACGGCGGCGCGGTCTACGTGTTTACCGACAGCTGCCTTGGCCTTACCGGTTCGCTCCTTACCGGCAACAGCGCAGGAGAATACGGCGGCGCCCTGTGCAATAACGGCGTCATGACGGTCCAGGAGTGCCTGTTCCAGTATAACACCGCGGGGATGGACGGCGGCGCCCTGTGCAACCGCCTCCACGCGTCGTCCCTGGCAGGCTGCACTTTCGAGTATAACACCGCTGCGGGAAACGGCGGGGCCGTGCTCATGTACGGCCCGTCGACCATAACAAACTGCACCGTCAGGCACAACACCGCAATAAACGGCGGCGGCGTCTACCTTGACAATTCGGACTGCATCATAGAGGCGAGCGGAATACATTATAATACAGCCGATATAAACAGCGGATACGGCGGCGGGATATGCATGATGATGGGAGGGTCGCCCCAAATTCTGTCGTGTACGTTGACCTTTAACAGATCGTCTGGATTAGGCGGCGGCGCGGTCTATTATGACGGGTTCACAACCCCCCTGATTTCGGGGTGCGTGTTGTCCGATAACGATCCCCAGCCGTAAGCATCGGACCACTCGCCGGAACGGCGCCCGCGCCGCGCCGTGTTCCGTCAATCACTGGCCATATGTTTCGACTTGAGCTCCCTTGACCTCATCCTGAGCTTTTTATTCTTTTCTTTTTCCTTTAAATACGCGCTCCCGAGCTTCTTGATATCGTTATACAAATCCTTCAGCTCATCCTTCGGACGAAGCTCGCGGGCTACCGGCTCCTTCCCCCGCAAGATGCTGTCGATATACCTGTTCATGACAAAGGCGGGGCCGGATATGCGGTGGGTGACCCGCAGCATGTAGAAGTAAAAGCACACGCCCTGGATAATCATCACCAGCATGATGAATGCGAGGAAAATCATGTTCCGCAGCGCCCAGTTCCGCAGCAAATCAAGATACTTGTGGATGATCTGTATGCTGCGGGTATGATCCACCATGATCTTGTTCGCCGCAAGGACAAGCTGGGCGTTTTCGACAAGGCGGGCGAATTCAACGAACGACCCGACGATATTGTTCTGGACCCGTATGGCGCCGTTCAGGTCATCGAGACTCTTGAAAAAACCGATGTTCGTGATGATGGCCGAAACCACCAGGAACGCGATGACCAGCGAGAAGCCCGCCATGGAAATCGCGATGACCCTGCGGGCCAGTTTCAGCTGGAACTTCCTGTCTATCAATACCATTGATCTCTTCTTCATCAAATCCTCCATATCCTACCTGAAAAAATACTTTAAGCCGGCCCCTACCGTCGCGTAGTGGCCCTGCACGGTCTTCTCGAAAAAGAGCGTATATCCTCCATGGAGCAGAACATAAAGGTTTTTATAGCATTCAACGCCGAGCTCCAGACGAAACACGGCAAGGGGATCGCAGTAGGTTCTTTTTGAACCGATACCCGCGTCCTTGATGACATGCACCTGGTAACCACCGCCCGCCAGGGGCGCGATGTAGAGCCGGTCGTTCAGGATTGGGAAATGATATCCCACCATGATTGAGAAGGGAAACGTGTAGAACGCGTCCACCCTTTCACGCCTAAGGGATGCCGCCGGCAAACCTGCAGATATCATGATAAGGCTGTTGTTAAAGGCGACATTCCGGAGGCCCGCATCTATGGTAAAACCAAAGCTCGTCGAAATAATTTTTTCCATTTTGCCGTTTGCAATAATGGCCGTCGGCGACCATGAAAGTGTCGGCACGATCGGATCCCTGGCGATCTTACGCACCAGAGGCCTTGGTTTGAAATATTTTTTCAGCTCATCGATGATCTCCGATATGGCCTTATCAAGCTCGTTATCGGACACCTTCCTGTATATATGCGCCATTTCATTGTTATTTTCAACATTATACAGATACATATGGATCATGTAGTTGATGGTCTGCTTTTTCTTGAGGATGTATTCCAGCTTGCCGGTGCCGAGCGGTTCAAGGTAATTAATCACTTCCTGTTCAATCGAGCCGGTGATGACACGGTGCATGCCTGCGGCCGATCCGCTTTTCAGAGCGCAGTCCTGCTCATAGCATTCAGTCCCCAGGCCCTGTTTCTTCAATAAAACCGTCATATCGCGGTACGGGGTCAGCCGGAGATAGGGAATGCGGGGGAGTTCATTTCTGAACCTGCCGTTTACACCCTGATATACGCTATGGGGACAGTTGATTTTCCTGAGATAGAAATAGAACGTTTTATGCGAACGGTCAAGCTCAATCTGCCCGGCATCGGCTTCTTTGTCGTTCCTGACCGCGCCGGCGCCCCCTGCTGACGCCGCTGTCTGTCCTGCCGCAAAAGCGCCGATAGAGGAAACCAGTATACCGGCAATGATCGCGTATAACCGTTTCATAGATAGTTTTAATTACATTAAATGAAGGGGGATCAACCAACAACCACAATAACGCGTATGTTAAAAACCAGCTCAAATTATGCAATATTATTTTCATGACCCTGCTATTTTATCAACACTGAACCCTTACGCGTGAGCAATGTGAATTTCAAATACTGGATAAAGAGAAATCGCTGTTTATTACTTGGCCGGAATACGGTCACAAAAGCCGCATCGCCTTATACATTCACTGACCACAATCCATATGTTGATAAAAATCCTCAAAATGAAATATAATCAATTGTTAACCTGACATAAATAATAAATTTAATAAATATTCTTGACAGTTTCCGGCAGTGTCGTCATATTTGCTTTTCGAAATTGTATCCTCAAAACCGGCCGTTAGGGCCGGTTCAATATTATAGAAAGCAAGGGAAAAACAGTGGCAAACATCAAATCCCAGGAAAAAAGGAACAAGCAGAACGAAAAACGGCGGGCGCGCAACACCCAGGTCAAGTCCTCCATCCGCACCGCGGCCAAAAAGGTCGAGAAAGCGGTGGCGGCCAAGCAGTCGCCGGACGCGGTCAAGGACCTGTACGTCAAGTTCGTATCCACCATCGACAAGGCGGCCGGCGTCGGCGTGGTGCACAGGAAAAACGCCGCCCGGAAGAAATCCAGGATAGCGAAACGGGTTAACGCGCTGGCAAAAGCCCAGTCATAGGAGTATCCATGACAAAATCCGATATAGTGGACCGCCTTGTCAGGCAGAGCGGTTTGAAAAAGAAAGAGGTCCTCTATATCGTTGATAATTTCATCGAAAAGATCAAGGAAAGCGCGCTCAAAGGCGACAAGATAGAAATCCGCGGTTTCGGCACCTTCTACAAGTCAGAGAAAAAGGCCCGCAAGGTATTTTCACCCATAGCGGGCAAAGACATCGAAGTTCCGGCCAGGACCACCCTCGCCTTCCGGGCAAGCAAATTAAACGGAAAGAGGCCTAAACAACAGGGCGCTTAGCTCAGCTGGAAGAGCATCTGCCTTACAAGCAGAGGGTCACTGGTTCAAGTCCAGTAGCGCCCACAGAAAATAGCCTTTTTTGAATGAAAAAGGCCAAAAAAGAGGCTACCGGACCACCGGCGTTTCTTAAAAATCCATAAGTGTAGCAAAAGTGTAGCAAAATATTTCCACTTTTGCGGCACGCTAAACGGAGGTTTAAGATGTCGTCAAACGGTAAGCTGTTTTATCTCTACAAAAGAAAATCCATTTATTACTGCCGATTTAAACTCCCCGATGGTCGATTGACTCCCGCAAAAAGTACTGGAGTAACTTCAAAATTCAAAGCTGAACGATGGGCGTATGATTACCTTTCAGCTGGTCAGATTGTAACTAAACAGAATATCACCCTTACAGAATATGCAGACGGCTTTTTCCTTTGGGATGGTGCCTGGGCCACTGATAAACGCGTCCGAGGGCTACGGATAAGTAAACGTCAGTGCCATAACCTCACTTATTTGCTAAAGAGCCATCTCCTCCCTCGCATAGGAAGCATGAAACTCACTGCCATAGACCGTGCCGTAATCCGAGATCTTCGTAACGACCTATTCAATAGTGGTTATGCCGGGAATACGATAAATAAAATCCTGTCCGGACTCAAAGCAATCCTTGAAGCAGCAGAGGACCAGTCTCTGATCCAATTCGTACCAAAAATCGACCGGGCTGCAATAAACCCCAAATTGAAGGGAATCCTGACTCTCGAAGAGGTAAGAAGGCTTTTTTCTGTTGAATGGAAATCCGAAGCCGCACATTGCCACCCGCCAAGGGACCTGTTTATGGGATACGCGGGAAACCTTGTCGCTTCCTCGACCGGGCTCCGGCTGGGCGAACTGCAGGCACTCACCCTTTCCGATATTCACCTCGATGAGGGGTATATCTATGTTCGGCGTTCATGGGATAACTTTTTCGGCCTCAATGCCACTACCAAAACAGGCAAGGTGCGCCATATCTTTATCCCAAGAATTGTTCGGCAGATATTGGAAAAACTGATGGCATCCAATCCAGAGCCGGAAAACCCCGAGAGTTTCGTCTTTTACAGCCAAAAGACACCTGGCAAGCCTGCCGAACCGGTGATATTCACCAAATCACTGTATACAGCCATGCGTAAAATCGGAATTTCCGAGCAGGAACGGAGGGAGAGGAATATCACTTTTCATTCATGGCGGCACTGGTTTAATAGCCTTCTAATCAATGCCAGAGTGCCATTAGCCAAGGTCCAGAGCATAACCGGCCATTTAACCAACGAGATGAGCCAGCATTACTATCATTTGCAGCTTGAGGATATGCGAGATGTACTACAGGTTCAGGAGTCGATTTTTTCATCTTGAATTAGATAAATGAGAAATGAATTATTTTGATATTATATTTATTAT
>CALMRZ010000085.1 GCA_937872225.1 uncultured Spirochaetota bacterium
GATATGATCAAGCTTGTTGACTGATTCACGGGACGGGGTTAATTTGACGCTTACCATGATACCGCAAAATAACAAAAACAATAAAACAAATAAGGGTACAGAAGTTTTTGCAAACCGTTCCAGACTGCTTTCCATGTTTCAAAGGAGTTCCCCAGAAAATGCCCGGCTAAAAAAAAGAAAAGCGGCACACAGAAGGCCGGTAGTTCATCAATAACAACCCAGAACTCATTGGGCAATATATAATAATCCAGCAGCAGTGTACTTTCGACATTTCTAGCAATTAGTACAGAGAGTGACGAGTGAGCAATAATCACGCAGATTATCGCAAGCCCCCTGAGGTTGGGCAGCACTTTCCACAGTTGATTCAGTTTTTTCATCTGCTTTATTATACAGGATAGAGGCCCTGTAAAATCAGAGCCATGCGACACAGGGCCTGTTATAGGCATTAGTATGGCATATCGCCAGGGTCTTGGCAAGCAATAATCTCTGGACAGGAGTCATTTCATGAAGGCACAGAATCATTCCGCTTACCAGTATTTAACCATTGTTTAAAAATTAACCAGATAAAAGCAGTATCATCGATAAGATAACGTCTCCACAGACGTCTGGGCTCTTTCATCAACCGCCAGAACCATTCAAGACCGCACCGCTGCATCCATCGAGGCGCCCTTTTTACCATTCCCGAATAAAATTCGAAGGTTGCTCCAATTCCGATACTTACCGGAACAGCTAATTCATGGTAGTTCCGGTATATCCATTTTTCCTGTTTAGGTGAACCTAATCCCACAAACAGAATATCCGGATTTGCCTGCTTGATCATGTCATTTATCTTCATCATTTCATGCACGTCATGTTCAAATCCAAAGGGCGGCGAATATGTTCCCGCAACAGTCAAATTTTTGTATCTTTCTTTCATATTCTCGGCGGTTTTTATACAGGCCCCCGGTTGTCCCCCGAGAAAAAATAATCTGTATCCCTTCTGTGCTGCAATGTTGCATAATAACGGGAAAAGGTCCGAACCGGAAATCTTTTCCTTTATCGGTGTTTTTAATAATCTAGATGCGAAGACCAGCGACATTCCATCGGCCAAAACCAGATCAGCCTTCCTGTATATTTCAAAAAACAATGCATCCACTCGAACCATTACAACATGATCTGCATTTGGTGTTATAACCAATGCGGGCTTCCTGTTTTTTATAAAATTCTCTATCTTTTCGATTGCCTCGCCCGAGGTTACGTTATCAACCATTATAGTGCCAATTTTTACTTTCATATTAATTTATCACGCTTTCTATATTTTTTTTAAATCGATCATATCATCATATGCTATTACGATTATTAACAATACTATAGTCGTTTAAAGCTTATTCTGAAGGGGATGCCTAATAAGCACACCGGTAAAGTATCGCAAGACACCGAACAATTGAGGATAAACAACAAAAGCGAAATGCAGACAGTATGCAACTGCCTCCCCCAGGCTTATCCCGTATTGCTTCTTTATCTGGAATACTTTTCTTAATGGCCTTAAAAAGATCAAAACAGCCAACACGATACCGGGAAGCATGTACCCTATAATTGCCGATAAAACGATAACGAACAGGGGCACGGTACCCGAAAGGAGGATTCGAAAAATCCTCTGGAAGAAAAATTTTTCTTTTTCTCTACAATAGCGCATTCCTATCTGGGCATATGCGTAACCGGTTCTGTAAGCCCTCTTATTATATTTACCGATGCTGTCCATATTGATATCATGAGAAACCATGGGCACATTAATTTTGTAAATTTTTCCTCCCATCTGCCTTACCCTGTAGCTTAAATCAGGGTCCTCCCCGGCGATCAAATCTTCATCAAATCCACCGGTTTTCTCAAGGTATTCACGCTTAATCAATACGTTTCCCCCGAACATTTTCTCATAGCCCTCATCACCTAGCCAGCCCTTCTCTCCAGATCGGACTCCCCAATCAAAGTTTGCAACCATATGGAACCAGTTTTTATCTGGGAATCTCTCGAATATGTTGCCCCATACTGCGACTATATCATCTTTCAAATACTCAACGCCTTTTTTGAGCCATTCCGGCTGCAGATAAGAATCAGAATCTATAAACTGGATCAAGGATTTTTTACATACCTTATAGCCTGCGTTTCTTCCTCTTCCCGGTGATGGATTAGGGTTATCAAGTCGGATAATCTTTACATTCTTGAATTGTTCGGCGATCTCAACGCTTTTATCAATAGATCCACCGTCTACATAAATAATTTCCAGTTTGTTCTGAGGATAATCGGAATTTTTGACTGCTTCTATACATGGACCGATATATTTTTCAGAATTAAGACCGATGATTATTATTCCAATTTCTGGATAAGTATCTTTTTTCATTTTTCCCTCTGAATTATTTCTCCTGGTTAATTACCAAAGACAGCTGAAGAATGCATATTACACATTATTCGTTTCAATTGATTCACAATACAAAAAGCATTGCATCCTGGTTTTACGCCAACTCTTTCTCATGAAAAAGATTTTCCGGAGGATCAGGAATTTTTTCGAGACGTCTTCCAATCTTAAGCCGTTCAAACTGCCACGCATGAAGAGATTTTCTAAATCCGGGAAAGTCGTAACGCTCAGCCCTTTTAAGCATTGAGATAAAATAGCCCACTGCAATACATATTCCGCCGATTAAAAATGGTCTTTCAAATAAACGGTAGAAACCTACAGCCAGAATATAGAGAGGGTGAGTTCCCATAAAATATTGCCCCCTGCCCCATCTGATTCTTCCGACTATAATATTTTTTTGCGATGATCCCATGATTCTCTGCTCTATCATTTTCAATTCCGGGTCCCATATACTGCGGGTTCTCCACCCTGCCATTCGCGCCCGATGAAAAGCAATACCGTCCCACATGGTCTGTTTTACAAACCCTCCAATCTGCTCGAAACATTCTCTCCGGTAAAAGTTCGTACAGCCCCATACCATTTCATCCGATGTCCTTTCCAGAGTAAGAGAGCCGGATTTAAGCTTCAGGTAAAGTTTGCCGCTTGCGCTTCCCAGATATTTGTCTTTTTCAAAGTAGTATATTAATCTTTTAAAATAATTCGGAGGAAGAACTATATCCCCATCCAGTTTGCAAATATAGTCCCAATCCTTTGTCCGAAGTTTCTCATATCCATAGTAAAATGTCTCCACTACGCCGGGCCCCACCGACCTTTTCCCTCGATCCTCTTTCCTGACAAGCCTGATCCAGCTGTTTCTTTTTTCAGCTTCGCTTACTAGTTCCGGTGTTTTATCCGTGGAACCATCATCCACAATAATACATTCGACCGGCTTCAAGGTCTGATTTTCCAGGCTTCTGATAAGATCTGGCAAGAATTTTTCTTCATTCCTGCATGGCGCAATAATTACTATTCTGGGCTCTGTTTGTGACATGATTTTTCCTTATTTATATTATAATGTACAGATTTTATCTTTCAACCAATCAATAATAAAATTTTACTTACATGTTGATTGATTGTCCTCTTTTAACAAGAGGCATACTCTGTTTTATGCGGCATATAATGATGAAAAATGCGACTATTGTTCCATAATTATTTTATAAATTCTTTCAATATTGATATCCTGGCTGAACTCTTCCTCCACACGCTTCCTTGCTCCAGCGACTAATTTATTTCTCAGTTTCTTATCTGATAAAATTCTTTTAAGATTTTTATACAATAATTCAGCATTTTCCGGCGGTGAAAGCAGTCCCGTCTTTTCATGCTCAACGAGTTCCGGAACACCAGTAATGGATGTTGAAAGTACCGGGATATCATATGCCATGGCTTCCATCAATACAACAGGAATACCGTCCGCATCTCCATTTTTATCACGCTTGCACGCAAGGGCAAAGACACTAAGACTTTTGAGCCAATCAAAGACCCTGTCATGGCGTAAAGGGCCAATGAAATCGACCCTTTCACTAATATTTAATTTTTCAGCAAGTGCCGCAAGAGGCTGCAATAGCGGGCCGTCGCCAGCGATTTCAAGTTTAAATCGAATGCCGTCGTTTTTTAACAACACGCAGGCGGCAATTAATACATCCATGCCCTTTTTCTCTACAAGGCGCCCGATACTGCCAATAACAGGAACTTTTTTACTCTTTTTTGTTGAATTTTTAATGTTTGCCTTTATTCCGCATCTCACGATGCATATTTTTTCCGGACTGATTCCCTTCGAAACGAGGAATCGCTTGTTGTATTCGGAAATCGTAATAACTTGTTTTGATCTATCGGCTTTTTCTTTTAATAGCAGACCCCTTTCAAAAATATCATTGGCATGGGCGGTGAACGTAAAGGGTATCCCGGATAAGCCGGCGGCATACATGCCGATCTGGGTCGGCACATGGGCGAAATGGACATGCAGATGCTGAACCTCCTTTTTTCTTAGTTCATAAGCCAGCACGCTTCCAGCAAAAAATTGAAAAATGAGTTTTACCGAATCGGATGATATCAGTTTTATTGATCTGATGTCATGTAAAAGCTTTCCCGCAGTTTTGATATAATTCCTAAAATTGGTTATTAATTCGAAAACAACAAATAGCGCAAACTTATATTTCGGAATTTTATATAGATATTGTGTCTTTTCAAAAATTTTTATTGCTTCAGGTTCTTCGGCCATAACCTCAGGATAATGAACTGAATAAATAAATACATTAATCCCTTTTTCTTCAAGCCCTATGATCTCATTATAGATAAATGTCGCTGATATAGCCGGTATCTCGGGGCCAAGATACGCTATGTTTTTCTTCATGGTGGATGGTTTATTCATACACTATACCCGGATAATGCAATACAGTTTCCTCTTATGATCCTATCAATAAATATTTTACTTTTCCCGGACACCATCGCTGGACTAATTTCGTAAAGGCAAGCGGAATTCCCAATGTCAGAAAAAAAGTTATTATGAATCCGGTTACTCCGAACCAGATGTGATTCACAAGAAATTTATACTCAACCAGTTTAAGGATATACAGCACCATGCCGTGAAGAAGGAGAATCTGGAAAGAGTTTTTACCGCATAATTCCAGCCCCTTTTTAAAAGGCAGGAACCTCTGTGAAAAGCCGATGATCAGGAATACGGCGGCCAAGGTCCAGAATGCGGTCGTAATTTTCCATTCCGCCCATGCTTTTGAAGCCGCATCAAACATCGAAACATGAAAGGTATTGTAAAATCTATGGAAGATCGATCCTGTTTCCAGCAACATGGATGCCGCCGCGAAAATGCCTATGACAATAATCGGTATAAAATATTTCTTCAATATGTTTTTAAAATCATTAACATATATGCTTGCCCATAGGCCCAGTGTTAATGAAAAAATAAACCTTGGGAAAAGGAATTCCGGAAACGGTCCCGTGCTGGCTGTCCATTGGAATGATTCTATTATTTTCAAGCTGTCTAACAGGTAAATATAATCAAATACATGCACCAGCAGTTGCATTATAAACGCACCGGCAAGCACAAGTTTAGGTTTTAATTTTATTGCGGATGCCAGCCAGTTTGCAATGATATAATACTGAATAATAAGAATGATAAAAAAATAGCCCAATTGGGCCTTCCCCGTGAAAAACAGACGTAAAAATTCAGGGACATCCCAACCGGATCCTTTCCTCCAGCTTATGACCCATGCCGCCAGTGACCAGAATATCATCGGGACTAACAAACTTTTAATATTGTTCCAGCTCCCCCTGCCCGACTGTGGAAACCTTGCAAGATGAAATCCCGCGAAAAACAAAAAAAGCGGCACTGCGCATCTGCAGAGTTCGAGTGTAATAAATTTCCCCGGAGAGGGTATTTGCCAGAAATCATAGAGTGACAGGATCGATGTTGTTTCGGGAAGCAGGTTCAGCTGTGACGACAGAAGGCTGATGGCAGTATGCGCAAGTACTACCAGGCAAATGGCGATCCCTCTGAGGGCCAAGAATATCCTTAGAATATTTTCATGCTTGACCTTTCCAAAGTCGTTGAAAAAGGTCCTGATTTTTATTCCTGCTGTTGCCACACGCTCACGCCTGTTTCTCTATTAGAAATAAAACGCACATAAAAAAATTCAAACTCCGGATAATTGAAGGTCTAAGACATGCTTGTAAATGTACCATTATTATCCACCCTATTTTTTCCATATATCAATAAACTGAAATGAACAGGTTGATTTTTTCCTCCTGGCGAGCACTTTCTCTTTGCACAATGAAATAATTTTACCTGAAGTCCACAATACATTGGCCAGGAAAAATCCCCTCTTGCCGAAAAACTTAATAAAATACCGTGATCTTGATTTATAATAAAATAGGGGCAGCCTTTTTTCCTGAATAATTGTTTCATTCACATCAGAGCTCTTTCCCTGAAGATGAACAACATGAGATGCCGGCCAGTAAATAATATCAAATCCGGCCCGCCGCGTTCTTTGGCAGAAGTCTATATCTTCAAAATACATGAAATACCCTTCATCCATCAACCCGACCTTGTCGACAATAGCTCTAGGGATTAAAACACAGGCGAAGCTTATCCAATCAGGCCTTAGCACTTCTGAGGGAATGGGGAGAGGGACATTATATTTTTTTAAGCAGCTGGTTATTATTCCGGTTTCAGCTGAATTAATCAGCTCGGATACAGGGGTATTAAACCTGAAACACGAAACCTGCGCTTCTCCGTTCGGAAATTCCAGCCGCGGGCCAATGATTGCCGTAGGAAATAGTTCTGCCGCATGTAAAAGCTCTTTTACCGAATCCCGGTTAAAAACCGTGTCTGAATTTGCGAGCAGATAGAACTCTGCATCCATCGCCGCAATCCCTATGTTGTTACCATAGGAAAAACCGTTGTTGTGCGGAGCGGGTATGACGCGTGCAATACCGCTTAATCCATTCTTTTCTATTCCGCGTTCTAGTGCTTCAATGCTGTCGTCGCCGGAACAGTTATCCACGATTATTATCGCGTCTTTTTCATGATCAAGCTGGCTGTATAAGGAGCATATACAGTCGACAGTCAATTCCGGGGTTTTATAATTTACTATTATTATGCAGAGTCTTTTTCCCATAACAACAATCTTACGTTACCGTGTGTCCACCAAGCTTGAGTTTATCTGAATAACCGCTCAAAGCGCCGGCTGTTAATATAAAAACAGAGTTTACCATCCCGTTTATAAGAGTATCTATAGTGAAAAATATCAGAATGACACCAAGAACAATGGCATCTATGGATTCTGTCCGGGACTTCATAACTTTCCACGGTCCCAACAGTAAAACGGCATATAAGCTAAAAAGGCCAAATAAACCATAATTACTGAAGGCGATCAGATACAGCGAATCTATCATCTGAACAACATCCTCTCCCGTGGCCATGTTCCTAGGCCAGGCCCGTCCCATCCAGCCCCATCCAAAAAGAGGATTCTCCAGTGCCTTTTGACTGAACACATCCTCCTGAAATAATCGCACGGCAAGTGAATCAACCCGCTCAGCATCAAATATTGATGCTGAAAAGTCTATTATTGCATTAATCGGCAGTATTCCTGATACCCTGAGAATTAGATATACCGGAATTGCCAGAACCAGCAATTTGAAAATCAATGTTGATTTCGTTTTTTTATAATAATAATAGGCGAAGACGCCTGACATTGAATAAATCCATCCGTTGGCGGATTTGCATAGTACCGTTGTTATTAAAAGAAATATGATTACTACGGACATGGGTATTTTTTTTAATGTAACAACTTCCCTGGTGCCGTATAACCAGAGAGAGACTGTAAATGTTACAGACATCCACATCGCAACCATGAGTCCGTGCTGCATGAAAACAATGGGCCTGTATCCATCATACCTGAAATGCTGGGCGAAACTGTGGGGAAAAAATCCGTAAAAAATATTTGAAAGCTGCGGGCTCATCCGAACCTCAAAAAGCGCAAGGGGAACATAGATAAGCCCCCCTACAATTATACCGGTGGTTAAAAGCCGCAGTGCATCTTTATCGGAAAAATAGATGCGCCCTATCACGTAAAAAACGCCATATGCCAGGGAGCTTTCAATAACAGCGGCAACGGCATTGTAAAGGCCCAAACCGTTTGTCAAAATGGATAGAAAGGGTGACATGATACACCATAGGATAATCGGTATATTGAAAGGCTTCGTACTGAAGGACGGGACTGATTTTTTGTATGAAAATATTATCCCCCACAGCAAAGATATAGCAATTGCGGTTTCTTTATTATACAAAATTACCGGTATATCAAAAGCAGTAGCAGGCAAAAAGAGAATTCCGCCTATAACGGAAATCAGAATGGCCTTTTGAGGGGCAAATTTACGAAAGAGAATGATGGTAACGGGGATCCATCCCCACATCATTACCGGTACAAGAAAATTCATACATGCACCAGATTAATAAAATTTTTATGAGCGGTCAATGATTAGGCTCCATGTATTCCGGGTATGCCCAAATTGAGAAACAGACGAAACCATATTCCAAGAGTTATTAATACAAAAAGAAGCAGGGTTGCCCACGCGTCCTGTTTAATTAAAGAAAGCTTTTCCCTTGAAAGACCTATATTTACAACTATATAAACAGGTATTTCTCTTAATACAACAGCCAGAACAGCCCCAAAATACCCGCCAAAGGAGTAAAAAAGAGGAAGGCTGATCACCATGTATACAAACTTAATCATATCTCCCAACGCCATAAATTTCGGCTTCCCTATGGCATAAAGACTCCGGTTAACTGTAAGGTGGAGCACGAATGGCCAGATTCCCAATGCAAGCATGGGAAGCATCCATGCCGCCTGTTCATAGCGCTTGTCGTATAAAAAGCGGATTAAAAAATCTCCGGAACAAACAAGCACAGCAATCAACAGAATCAAAGGCAACAACAGGTATTTTCGTTTGTTTTTTATTTTATCCCTTAATTCATTGCGCGGAAGGTGATTGAATTGCGAAATCAGGGGAAATAAAACCCTGTTCCCCACACTGTCCATAACCTCCTTTGGCAGTTCGGCAAACATCGCTGCTATATTATATACTCCGAATAGCGCCAGGGGAAATATTTTTCCCAGCAGAATCCTGTCAGCCTGTGTTGCCAGAAACATCATGGCTGTGGAGATGAAAATCCATTTACCAAAGGATATAAGCTCATGGGCGGCTGTTTTTTCCAGCTTAAACCCCGTGCCTGAATTGTTTGGTAGGTGCAGGCTCCATATTGATTTAATGAGTGGCGCAACAAGAGATCCGATTACCAGTGCCCATATGCTCTTATATACATAGGCGATTATAATCATCACGACGAGGGTTACCGCCTGCCCAGCCAGATCAATAAAAACAAGTTTTCCCTGATTCAGGTCTCTATTGAGAAGATAAAGGGAACATGACTGGAACCCCTGAAATAGTGAGGTTATACCAATTACTGGAAGAATAAAAAACAGCACGGGACTGCCGTAAATCAGTGATACCGGATAGGCTATAATGGCGGTTAAGGCGAAAAGCAATATACCGCGAATGAACTGGATACTCCACGCTGTCTTGAGAAAAACCGGATCATTTACCCTTTTACTTCTAATCACCCCCGGTTCAATTCCGATATCGGAGAACAGGCCGAGGCCCCGATGAAAAACATGCGCGAGGGCTATTAAACCGAATAATTCAGGCGCCAGTAATCTTGTGAGCACAAGGTTTCCCGCCAATCTAAGTACCTGCGAGAGACCGTATCCGATTATTACAAAGATCAATGCCTTTATGGCAATTAATTTAATATTTTTATTCACTTCACGACCTAAATTATTGCTTTACAAGGGAATTGCATCCAAATCAGGAGAGGCGAATGATACATAGTGCGTTTAACCAGAACACGCCGACTCTCAAACAAGGCCATTTCTAACGTAAAAAAGCGCCGGATAACGGCCTTAAATTTTATTTTTGGTATTTTATTATTTTTATCTATTAAACAGTCAATAAATAATTCAATAATTCAAATTGTATTTAATACTTTTTATCCATGGAAAATTCTATATTTAAAATAACCGAGGATTTAATATACTTGACAGATAAAATAATAATTTTGGAGTGAACAATGTAATTTAGTTCATTCCTGAACAATAACATTAAGATGGTACATTAAAAAGACTGGGTAAGTGCCGAGAGGTCAGCATACGAGTGGTCCTGACATCTTATTTGTTGAAAGCAGGCCGGAGAAATGCCGCTCCCGGATCCAGTAGGACGTGCCCGGGGTCACTGAACTGGTCCGGTTTAACTCCCGCCGTTTCCTTCCGTGACGTCTTGAGTTAAACAATAAAACAACGTGACTCGGGGAACCGTTCCGAACACCGGCATCTTCACCTACACCGTCCTAATGACTTCGGACATGCTCCACTACTAGACCCAACGCCGGGCCCGCTCCAGAGGGACCCATCAGGAAAACAACCGTGCTCCTCTTCTGCATGACCGGTAAAGGATCATGCAAGAGCCGCTCTTGAAAAAGCCTTATTGCTCCAATGCCCCGAGATCAGCCGAGGATGCAGGCCGGAAATTCATAAAAAAATCATCAAAGACAGGAACACTGGCCCCCTGGCCAAGCGCGGGAGATCCGGCCTGCAGCCGGTAATCCCGGGCCAGGGGGTCGGCCGCGCCGGGAAGAACAAACCGGGCGTCATCGGTGAGCAGATTGTTCGATCTGGCCAGGACACCGCTCAGGTCCTCCACCAGCGTCACTGGTCCGGACGCATAGGGAAACGATGCCAGGTTGTTTCGCGCCTCTGAATCGGTTACCACAGCCCCGATCTGTATGGCTGTGGGCGTTACCGAAACGTTGTCGCCCCTGTAGATTGTGTTGTGATAGATCTCCACGTTCGTCGGGGCAGGTTCAATGCCGCGCCTGTCAACCACCATGCCGTCAAAGTACCTGTTAGCCCCGGTGCCGTCGATAATGTTGTTACGGATTGTGCAGTGCCGCGCCCAGACGATCAAGGCCACCTGCACGGTAGTGACGCTCTGGGTGCCATAATCCGGGTGAATCCGGTTTCTCTCAAATATTATATGGGAAAGCCTTTCATCGGCCTGCCCATCCTGTGGACCGATTGCCACAGGCCAGGGGCCGGAGGAGCCGAAAATATTATCCGCCACGATGGTGAATTGCGTCTTCACATCCAGCAAACCAGTTCCGGGAGTCGGCACCCCAAGGCTGGTGCCACTTATACTTCCCGGCCGCAAACCCGGTCCATGCAGTTTCAGGGCATGTCTTCCCTCCGCTGAATTCACACTGGAGCCGGATATCATATTATGGCCGATGACGCTTCTGTATGCCTGCCATACCCGGACGACATGGGATTGCTGGGCGTCATGCATGATGTTTCCCAGCAGAGCCAGCCGCTCACTGCCCACATAGACAATGTTGGTCGCACTGCCAGAGATGGCGCATGACGCAACAACCATATCGTCAATACGCATAAGGCTTCTTTCATTCCAGTGGGTCCAACCCAGGCCGACTCCAAAACCTTCAATATTCAATCGATAGAAAAGCAACCTCTGCATATCAGAGGCGCCTCCAAAACTTCCATTTCTCCTGGTCGTATCTATCAGATGCAGGTCCATGATCCTCCAGTCCTGCTTAAAGCTCAGGTTTAGAAAGTTTCCGCCGGTCACGGTTATCCGGGGCGCGTTATCATAGATTCCCAGCGTATCCGGATTGATGCCGGTCCCGTATGCGCCCGATTGTCACTGGACCTGCATTGTCCGGCCATGTCAAGCCGGCCGTGGTCCATGAAGAACCCCTCTTAAAAAGGATCCTGCTTCCGCTTGTTGCATATTGGACAATGGTAGAAAGGTCATTGGTGCTGATGGTCCGTGCTCCTGCCGGAGCAGCGCTGAAATCGGTATCGCCGGCATTATTAACGCAGGTTGTGTTGGTCCCGCTGTATGCCGCATTCGGATCGGTGACGGTTATGCTGTATTTTTCAGTGCCCACGACTTCGGAATGGTTCCTGATGGTGAGGACAACGCTGTAGGTTCCGGGATTTTCAAACACGTGGACCGCCGCCGCCCCCTTTGCGGTGTTTTTTGATTTTTCCGTGGTGCCCCAGTTGCCACTTCCCGCGTCTCCGAAATCCCATGTGTAATCATAATGATGGAACCTTTCAATTCTTTCACTACCTTCGGCTGAATCAACGAAATCAGCGAAGAAGTGCACGGCCAGCGGGGCAACCCCGGACGTCCGGCTCACATGCCGGTCATTGGGAGAGATGCTGAAATCATGATCATTGAGTTCTGTTGTTTCGTTGTACCATGTAATCGACAATCCACTGGTATAAACCAACATCCGATAGGCATTACTATTATTTTTTATGGCGCTGATGATATCATTACTGCATGAAGGAATAATTATCATCGTAAGCACACTGAACAACAAAGACAGACGTCTTTTCATATTATCTGCTCCATATCCTGTATCTTTTTATTTTTGAAAAAATGTTTATAGAATAAAGATGCAACCAGTTACTGGTTTTATCTATGATCTGGTTTTTTTCTAAAACCAAAATAATATATTTAAGAATTTAGTCATCGTCAACAAAAAGTTATGTTTTTAAAAAAAATATATACCGGGGCGGCCTGGCAGTCTCTTTAGATTTTACAAAAATTGGAGTGAATTACATGCCCCATGATAAACTGTATCAGATCATCTCCAGTATTATAGAATTCCATCGGATACACTTCATCATACTTTACACTTCTTCAGAATTTCATTGCAATACCATCATCTGAAACTCCGCCGGATCCCGCCTTTGCAGTCCAAACAACACAAATGTCTTGTTAAATGATAAAGTTTACCCAATGGACGCAGTTGCGCTTCTGACCGGTTTTCGCGACCCAGTAACGCACCAGTATTTTCCATGACCTCACCCAACGATTTTACGGGAAGGCTCATGGATGCATCAGTGAACCTGAACCCACGATGATCGACAGGCACGTATGTGGTTAGAAGTTTGTGGTTAATTCATAAAAACCACTGCCCTGATTTTTTTATTGACTTCTGAATTGACTATTATTCGTTATAATTATTTAAAATAAATCCATACGTTTATAACACTTTTCAGTCAACTAATATAAACAATACTATTTTATTTTGTATATTCTAAATTTTTTTTCATCCGCGGTTATTATAATTAAAACATGAAGAGTCTTATAGGCAATAGTCTTTAGAATAATTAAATGAAAAATGAAATTCATTACCCGTGAAGGAAAAATTTGTTATTAGATAAATTACAAAAACGCCAGCTCATTATACAATTGAACAGGATCCTGGATGTTGGACTCAGTGTCCTCTCGTATATATTAGCTTATTATATAAAAGCTTATTTCCTGCCCTTAAACTATTCAGGCCTGGGTGCGGCCCCTGACTATATCATCATATCACTGTTCATTGTAATAATTTGGTTCATATTATTAACGTATACCAACACAGACTCCCCCACATCCCAGAAATTAACGGACCTTTACAGCGATATTATAAAAGTGGTTTCAGCCGGAATAATCATCCTGGTCCTTCTTCTCTTTTTGCTTAAAATTAAAGATGTGAGCCGCCTGTTCCTCGGAATTTTTTATATTCTCAATATTGTCATCCTTATGATCAGCAAAGCCATCATATACTGGTCAAACAAGAAATTGAAGCAATCAGACTACAATAAATGCAACATCCTCATCATCGGCAGCAAGGAGCGGGCCGTGGGGGCAATCAACCTGATCAACTCCATGAAGGAACAATACAATATCATCGGGTGCCTTGACATTAAAAAAGACAGGGTTGGCAAAACCGTAAAAGACGACATAAAGGTCATCGGGATCGTTGACGAGATCCAGACCCTTATAATCAAGGAAGTCGTTGATGAAGTTATCTTTGCCATGCCCATGTACCAGATAGATAACATCGAAGCCTACATTCATCTCATCGAGTTGATGGGCATCAAGGTACGGATCTTTCCTGACTGGCACATCCATTCCCTGTTCTACGAGCCAAAGGTAGCGCAGGTTTATTTTGATGAATTAAACGGCATTCCCTCGATGGTATTAAGCTCCACAAGCAACCGGCACCGTGACCTTTTAGTGAAGCTCTTTTCGGATTATATGATATCCGGGATCATGCTTATATTGCTGTCTCCATTTTTAGCGATAATTGCTGTCATAATAAAAATCGTTTCACCCGGACCGGTGCTTTTCAAACAGGAGCGGGTGGGTCTGAACGGAAGGTTATTTAATGTGTACAAGTTCCGGACCATGGTGAAGGACGCGGAAAAAAAGCTGGAGGAATTAAAGGCCCTCAATGAAGCTGACGGCCCCGCCTTTAAAATAAAAAACGACCCGCGCATCATTCCCGTCATAGGAAAGATACTGAGGAAGACAAGCCTTGACGAGCTTCCCCAGCTGTTTAACGTATTCAGGGGAGAGATGAGCCTCATCGGCCCGCGGCCTCCACTCCCCTCGGAAGTGGCCCAGTACAACGTATGGCACCGGAGGCGCCTGTCCATGAAACCGGGCATCACCTGCATCTGGCAGATACAACCCAACCGCAATGACCTGAGCTTTGACCAGTGGATGGACCTGGACCTGGAATACATCGACAACTGGTCCCTGAAGCTGGATGTTGAAATTTTTTTCAGGACAATCTTCGTAATGCTCCTCGGCCATGGACGATAATATCCTGCCATGGGAAAATACTTTTCTTTAATTTGCGTATTATTGGCATTGCTGCTTTTTTCGGCGGTCGGAATGTCCCTTGCGTGGGAACTCAACATAATCGGCACCATTCGGGAAACTTTCGATGACAATATCCGCGCTATTGCCGAGACCCCGCTTCAGAAAAAAAAGTATGACTATATCACCGAGGTGCTGGTGGGGCTGGGACTGCGGCACGAAGGGAAAACCTATACCCTTGACCTGATGGGCCATGTGAACCAGCAGATTTATGCCCGTCATTTCGGTTTAACAAACAACAACCAGGATGTGACCCTGAACCTGGAGAAAGAATTTTCCGAACTTGTTTCATTCGAAATTTCCGAATCGTTCCAGAATTATCCCGAACCGGACCGATTTGAAGCTTTGTTCGGGAACAGTGAAGGAAGGATGCGTTACTGGAGAAACGAATTCAGCCTGACCGGAGTATTTGAAGCCAACAAGTATTATACGATACGCCTGGTATACGCGAACCAGTTCAGCAAATATTTCTACACTAGAACCAGACAGTGGTATATCGAGAGATATTTTTTCAGGTCCTACATTAACCAGGACCTTAACTATTCAATGGTCAATTCGGCGCGCATGCATCATGAAATCCACTGGGACTCATCCAATTATACCTATTTATTTTACGAGTATCAGTGGACGAAATCATATCCCGGAGGCATTCTCCAGGTTCACAGGCCCGGCGTGGGCTATCGCCATGATTTCACCAGGCAATTATACATTGAAGGGCGAATCTCACCGGATTTCGTTTTCCGCCCCATCAGCACCCGCAGCAATGTTACTGTATCCGGCGTACAGGTGGTGATCCCCCCTGCGACCCCCTACGATATAAGCCTCTATGCCTACCTCATGGTTTCCCATGACGTCGATCAAAGGACCAATGCCAGCTTGAATTTCACCTACCAGAACTCCATACTGGCCAATAATTCCGATCCAACGACGAACTGGTTCATGACGGGGAACCTCACCCGGCAGATATTCGACAAGTTTTCATTTGCTTCATCGCTTTTTTACGGCGAATCCAATATTTTTGCAAGAAAAACAACTGACAGGCTTATCGGTCTCTCAGCATCAGCCACCTATGAATTCACCGAGCATATATCGGCCACCGTAGCCTACAACTTCACATGGAATTATTCATTTGTTACAGGATATCGCTTATTCGGCGGCTATGTGTATAGCAATGGAGCTGCCGTAAAGAAAATAAGCGGTTATTATCGGAATCGCGTCTCCCTTGCCCTGAATGGCACCTGGTGAGAATCGTATCGAGCAGTCATGTTTTCATACTATTGCCCGTTGATTAAATGTAAAACACTGTTAGCCGCTTTCAATTTCATTATAGTGCTGGTCCTTCTCACTGCCGGCCTGTGGCCCTATAAATTCACGTTCGCGAACAACGCACATCGGTTACGCACTAGCAATGGAATAATGCTCATGCGAAACAACCTGATAATGGAGCGGAACATTCCATCTCACCCGGCGCTGCTCTCACATTGCAACGGCGGCGAAGAATTAACGATCGAAATAGTGCTGAAACCCTACCCTGCAACGCGAAGCTGGCTATCGAATATTCTTTGCTTTTATGACGATAAGGATCCGGAAGTCTTCATGATGGCCAAATGGAAGTCCGAATTGATTTTACGAAGGCGGATCCAGAGGCCTTCCGGGGAGTACGCGTATCATGAAGCGGGCGTCACAGAGGCGCTTTTGACTGATAAGACCGTTTTCATAACAGTGGTGCTGTCAACAGCGGGAACAACCGTCTATATTGACGGCAGGGAAGCCTCGGTTTTTCCAGGATATACTCTCAATCCGATGAAGAATGATCTTTCAGGGGCCCGCCTCATAGTCGGCAACGATCCCCGTATCCGGGTCCCCTGGGAAGGGGAAGTACTGGGTCTTGCCGTATACCGATCCGCGTTGCATCAAGGAGAGATTTCCAGGAATTATGGAAGCTGGAAAAACAATGATTATACATCGCTATCCCGGCAAAAAGATATCATCGCCCTCTATCCGATGAACGAAAGATCAGGCCCGACAATTAATAATATCATTTCCAACCGCAACAACCTGATTATCCCGAAACACCTCCGTCCCATAAAAAAATTGGTTTTATCAAAACCGTGGACAAACTACTGGAGGGAAATGAAATTCTATTCTGATATCATACTCAACATATCTGGCTTTATTCCGCTGGGATTTTTTCTTCCGGCCCTTTTCATAGCCTATGGTGTGAAAAAGAGATACCCGTGCTATCTATTTTCAATCCTTACCGGTTCCTTCCTCAGCCTGACCATCGAGCTGATACAGGTCTACATGCCGGCCCGGACATCATCCATCACCGACCTTCTGTGCAATATCCTCGGGACCGTACTGGGTGTTGTCATCTTTCATAAAATGTATACCATCTATCTCCATAAAACGAAAAAACCGGACTAGCCCGGTTTTTCGATCATGAATTAAGCGCTATTATAGAATGTAATCAATATAAACCCCTCCCGGGGGCCTACACCACCTTCGCCTCCTGAAACCCGTCGAACCACTGCATCTCCGCGTCGGTGAAATTGTTCACCAGGCCGAGGTTCGTGTAATAATCCTTCAATATCTTGAGGTGCAGGATTTCCTCTTCCTCCTGCGTGTAGCCTGATTCCTTGGCCTGTACGATGGCCTCGTGGGTCAGGTCCACCCATTCAAAAAAATCATCACCCTTTTCACAGAATATGAACCAGCTTGCCACCATATCGAACCTGAGCGTCGCCACCGCCCGGTCAAACTCCTCCTCGGATAATACCGCGAGGGAGGTGGCTATCTCGGTCTGGAAATAATCACCCCAGGTAATAATATTCGGCCTGACTCCGTATTTCTTCTCCAGGTCCCGGGCTGATTCTTCCTCGATATAATTCCTCGTTGAAATGCGGTCAATGAAAGATTTTATATAAATAAGGCTTTTTACCCGCTCCATGCTCAGCGTACCGTCATTCACCATGGTGATGATGGATTCATTAATGAGTTCCTGCATATCTGGCTCCTTGTATCCCTGGTATGGCTCCCTATCACTATATATAATCGGCAATAAATGTACAGTTGCATGAACTATTTTCAATTAATAGTGTAAAAGCATGAATTCTTACTTGCTTTTTAGATCAGCAGTTTTAATGTTATTAATCCAGCCCCTGCCGCAGGCATGCGGGCCTTATATGTAACACATCACCAGGTTTTGACGAATGCCGTTTTCGGCATTAGGTATTTTTATTTTTATATACAGATAAACAACGCAGAGATCATGGAAGCGAATCCTGATATCATAAATAGAATTAAAGTCTACCAGCAAAAA
>CALMRZ010000086.1 GCA_937872225.1 uncultured Spirochaetota bacterium
TGTCGCGCTTCCCCGGGAAGGTACGTATCGATTATTACAGTTTTCCCCTTGACACGGTGTGCAACAGCCATATACCGAAAACGGTATATTCCAATTCATGCGTGGCGGCCCGGGCCTTCAGCGCCGCGGCCGGCCGGGGAATATTCAGAGAGCTCGTTGCCCATCATTACGGGCGCTACCGGGCAAATATTTCCCGGATAAAATCCGGCGATGTCATGGCCGGTTTCAGGGAATATTTCCAAGAGCGCGCGGACCTTAATGAGTTCACGAATTTTGTAAAAGAAACCATGTCGGAGAACGCGCGTTCGTCGGTCCTTGATGCTGTCGAGCTGGGGGGCGCCATGAAGGTCCGGGCGGTTCCGACGATTTTTATTAATGGCAGGCGTCTGGAAGGAGTGCCTGACGCAAGGCTCCTTGAACAGGTGCTGGCGCGGGAAATAAATCATGACCAGTAAACATGGCTCTATATGAAGATCATGAGCACTATACGAATACATATCATCCTGTCCTGCGCGCTTATGGCCATCGCTGTTTTTTCCGCGGAATCCGTCCACGGTGAAGACAAACAATCCCCCCTGGGCGACATCATCATCGGCGCGAAGGCCGGCTATTCAATGATCGAGGGTCATTATAAGAGCCGGTTCAAGGGCTCGTATACAGTGGGCGGCACCCTGTCGTTCGGCAACCGGGGCATCGTGCCGTATCTGACGGGCGAGCTGGACCTTTTTTATTCCCGCTATCCCATGAGGGAGAGCGGCAGGTCCTATCTTGAGACGGTCTCGCTGGCCGGGGGACCCCTGTTCTACTACCCGATAGTGACGCACTTCCAGGCGTACCTCGGGGCATCGGCCATGGGCTCCTACGTGCACCTTTTCGCGAGCAGGTCCCGGCAAAATGTGAAGTCCCTGAAGCCGGGGCTCCTGGCCAAGGCGGGGTTCTTTTTCCCGATCAAGTCCGGTTTCAGGATACGGGCCGGCGCCGAGTATTCCCTGCAGTATCTTTCGGGAAAGCCCCTTCACGGCATCAATGTTATAGGCGGAGTTTCCTATAACTTCAATGCCGAGGAGGCGGAATCCGGCGTCGTGCCGGCCGGTGATACCGCCGCCCGGATTGACTGGTACCTGACCCTTGCCGGCAATGCCCTGCGGAAGGGCAAAACCGATGAAGCAAAGGAAAACTACGGGAAAGTGCTCGCCCTGGACGGCACGAACAGGGACGCGAGGGACCAGCTTGCGGGCATCAGGAAGGCCGAGGGGGACTATGAAACGGGGATGAAACTGGCACGGGATAAGCGCTATTATGAGGCCCTGCCGGTCCTGGACAGCGCCGGCAAGTACCTGCCGGCCGCGCGGGAGGAGCAGGAAAAAATACGGAAGCGTCTTTCGGCGGACACCGCCCTTCTTGAAAAGCAGGGCATCGAACTGTATGAAAAAGGAGATTATCGGGGCTGCATCAACGTCATGAACCGCCTCCTCCTCATCGATCCGAAAAACAGGGTCGGGCTGATATACCTCCCCCGGGCCGTCAAGCGGCAGGGCGCCCTGGAGCGGTTGAGATGATGCCGGGGCTGTCGTTGCGTCATATCGCACATCATGATGGTAGAGGACGAGGGTGATACTCGGTTTTGACATAGGAAACACCAGCACAACCGCAGCCCTGTATCCTGAGGAGCGGACACTTCCGGAATACACCTTTCGCTTCCCCACGGTGAAGGATACGGGTCCGGCTGAGCTGTACCGGCAGGTGCAGGACGGGATGTTCCGCTGCGGCATGGGCACGGACACCTACTTTATCAAGGGCCTTGCCTTTTCGAGCGTGGTGCCGGAGATAAACCATGCCTATCATGCCATGGCGGAGAAAAACCTCGCCCTGTCCGCCCACGAAATATCCTGCGCAAGCCGGCTGAATTTCACCATACGGTACGACGATCCGCGTCAGCTCGGCGTGGACCGCATCGTGAACGCAGCCGCCGTGTTCAGTGAATACGGGGGCGGGGCCATCGTCGTGGACATCGGTACGGCCGTTACCTTCTGCGTGCTCCTGGAGGAAGACATATTTGACGGCGGCATCATCGCGCCGGGAATTGACACGGCCATTACGTCCCTGTCATTGCGCGCTTCGCGGCTCCCGGAGGTGCCCTTTGAGAAGCCAGGACGCGTGGTGGCGAAGAACACGGTTGACGCCCTCAAGTCAGGCTTTTTTCACGGATGGGTTTCCCTTGCCGAAGGCATCATCGCAAAAATAGAGAAGGAATACGGGCGGGGATTTTCAGTCATCCTGACCGGCGGGTTTGCCGGGAAAGTGGCGGAACACCTGGATCATGCCAATATCGTCGATCTTCTCCTCCCCATGAAAGGGATCAAGATACTCTATGACCTGAATACGTGATCAGGCGGGATTCACTCCCCGTCATGTACTATCTCGGTCACTTCAAGTTCCGGCAATAACATGAAGCCTTTTCCCTCTTTCACGATGGATCCTTTTACCGTGACGCGCCTGCCCTGAAAATGTTCCCTGAGTTTATTCGCAAGAGGCCCGGTTATCTTCATGTCGCCGCTATCAGTCACCAGGACCAGATAGGTGAAGGGTTCATTGCCTTTGACGGCGATCTTTCCTGTAAACGTGTTGCTGCATCCCAGTATGATCGCAATTCCCAGCATAAAAGCAGGCAGTGCAAATACCATTTTCCCCGGTTTCATCTGGCACCCCGATAGTAACAGGTAGTATCCCCTGCTTGTAGCAGAGGGGATTATCAATCCAAGTAATAAGGCCCATGGTGCATGTTATTGTTACAGCCGATGAACGTTATCAGGGTTTGATTCCTATTCCACCATAAAATATTCAATTCCAAAAAATATTCATATGCGGGGTTTACATTTCAATTATGAGTTGACTTTTTCACTGATTGAATATTCACTCATTATGCTGGTTTTAATCGGTGCCAGAGGTGCACAGAACATGACAAAATTCCATAAAGAATCATTTGAAAAAATCTCCGAGGATAAGCGTCAGAGGATTCTCAATGTTGCCATAAACGAATTTGCCGGCAAAGGCTTCGTGGCGGCCAACATCAATGATATAGCAAAAAAAGCGGGCATAAGCATTGGGTCGCTCTACAATTACTTCGCGTCCAAGGACGACCTGTATATGGCCATTGCCGACGAGGGGTTCCGTATCCTGGAGAAGCTCATTTCCTCAATAGACCTTTCATCCGGAACCGTGTTCGACAAGATTGAAAAACTGGTCCGGGCGACCCAGGAGTATTCGAGGAAATATCCTGAACTGACCCAGATATACCATGACCTCACGTCCCAGAGCCTCTCCCATATGTCGGCGCGGCTGTCGAAAAAAATGGAGGAAATCACGGCCCGATACTACCGGCACATTATTGCCGATGCCAAAAAAGAAGGCCTCGTGGGAGACGATGTCAATGAGTGGATCGCGTCCTTCTGTCTCGATAACCTCCTCCTGGTCCTGCAGTACTCGTACACATCGAGATATTTTATAGAACGGATGAAGATTTTCGCGGGTCACGATGCCCTTGACAATGACGAACGGATCGTCAAGGGCGTCATGAGATTTATACGCGGCGCGCTGTCGCCTATGAAGTAATACCACTATTCTATTCCGATGGAGGAAGGTATGAGAAACAACCGTGTCATATGCCTCATCGCAGCCCTGATGCTCCTGGCCGCCTCGGCCAATCAGGCCTTTGCCCAGAAGAAACCCCAGCCGGGGCCGACGGGCCTTTCGGACGCGCAGGTAACGGAACGGCTCAGCTATATCGAGAACGCCCTGTACAGCGCCCAGCCCCATGCCCAGGGATGGTGGTACAGCTGGATGGCGGTCTACGCCTCCGCAACAATCGTCCAGGGGACCCTGGCGGGATACCACTGGAACGACTGGCGCCATGACCACCACCCGCTCTATACCAGGAAAATCAGGAACCGGGCCTTTGCCGAGGACATGCTGATCGGGGGGTGCACGACGGCCCTCGGAGTCGGCGGCCTCCTGATAACGCCCTTCAAATCGGCCTATCTGCCTGACAGGCTCCGGTCCATGCCGGCGAATACGGCGGCCGAGCGCCAGGCCAAACTACTGCAGGCTGAGGATATTTTACGCCAGTGCGCCGAAGTGGAAGCGGACGGATGGGGATGGATGCCCCATGTCCTGAACCTCGTCGTTAATATCGGCGCGGGCCTCACGACCGTCCTCGCCTTCAACCGTCCCTGGACCGACGGTCTGATAACCTTCGGCGAGAGCGAGGCGGTATCGCTGCTCAATATCTTCACGCAGCCCCGGAAGAATCTCAAGGCCCTGAAAAACTATGAGGCGAAATATAAAGGCGGCGACAAGACCGGCCACGGCGACGGGTATGACAACGAGATATTTTTTACCCTCGTCCCCGGCGGGGTCGGCATAGGCATGAAATTTTGACGCCATAGATTGCCCGGAAGCGGTAAAACAAAAAGAGCATCCCGGAGGATGCTCTTTTTTATTGCATTTTGATTCTGTTGCGCTATTTTACCCGGTACCATCTCTGCGTTCTATAGAAGGGCCCCAGGTATCCACGGACAACGAGAGTGTCGCCCTTGATCCAGATCTTACAGGTATAGAATTTTCCATTGTCCGGGTCCATGATCTGGCCGCCGGCATACTCTTCGCCGAAATCCGAGTCGACTTTCCCGGTTTTTTTCATGTTTGAGAAGATATTCATGCCGACCACCGGCTTGTTGTAGAGCGCGCCCTTGCACTTGTCGCAGAGGGTGTCCTGGGGCTTGAGCAGCAGCTTGACGACTTTTGCGTTGTATACGCCGTTAGCTTCGTAGATCTGCAGATGGGATTTGGCCTTTCCCTTGTCAGGACCTTCATCAGCCACGGTTTTCCATATCCCCGTGAGATTTTCAGCGGCCGCTACCTTGACGCCGGAAACTACCACGGTGACCAGTAAAACCATGAGCAGAGCAAGAACTTTTTTCATAGATAATCCTCCCGTTTGATTTTTTCTGATTAGACCTGAATTGCAGTGCTATTGTTCCATAATTCCCGTCACCTGCGGCACGGAAAGAGGACATTGCTCACCAGGTCGTGTAACTATCTTGGACGATACGCTAGCAAAAACTGACAGAATGTCAAGTTTATTTGACCCTGGTCCAAATTTCCGATCTTCCAAAGAGGGGCACGCCGACGTAGCCCCTGACATTCAGCTTGTCGTCGCTCTTGAGGTACATTTTGCATTTGTAGGTGTCCCCTGAATCAGGATCGTAGATCTGGCCGCCGACCCATTCGCCTTTTTCAAAATGAAATCCCCAGAGCATGTCCATGCCAAGGATCTTGTTTTTCCGCTTGGCCGGGTCAGGGTTCTTGGTGTCGAGATCCTCCGGTGTCTTGAGCCATGATACCTTGCCGCAGAATTTTTCTCCGCACTTGTAAATGGCAACCTTGGCGTCTCCCTTGGGCACCAGCCACGTTCCAATAACCGAATCAGCAGTAACCGCGGCCAGCAGGGTGACCGTCAGCATGAAACAAAATGAAACCATGAATAATGTGACCATCGTTTTTTTCATAGAAATCTCCTGGATGAGTCATGGCTCACTTTGCATAAAAAATATTTTGTTGTCAACAAATAAAAAGGGCCATCCATAGAAGATGGCCCTTTGCGTAAGTGAATTTCCCTGCTACACTTTTTCAACTATCATGGCAAATCCCATGCCGCCGCCGATGCACATGGTGAGGAGGCAGTTGGCGATATTGTTGCGTTTCATATGATGCATGGCGGTGACCATCATCCGGGCGCCGGTGCAGCCTATCGGGTGGCCCAGGGAAATGCCGCTGCCCAGCTGGTTCGGCTTATCGTTGTCCAGTCCGAGCTCGCGGAAGCAGCCGATGGCCTGGGCCGCGAAGGCTTCGTTCAGCTCTATCATTTCAATGTCCTTGATGGACATCTTGGTCTGCTTCAGGATCTTCCTGACGGCAGGTACCGGGCCGAGGCCCATGTACGCCGGGTCAACGCCGCCGCCCGCGAAGGCCTTGATCTTTACCATGGGCTTCAGGCCCAGCTCCTTGGCCTTGTCCGCGCTCATCATGAGGACCGCGGCCGCCGCGTCGTTGATGCCCGATGCGTTGCCGGCGGTAACGGTGCCGTCCTTCACGAAGGCAGGTTTCATCTCGGCCATTTTTTCATAGGTGGTGTCCATGGGACGCTCGTCCTCGGAGAAGATGTCGTCGCCCTTGCGTCCCTTCTGGACCACCGGCACGATCTCCTCTTTGAAGAGGCCCTCCGTGATGGCCTTGCGGGCGCGGGTGTGGGAGAGGAGTCCAAGCTCGTCCTGCTCCTTCCGGGTTATGCCGTACAGCTTGGCGATGTTTTCCGCGGTGAGGCCCATGTGGTAGCCGTAGAATATTTCGTACAGGCCGTCGAAGACCATCAGGTCGTGGACCTCCCCGACGCCGGAGATGGCCATTCGGTATCCCCAGCGGGCGTCTTTCAGCGCCATGGGGGCCAGGGTCATGTTTTCCTGTCCGCCGGCGATGATAACGTCAGCCTGGCCTGACATGATGGCCTGGGCGCCTTCGGCGATCGCCTTGAGGCCGGATCCGCAGATCTTGTTGATGGTGAAGCCGGGGGTCTCCTTGGGTATGCCGGCCTTGATCATGGCCTGGCGGCCCGTGTTCTGGCCCTGGGCAGCCTGAAGGACGTTGCCCATGATGACCTCGTCCACGGTAATCGGGGCAAGGGAGCTGTCCCAGGTGTAGGACTTCTTCTCAAGATCTATCAGACCAACATTCTTATGCTTGTCAGGGGTGAATTCCTTCATTGCGTCGCTGACCACGGGACGGAGCCCCGCTTTTTTCAATACTTCTTTTATTACCAGTGCGCCGAGATCCACCACGGGGACAGACTTGAGGGCCCCGCCGAATTTCGCGATCGCAGTCCGTGAACCGCTGACGATTACCACATCTTCCATGAACCTATCCTCCAAAAATTATTAATCTGGGTGCCTATCGGTGAGGGATGAGGGCCTTTCATATCTTCCCGCATGCCCCGCTGATACGCGTATTCTGATTTTTTCAGCGCGCTGATATTTGTAAAGGAAATTAATTATAGCCGGTCAATTAATTTCCGGTCAGTTATCCAAATAACTGGGTCGCGTTCAATTTCTTGATGGTCGCAGGGTCAATGATGGAATGCGCTATGTATCAGGACGGCGTGAATCATGCAGGGTGTCAGTTTTTATGGAGCAGTATCGCAATAAACGGGATCGGAGATAACAACCGGGATGCGATACGCCTGAATATGATGCAGGCATGGGTGCCGCTTCTTGACAATATATAAAAAATGCTTGATAAAATTTTATTAAAGAGGTTTTATCAATGAAGCAAATCGAGTATGCAGCCGGGCGGCTTTGTTATACGAGACAACCATGGATCTTAACCGTGGCAATGTCATGATACAAGCGGTGATACAGTGCCATCGATGACACTCTTACTTCTCTTTCTGGCCATCCTTCCGATCCCGGTCATATATTTCTTTTATTACCGGTATTTCCTGGTCAAGCCCAGCTCACTCTATCACCTGGAAAATTTTCTGTACGGCTCCATCCTCGCGCTCCTGCTGCTGCTGGCTGGTTCTTTTTCCGTGAACCATCTCGTGTTTCAGAGCGCCATAGCCCGGGGATTCCTGAGCGCCGCCCTGGTCGAGAAGGCCGGGGCCTTTCTCTTCATCCTGGCCCTGACCTATCGTACGCCGCCGATGCTCATGGTCCTGAACATGACGATTTCCGCCATGCTCCTGGGCCTCGGCTTTGCAACGGTGGAAAACATTGTCTATGCCCTGGCGGTACGGGAACCGGTGATCGTGGTGCGGCTCTTCAGCTCGGTGCCGCTCCATGTCCTCACCTGCGGCCTCATGGGATACTGCCTTGCCCTCATGCGCTTCAGCGGGTCCCCCGGCAACCGGCTCCGCTATGCCCTGGGGGCGTTCGCCGTGCCGCTCCTGTTTCACGGCCTGTATGACACGATGCTCATGAGAGGCGGCGACGGGACCTACTGGATCGCGCCGCTCCTGGTCATGCTCATCATGGGGATGGAATACATCATCGCCCGGTCGCAGACGCTTCCCCTTCTGGACGGCCTGAGGAAACACCGCATGTCCATCGAGGAGTGGCGGACCATCCAGCGAGAACCGCAGCACGCCCGGTGGATCCTCCGCTCCATGGGGTCGAAGAACCGCGAATATGTGCCCTTCTTCAGGTTGAGCATCGGGAAGATGAGGGGGGCCGTCATCGTCGCCATGATCGCCGCTGCCGCAGCCTGCTTCGTCAACAGGGAGGCGCTCATGGAACTGATGCGCTACCGGCTGGCGGCCGAAGAGACCGTCACGCTCTTCACCCTGCTCCCCGCCCTGTATTGCCTCAACCTTTTCATCGTGGGCGTGGTGAACCCGAAGTATTTTCAAAACAGCATGATACGGATCCCAATCATCATCGATGTCGATATGGCGAAAGACGATTCAGTCATCAAGACCATAACCTATCATGTCACGGCCGGGAACTGCTACCTCAAGACCGTGGACCCGATCAGTGTCGGCACGCGGTGCCTGCTGGTTTTCACCTGCTCGAACTTTTCGTCGCCGCAGGTCCCGTGCGAGGTTATATGGGACAGCCGCGACGACCGGAAGCAGCTTTCCGGCACCCTGGTGCGTCTCACGGAACGGCCGTGGGGCTACCGCGCGTTTTTAATGAAGTACTACCTGTACCGGGTGACGCGGGGGCTCTTTTTCAACCTGCGACTGCCCGGGTTTAAAAGCGTCCGGCAGCTCTTTGTCAGGCCCGTGTCTGTGATGCAGAAGGAGTGGCGCTTCGGCGAGGGCCATGTTCTCTTCGAGCAGGGCGAGGAGGGGAAGGTCTTTTACCTCATCAGGAAGGGGAAAGTGGACATTGTCAAGACCCTCGAAACCGGGGAGAAGGTGCGCATGGTCACCCTGTCGGAAGGGGACATTTTCGGCGAGATGGCCATCGTGGGCAACCAGCCCCGGCTGGCGACGGCAGTGTGCCGGACCGAATGCCTCCTGGCCGTTGCCGAGGCGGACAACCTGGATGTCCTTATCGAGAACAACCCGGTGTTTGCCCAGCGCCTCATCAAGATTTTCGCCAACAGGCTCCACGCGTCGGAGCAGACCATGCTGAAAAGCATGGCTGACGCGGAATCCATCACGAAGAAAAGGGAAGATATGCTAATGGCGGTTTGCAAGCTGCTCTATGTCGCAGCGGGTTTGGATGGTGGCGGCATACAAGAACTCGACGGGAATGATGCGGCTCTGCTGTCATCGCAGCTCGGTTTGAATAAAGATACAATTGTCACTATCTATAACAGGGTTACCGCTGCCGGTGGCCTGTCCCGGCTGGATGAGATAATAAGGTCTATCATTGACGAATCGTGACAATGCTTGACGCATTATTTTTGCAGGATTATTCTACATAAGCTATCGCAAATTAATGAAAGGAAGGATTTACAATGAGTGATGAAAGAAAAATCGTCTACATCGTGACCCATGGCGAAGAAGACCCGGAAATTGCGACCATCCCCTTTATACTGGCCAATAGCGCCATGGCCATGGACGTAACGCCGGTGATTATACTGCAAAGCAACGGCGTCATGCTCGGCGTGAAGGGATACGCGGACAAGGTCCACTTCAAGGAAGGGATTTCGCTGAAACAGCTGATAGAGAATTATGTTGACGGCGGAAACCAGCTCCTCCTCTGTTCGCCCTGCGTTGAAAAACGGAAGCTCTCGGAAAAGGATTTCGTAAACGGCGCCATCATCGTCGGTGCGGCGCGGGTCAACGAGGAAGCCCTTACCGGCATTAACGTGCTCACCTACTGACCGGGGGCTGTTTCCCGAAGGTTTCCAGGCCGAGGCGCTTCCGCGCCGCGATGGCCATGCTGCGCGCAATGGAAAGACGCTTCCCCGGGATGTTGGCCACCCAGGAGCCGAGGCCGGTGAGTGCGCTTGAATAGACCAGGGGCTTCGGCTTCCGCACCAGGTTGATAAGCTGCCGGGCCACGTCGTCGGGCGTTTTGGGCCTGGTGAAGAATTTCGTGATGAAGTTCTGGTCGGGATCGATGATGGTGTCCTGCTCCACCGGGCCGTAGCCCGATTCCGCCGGCGAGTCGGTCTTGATGTAGCCGGGAAAGTACTCGCTCACCCGTATTTCCGTATCGGCCCACTCGGCCTGAATAGTGCGGGTCCATCCGCACATGGCGGCCTTCGAGCAGACATAGGGCGTGTACAGGGGGACGCCGATCATGAAGCCCGGGGACCCGACATTGATGATGTGGCCGTACCCCTGTCGGCGCATGTGACCGACGGCGCAGTTTGTGGCCGCCACGGGGCCGACGACATTCGTCCTGAAGGAGCGGAGGAGGTCCTCGGATCTAACCTCGTCCGCCCGGGAAACGATGATGGCGGCGGCGTTGTTGATGAGGACGTCTATTCTCCCGAAATGCTTCACCGTTTTTTCCACCATGGCCACGGCCTGCCGTTCATCCGACATGTCGGTGGGAAGTACCAGGGCGCTCTTCATGCGCGCGGCGTTTTCCGCCAGGTTTTCTTTGCGCCGCGCCGCCATGGCAACCTTCGCTCCGACCCGGTCAAAGGCCAGGGCCGCGGTCCTGCCGATGCCGCTTGAAGCCCCGGTGATGAGAATCACAGCCCCTTGAATATCCATGTGCATACCTCGCTCATTGATAGGGAGAATCCTTCCGCAGCCAGTCAGGTAAAATCAAGACATTTTTACGTCTTCGCCCCTTGTTGAAAAATTAAAAATCATGTCAGTCAGAAAAAAATTCCATTTACATTCGGCGCCCTTATTCCCAGCAGTGAACTGAACTTTTCACCTGACGGGAGCTATATCTGTGAGTTCGGGTCTGAAGGGATCAACTGGTCCTTGGTCAACACGGGCTTTGCAACCGAAGTCTGTTGTTCGCAGAATTCGTGAAGATTAAATGATATACGGTCAAACCATGCAGTAATTTATTTCTGCAGTGCCGGATCGGTCGTGTGTTGTTCACCCGGCGGCGTTTAATCAGCCGGTAATGTAATCTTTGCCTCCGGAAAAACAGCGGTAAAATTTCCCAGGTACCCGCCCATCATGATTGTTCCCCGGGAAACGTCAGGGAAAAATTTGTCATTGAATGCCATGGCGCGGACCCGCGCAAGCCGTGATACGCAGCGCAATCGCGGCGTCACCGTATAGAGTTTCCCTTCCCGGTAATGAGCCAGGGTCCGTATGAAGGAAGGCAGAAGGGAACTGGTCACGGGGAAGGACGGCCCGTACGGAGCGAACTCCATGTTTGCAAACACGCTGTTCCCCGAGCTTGCCCGAACCCGTTCAATGCCGCTGCTGTCGACAAAGGAGTCAAAGTCGGCCATTTCCTTCGGGATGCCCCAGTTCTCCCGGCCGTTGACAAGGGTTTCCATGCCGGACACGTAAATCTTGCTGATCGTCCATCGTTTGCTTCCGCTGAATTCGTGCCGCGCGGGAAGGAACAGGAGCTCGTGATAGGCCCCCGCATTGGAACTGCTGTAATTCACGTACATGAAAATGCTGAAGCGCCCGGCCCTTCTCCCGGCTAATTCAGGAGCGACAAAACACCTGCTGTCCAGAACGTCCTCCGGCATTTTTACCAGAAAGGCGAAGGCATGGCCGCGGAGCGTCCAGGGGGCCGGCAGGCGGGGAACCGAGCCATTGGTTTTTTTCATGGGCATAAACAATGTCTCCGTGCGGGATGAAAAGCATTATACATACAATGGTATCGTTTCAACTGTCAGTCAGAAGCCGTGATGCTGGGAACGGGGGCCCCTCATCTCAATTTTGATTTCAGAACCCTTCTCAGCTCCTCCAGCAGGTCCTTGAACTCCTTTCTGTTCCGCTCGCTGAGCCGGCTCAGGGCCTGGTGGGCCTCGAACATAAGTTCGATGTTTTTCCGGGAATCGTAGGTGGTGGGATCGTTGACCAGCCTGAACACCGGTATGTCGCCCAGATCGGGATTCTCGACAACGACAATTTCATCGATGCCGACAAGCTTCCGCATGGACAGCGTGGCCTTGTCAGAGGGGTTCACGATCCTGATGCTGTCGCACGCCCTTGTCCTGCACCGTTTGGTAAGGGCGACAATGACGCCGATGAAGGTGGAATCCATATAATCGCAGCGGCTGAGATCAATGTATATTTTCTTCGGCTCGCCGACATGGTCCAGGTACGGAAGGAGGTATTCATTCATGGCAAAGCAGTCCGGCGCCCGCATTTCCCCCACCGCAACTATCAGCACCACATCGCCCTTGATGCCGACGCTTATCGATTTATTCAGGTTACTCCCCACGTCCCCAGCTCCTAGAAATCTTAGCGGTTGATAACCTTAACTCCACGGTGCCGTGGTATGTCAACACTATTGCAGGGTTGGAACCGCCGGTCTCGGAATTCCCGTTGCCCCGGAGAAGCGGATACGTTCGCCCACAGCGGCCTTCAGGGAATGCGCCGCTCCACGAAGTCCCCGATTTCCCGAATGGCCTGGCGTGCCTGGGGCAGCAGAAAGGCCATGGCATGGAACACGTGGATCATCCGGGGCCAGATTTTCAGCTCCGCTTCGGTGCCGGCCTGCCGCGCCTTTTCGGCAACGCGCCGGGAATCGTCCAGCAGTATCTCGTCGGTGCCGACATGGATCAGGATCGGCGGCAGTTTCGCGAAGTCGCCGAAGAGGGGGGACACCGCGGGATCCGACAGGTCCCCCTGGGGCGCGTAGAGACGCGCGAAGCCCGGCAGGGCCGACGCCGGCAGGACGGGATCTATCCCTATGTTCGTCCGGTGCGTTTCGCCGGAGCAGGTCAGGTCAGCCCAGGGCGACATGCACACGGCGCAGGCGGGAAGGGGGATCTTCCGCCTGCGCAGGGCCTGGAGCAGCACCAGGGCCAGGCCGCCGCCGGCGGAATCTCCCATGACGGCGATCCGCTTCGGATCGGTGCCGCCCTTCAACAGCCACCGGTAAGCGGCGACGGCGTCCTCCACCGCTGCCGGGTGGGGGTGCTCGGGACCCCGGCGGTATTCGATGGAAAGGGCCCGGGCCCCGCTGGCGCGGGCAATGCGGCAGATGAGATCACGGTGCGTCCGCGGCGAGCAGAGGACATATCCGCCGCCGTGAAGGTAGAGAATGACCCTGCCGGCGTCCGCACCCCTCCATGCAACCCACTCGGCCGGAAGGCTGCCGATGGCGACCGGGGTAATCAGGCATTTTTCCGGCAGCCTGATATACTTTGCCGCGGCCCCTTCCTCCCATTTTCTCATTCCCCGGTATTTTGTGCAGTCACAACGCCGGCTGTAGCGGCGGATCATCAGTCTGGCGATTCGATAGCGGATCATCTGATAAAAAACCTCTGAACTGGATTAATAGGATATATGGAAAGGGGCACGCCGGAGCTCGCCCCCCGGCGCTATTGCTGCTTTGTGTACGTGATGCCGTCGAGGACCAGGACCTTCTTTCCTCCAACCTCTTTCGGCTTTTCGGTAATCTTCATGGTCTTCTTGATGGGACCCATGCCGATGGTCAGGGAGTCAGCGGTTATGGTCGTGTTCCCGCCGGTGATGCTCGTGTTGGAGCCCTTCAGGTCTCCGCCGCCGTCAAGGTAAATGGTGACGAAGGTTCCGTCATCGGCGACCCATTTTCCCGCGAAGGCCTTCTGGTCATCGGGGAGGGGCACTTTTTTCCCGCACCCGGCAAGGGCGGCGGTTAAAAAGAAGGTAAGGATAAGCACCAGTGTTTTTTTCATGACAGCCTCCTTGTTCTTGATGTTCCGGCACCCCGGAGAGATTTGAAATCTAACCTTCCGTTTTATCCTGTCAATGAGAAATTATTCTTGATCGAATAGCGGCGTTTCAGCTCCCATGGGTGATTATGAACCTGATACGCACCATATCCATAGTAATTGTCGTCATGATCGGCGCCGCGGCCGGCACGGCGGCCGATCCCGCGTTTCTCTGGCCCATAGACAGGCCGGCGATGATAACCGGCACCTTCGGCGAATACCGGGGCCCCCACTTCCATCACGGCATTGATGTCAGCACCGGCGGCAAGACCGGGTACGCGGTGTTCGCGGCCGATGACGGCTACGTGAGCAGCGTCATGTATCAGCAGTGGGGCATCGGCTACGCCGTGATAATCACCCATGGCAACGGCTGGAGCACCCTGTACGGCCACATGGAGCGGTTTGACGATGCCATCCTGAATAATCAAAAAATCAAGGGCTATGCTTCCCGGATTGAAAACAGGAAGGATTTCAGGGTGGACCTGGGCAGGTCCGTCATCCCGGTGAAAAAGGGTGCCGTCATCGGCTATTCGGGAGAAAGCGGCATCGGCCTGGAGCATTTTCATTTCGAGGTGCGGAGGGAGGACGGCGAGCCGGTGAACCCCCTCACGAGCGGGATCATCGTTGACGATACAAACCCGCCGGTGATCACGGCCGTGTCCCTCGTGCCCCTGAACGGTCATTCCCGTGTTGACGGCTCGTCCCGTGCAACCAGGTTCCCGGTCATAGCCAACGGTAAAAACAGCTGCACGATAAAGGCACAATCAATTCCCCTGGTGTCGGGTACCATAGGCCTCACCGTCAATGCCTATGACCGGATCGGCACAAAAAACGGCGTTGCCCCCTACGGGTTCGACTGCTATGCCGACGGCCGGCTCCTGTACCAGATCCGGTATCGGCGCATCCAGAGGAGCCTGAGTCACCGAATAGGCCTTTACTATGATTCCGACACGTCCGACCTGAGCAGTTACACCATGTTCCTCTTTGACCGGATCAGCGGCAACGGGACGGTGAAACCGGGAAAGGAAGGCAAGATCATCGACATCACAATCGTCTGCTTTGACGCCGCGAATAACTCTACGACCCTCGCCTTTCAGGTGAGGGCTGACCGGCAACCGGAAGATTCCCCTCTCCCGGCGGCGAACCTCTCCAGGGGGACTTCCCTTGAAATGGCGAGCGAGGATAAAAAATGTTCCATAACGTTTCCCCGGGGATCGGCCCTCTACGATGAGACGCTGAAGCTTGAAGTTGAGGGACAGCCCCGGGTGCGCATGCCGGGAATAACCTCCCTGAGTGCGGTCTATTCGTTTTCACCGACGAACCTCTGCATTGACAGGGCCGCTGAACTGTCGATTGCCTATGACGGCGGCGATTTCCGGAAGGTCGCCGTGTACCGTTTTTCCCGAAACGGCAGGTACTTCTCCTGCGTCGGCGCCTCCTATGACGCGGCGAAGAAGGCCTTCCGGATACCGGTCATGAGGATGGGAAAATATTTTCTCGCCAGGGACGATGCTCCGCCCCGGATACGGTTCAGGAACGGGATGAAGGTGAATGCCGGGGAAAAACTCCGTCTCTATGTCGGCGATGCCGGAGCCGGAATCGATCTGGATACGGCGCAGGTGAAGGTCGACGGCCGCGCTGTGGTCTGGGACTATGACCCGGACCGGCACTGCATCGAAATCCTCCGCCACAACCCTGTCTGGTCAAAGGGAAAGCATGAAATCGCCGCGACCATTGCCGACCGTGCCGGGAACCAGTCAGCCCGGGAAACCTTCATATATTCAATCAGATAACATCCCTATATTCACGCCATAATTGTACCCGGAATCATTATTGTATGACAATAATATTGATTGACAATTGTCCGGCGGTGGGCCATAATCATTGATCATTACAATTCTTACCGTATGCGTGCCCTTAAAAACCATTGCAGGAGGTTTCGTGTATGGATAAACCATGGCTGAAATCATATGCTCCAGGGGTAAGTTCCAGTCTGCAGTATGAACCCATCACCTTATCGGAAGTTCTCGCGAGAACTTCCGCCAAGTATCCGGACAAGACAGCGCTCATTTTTCTTGATGCTAAAATAACCTACCGGCAGCTGAATGACATGGTGAACAGTTTCGCCAACGCCCTTATCGACATGGGCGTGAAGCCGGGCGACAAGGTGGCCATGCTGATGCCCAATATGCCGCAGATCGTGATCGCGAGCTACGGCGCGTGGCGGGCCGGCGCGGTCGTGGTCATGAACAATCCCCTCTACACGGACACCGAGCTTGAACACCAGCTCAGCAACTCCGAATCAACGGTCCTGGTGACCCTTGACCTCCTCGGACCGCGGATGATAGCGCTGAAGCCGAAAACCCCGGTGAAGAAGATCGTTATCGCCCATATTCGGGACCACCTGAAATTCCCGAAAAAGCAGCTCCTTCCCATCGTGGCCAAGGACAAGCACCGGGACATCCCTGCCACACCGGACGTGTTTGAATGGATGGACGTAATAAAGAAATACCCCGCCACGGATCCTAAGATTTCGGTCGATTTCGAGAGCCTTGCAAGCCTGCAGTACACCGGCGGCACCACCGGCGTGAGCAAGGGAGTCATGCTTTCTCACAAAAATCTCTCCTCTAACGTTCAGCAGATCAGCGCCTGGTTCCCCGGTTTTGAAGAAGGCGAGCAGATCATGCTCGGCGTGCTTCCCTTCTTCCATTCTTTCGGCCTGACCGCCGTAATGAATTTTACTATCTGGAAGGCCGGCACCGACGTGCTGATACCGCGGCCCGAACCGAAGGTGATTCTCGAGGCGGTACATAAGCACAAGGTCAACTTCTACCCGGCGGTGCCGACCATATACGTGGGGCTCCTCAACCATCCCGACCTTGCCAAGTACGACATCTCGTCCATCAAAGGGTGCTTCTCCGGCGCGGCCCCGCTCCCCGTGGAGGTCATAAAGGAATTCGAGGCGAAGACCGGGTCCCAGATCTGCGAGGGATACGGCCTCTCCGAAACGAGCCCGGTGGTGACGATCAACCCATGGGGGGGCAAGACCAAGGTCGGCTCCATCGGCCTGCCGATCGCCGACACGGAGATCCGCATCGTCGACCTGGAAGAGGGTACGAAGGACATGCCCCAGGGACAGCCGGGGGAAGTCATTATCCGCGGGCCGCAGGTGACGAGCGGCTATTACAAGATGCCCGAGGAGACCGCCAAGACCGTGAAGGACGGGTGGCTCTTCACCGGGGACATAGGCACCATGGACGAAGAGGGATACTTCTACATCGTCGACCGCAAGAAGGACATGATCATCGCCGGGGGCTACAATATCTATCCGCGCGACATCGACGAGGTTCTCTTCGAACACCCGAAGATTCTCGAGGCCTGCGCCATCGGGGTCCCCGACTCCTACCGCGGGGAGACCGTGAAGGCCTTCGTGGTGCTGAAGCCGGGCGAGACCATGACCGCCGAAGAGGTCATTGAGTACTGCAAGGAAAAGCTCGCGAAGTATAAGGTGCCCACCATGGTCGAGTTCATCGATTCGCTGCCGAAGAGCGGAGTGGGGAAGATTTTAAGGAAGGAACTGCGGGCCATGGAGCTGGCAAAAATGAAGAAGTAAAACCGGCGATCGTCAGGTTTCCGCAGGGAGGGACGGATGTCAACCCGTGATATCCTGATTGTCACAGACGTGCAGAATGACTTCTGCCCCGGGGGCGCCCTCGCGGTACGCGAGGGCGACCTGATTGTCCCCGTCATTAACGGCATCATGGACCGCTTCCACCGCGTCGCGGCCACCCAGGACTGGCACCCGAAGCACCACGCGTCCTTCGCGTCAAACCATCCCGGCAAAAGACCCTTCGAGCAGATGAATCTGGGCGGCATCGACCAGACGCTATGGCCGGACCACTGCGTGGCCGGCACCGGCGGCGCCGGTTTTCATCCCGGTCTGCACCACGACCGCTTTGACATCATTGTGAGAAAGGGGACCAATCCCGCCGTGGATTCATACTCGGCTTTCCGGGAGAACGATAAGAAGACGAAGACCGGCCTTGACGGGTACCTCGCGTCGATCGGGGCGGAGCGGGTCTTCTTCTGCGGCCTGGCCACGGATTACTGCGTCTTTTACAGCGTCATGGATGCCGTCTCCTTCGGGTTCACGGCGCTGGTCATTATCGACGCCTGCCGCGGGATCGACGTGCCCGGCGGATCCATCGAACGGTCGATCAGGGACATGAAACGGAAGGGGGTCCGGATCATCGAATCAAAGGACCTGTAGCGGCGCCCATGAACCTATCCCTCCTGACAGATTTCTACGAGCTCACCATGATGCAGGGATATTTCTTCAACTGTCCCCAGGACCGGGGCGTGTTCGAAATGTTTTTCCGCAGGCAGCCCTTCCAGGGCGGATACACGGTCTTTGCCGGCCTGGGGCCGCTCCTTGAGGCCCTCGAGGGTCTGCGCTTCACCGGCGAGGAGATCGCCTACCTTGACTCCCGCGGCATCTTCAAGAAAGAGTTTCTCGATTACCTGGTGGGCTTCAGGTTCAGGGGGGACGTGTTCAGCGTCCCGGAAGGGACCGCGGTGTACCCCAATGAGCCCCTTGTCCGCGTCAGGGGGAACCTCATGGAGGCCCAGATGGTCGAGAGCATGCTCCTCAACTTCATCAACTTTCAGTCCCTCATAGCCACCAAGACGGCCCGCATCGTCTCCATTGCCGGGAACGGGCCGGTCATGGAATTCGGCCTCCGCCGGGCCCAGGGGACCGACGGCGCCCTGTCGGCGGCACGGGCCGCTTTCATCGGCGGCGCGTCGTCCACGTCAAATACCCTGGCCGGGAAAGAGTACGGCATCCCGGTGAGCGGCACCATGGCCCACAGCTGGGTGATGAAGTTCGACTCGGAGCTCGAGGCCTTCCGTAAATACGCCGCCATGTACCCGGACCGGTGCGTGCTCCTGGTGGACACCTTCGACACCCTGAAATCGGGCATACCCAACGCGATTGCGGTATTCAGGGAACTCCGGGAGAAAAGGCCCTCCCTCATGGCGGTGCGCATCGACAGCGGAGACCTGGAATACCTGAGCAAGAAGGCCCGGGCGATGCTGGACGACGGCGGGCTCCCGGAGGTGAAGATCTTCGTTTCCAGCGACCTCGACGAATGGATCATGCGGCAGCTCATCGACAGCGGCGCCCCCATCGGGGGCTGGGGCGTGGGGACCCGCCTGGTGACCGGGTGGAACGACCCGGCCCTGACCGGCGTGTACAAGATCGTGGCAACGAACCGGGGGGAGACCTTCGATCCGCGCATCAAGATATCGAACCAGGCGGAAAAAATAACCAACCCGGGCGTGAAGAACATCATGCGTTTCTACAATGACAGGGGCCAGGCGCTGGCGGACCTGATCTATCTTGAAGAGGAGGAGGGGGACCTGGAAGCCCTGATAGCGCGCAGGGCGCCGGTGCGGTTCAACCATCCGGCGACCGACTACTCGCATTTCACCCTGTCCGATTACGCTTCGGTGAAAAAGCTCCTGGTGCCGGTCATGGAGGAAGGCAGGGCCATAGGCGCAGGCCCTTCGTTGAAGGAAATACAGGAGTATCGCCGGCAGGAGGTCGATACCCTTGACAAGACCTACCGGAGGCTCCTGAATCCGCATATATACAAAATAAGCCTGTCAGACCGGCTGAAGAAACTCAAGACCGATATGATCAGGCTTATCAGGGATAATTATTAGATGCCCCGGCGGTCCGTTTACACCGCCGCCGTCTTGCCGTTGTTGACAAAGGAACCCAGCAGAAAATCAAGGTCGATCTCGGGATACACGGGATAGCGGGTCAGGAGGTTTTTTACCCTCGCCAGGGCCTCTTCTTTCGCCCTGCTCGCGATATCGTATTTTGCCAGGCTCTTCGTGCCGGTCTTCTGGTCGGTCTGCGCCTTCGTGCCGGCGAGGACGCCGTGCATGATCTGCGCGATTTCCTTCATTTCAGGAATGCCCATGCCGAGGGTCGTCACCGCCGGGGTGCCGACGCGGATGCCGCTGGTGTACCAGGGCCCGTTCACGTCGAAGGGGAGCGAGTTCCTGTTCAGGGTGATTCCGCAATCGCGGAGGGCGCTTTCCGCCTGGCGGCCCGTGAGGCCGAAGTTCCTGACGTCCACCAGGAGGAGGTGGTTGTCGGTGCCGCCCGTGGCAACGTCCATGCCGGCTTCCATGCAGAAGCGGGCAAGGGCCTGGGAGTTCTTCACGATGTCCGCCGCGTAGGCCTTGAATTCGGGCCTGTTGGCTTCCCGGAAGGCGACCGCCTTGGAGGCCATGACATGGGGAAGGGGGCCGCCGATCACCAGAGGGCATCCCTTGTTTACGGCGTCGGCGAACTCGTTGGTGCAGAGGATCATGCCGCCCCGGGGGCCGCGCAGGGTCTTGTGCGTCGTGGTGGTCACCACGTCGGCATAGGCGACGGGGTTCATCTCGCCGGTAAAGACGCCGCCGGCAACGAGTCCTGCGAAGTGCGCCATGTCGACCATGAGGACGGCGCCGACGCGATCGGCTATCCCGCGCATTTTCTTGAAGTTTATGGCGCGGGGATAGGCGCTGTATCCGGCCAGGAGGATGAGGGGCTTCAGATCCCGGGCCTTCGATTCTATCATGTCGTAGTCGATGAGGCCGGTCTCGCGGCTTACCGTGTAGGAATGGGCGTCGAACATGCGGGAAGAGACGTTCATGCGGTAGCCGTGGGTCAGGTGGCCGCCGGAATAATAGTCAAGGCCGAGGAGCCTCTGGTTCCCCATGTCGCGGCGGAGCGAGGCCCAGTCGGCGTCGCTCAGTTCATTGGGGTTTTTCGCCCGCAGTGAGTTCAGGCGGGGCGTCTCGATGCGGGTCGAGAGTATCGCCCAGTAGGCGACCAGGTTGGCGTCGGCGCCGCTGTGCGGCTGCACATAGGCGTGGTCGCAGCCGAAGAGCTTCTTCGCCTCTTCGACGGCCACGTCCTCGACGGCGTCGACGTTGTCGCAGCCGGCGTAGAACCGGTGATAGGCGTACCCTTCGGCGTACTTGTCGGTCAGGAGGTTGCCCATGGCCAGCTGGGATGCCAGCGATGAATAGTTTTCGCTCGCGATCAGCTTCAGGTTGGACCGCTGGTCGGCCAGCTCCTGCACGATGCTCCGAGAGACTTCGGGGGCGACCCGGGCTATGGTTTCGAGGCTGGAAACAAATGCGAGAAAGGCGCTGCTGATGTTGCTTGTGCCGTTTTGCTCAAGGTACGATGCGATAATTGATTGTTCCATGGTGCACTCCTGCAGCAGAGTAAAACATGCCCAGGCGCGCGACATGTTGATACTGCGAGAATTCCCTGATGGTCAATTCCATCTGAAAACGCCGGTCATTCAGTTGACCTTCTCTAACAGGAAGGGGTTTTTGTCAAGAATTTATGTCCCGTGCCCCTGCCAGGATTATGTCATGTGCGATAGATCGCGGCGGTGATCATGCCGGCGATGACCATCTCGATCATGCCGTAGGCGAGCCATATGGCGGCCAGTCCGAAGGGGATCGGGTACATCGCGTACTGGCCGAGGACGCCGGATACATTAATCAGGAGCCCGATGAAAAGGCCGTACCGCGCGCCCTCCACCACGCCGCGCGCCTCGTACCCCTTGGTGAAAATAAAGACGAACATGAAGGAAAAGAAAAGCGATCCCAGCACCATGACCCACATCAGGTCCATCATCTCCGTCCGCCACAGACCCTTGATGTCCTGGTACCATTTTGCCAGGAGCAGGCCATGGACGAGCCAGTCTATCGCCTCTATCATGATAAAAACAGCAATGCTGGCGATGATAAAACGCTTTATGTTCATTGTGTCCCCCCTTGATCAGTTCGATGATAGGGCACAATAATCCGCTTTTTTTACGCGGTCAAGAAGAAAGTTCGGTGAGCGGGGATAAAATGGCCCGGTCAATGCGGACAATGCCTGCTGGGCGGTGATTTTTTTTATTATTATTGACAGATGGTTTCGCCTGATGTAGTGACTTATTTATCATCCCCCCATCTTCTGTAAACAAATCAATGAAGGAACAGGTATGCCCGCAAGAAAGAGTGAGGATTTGAAAAAGAGCGGTTCCCTCCATTCCGGTGAAGATGACGGCATGGGCGAAATGCGGTACCGCCGCCTGGTTGAAAACATGAATGAGGTCATATACGAAACGGACATGGCCGGGAAGATCGTATACCTGACTTCAAACATTGAAAAGGTCCTCGGCTATACTCCGGGGGAAATGATGAACAGGCCCTTCACGGATTTCTTGTATCCTCCCGATGTTGGCCGTGCGAATAAGCTGTTCCACAAGGGCGTTCCGGCGTCCTATGAAGAGGACGACTACCGCGTGTTTCATAAAAACGGTGAGCTCCGGTGGGTGCGGGCATCCAGGAGCCCGATCCACGAGAACGGCACGACCACCGGCATCCAGGGAATACTAGTAGATGTGACGGAACGGAAAAAAATGGACCAGAGGCTCCTTGAAAGCGAGGAGCGCTATCGCAGTCTTGTGGAGCTCTCCCCCGAGGGTATCGTGCTCCACAAGAACGGCATCATCCAGTACGCAAACAGGGCCATCGCGGACCTGATCGGGACAAACAGCGCGGAGGATCTGATCGGCAAGCCGGTGATCCAGTTCGTCCATCCCGATTACCGGGCCGAAGCGGCCGGCCGGATAAAGGCCATCATTGACGGCGAGACGCTGGCACCCTGGGTGGTGGAACGGTTTGTTTTGCCTGACGGCCGCGAGTTTGACGTGGAGGTCGCCGCGATCCCGCTGTATATGAACGATGAGCTGTATATCCAGACGGTAATACGGGACATCAGCGAGCGCAAAAAGGGGGAAAAGACTATCAGGGATTCCGAGGAGCGGTTCAGGGCCATCTTCGACAACTCCCTCGACGGCATCCTCCTGGCGGATATCGAAACCATGAAGTTCTACTCGGGGAACCGGGCGATCTGTTCCATGCTCGGTTACGAACCTGATGAAATCCCCTCCCTGGGCGTGAGGGACATCCATCCCGACTGGGGCCTTCCCCTCGTCATCGAGCATTTTAAGAAACAGGGGACAGTGGGCGGATACACCGCCCGGGAGCTGCCGGTTAAAAGGAAAGACGGGAGCGTGTTTTACGCCGACATCAACGCGTCGATCGTGACCATCAACTGCAGACAGTACCAGCTGGGGATGTTCCACGACGTCACGGAGCTGAAAAAAACGACTGACGAGCTCAGGGAAAGCGAGGAGCGCTTCCGCATGCTCACGGAAACGGCGCCGATCGGCATTTTCCTCACCGGGTCGTCAGGCGGCATCGTGTACGCCAACCCGCACCTCCTCAGGCTGACGGGGGTTTCCCTGGACGAGGTCGCCCGGAGCGGATGGGCCTGCATCGTCCACCAGGATGACCTGGCCTCCGTGCTGGAAACGTGGTCGGAGGCGGTGCGGGGAAGGGCCCGCTGGTCGAAGGAGCACCGCATGCTTTCGGAGAGCGGCGAAGACGTGTGGGCCCGGGCGATGGGCACGCCGGTGCTCTCGGATGAGGGGGCCGTCCTGGGCTATGTCGGGGTGGTTGAAGACATCACCGAGCAGAAAAAGCTTGAATCAGAGCAGACCAAGTCGCAGAAGCTCGAGTCGATAGGCGTCCTTGCCGGTGGCATCGCCCATGACTTCAACAACATTCTCACGTCCATCCTGGGAAACATTTCCCTCTCGAAAATGATGGGACCGAAGGATCCGGAAATCATCGAACACCTGGGCCTGGCGGAAAAGGCCGCGCTGAGGGCGAAGGACCTGACGCAGCAGCTCCTCACCTTCGCCAGGGGCGGCGCGCCGGTGAAAAAGACCATAACCCTCCCGGGCGTCATCAGGGACTCGGCGGAATTCGTCTGCCATGGCACCAGGGTCAATTGCTCCTTCGAGCTTCCTGACGGCCTGCTGACGGTGGAGGCTGACGAGGGACAGTTTAGCCAGGTGATCCAGAACCTCGCGATCAACGCGATCCAGGCCATGCCGGAAGGCGGGACGATCGCGATAAAAGCCCGCAATGTATCGGTCAGCCAGGGGAAGTTCATCAAGATAACCGTTTCGGACACCGGTACCGGCATCCCCCCGGAAAACCTGAACCGGATCTTCGACCCTTACTTTACAACGAAAAAAAACGGCAGCGGCCTCGGCCTCGCCACCGCCTATTCAATCATAAAGCACCATGGCGGCTCGATATCGGTGGATTCAAAGCAGGGCAGGGGCACGACCTTCCAGATACTCATGCCGGCTTCTGACCGGGAGCCAGGCGTTGACCGAGAGGTGGAGAGGTCCCCGGGACGGGGCGTCGGGAAGGTCCTCGTAATGGACGACGAACAGTCGATCAGGGAGACGGCATGCGCGATACTCAGGGCCCTGGGCTACGAGGCGGAAAGCGCCGGCGACGGCACCGCCGCGGTGGACCGGTACCGCGCCGCCGCGGCGCGGGGCAGGCCCTTTGACGCCGTCATCATTGACCTGACCGTGGTGGGCGGCATGGGCGGCGAGGAAACCATAAAGGCCCTTCTCGGCTTTGACCCCCATGTCAGGGCCATTGTGTCCAGCGGGTACTCATCCGACCCGGTGATGTCGCGGTTCGCGGATTTCGGGTTCTGCGACGTCCTGGTGAAGCCGTACCGCATAGAAGATGTCGCGGCCGTCCTTCGCCGCGTCCTGCAAGGCTGACGGCGTCATAATTCATGCAAATAAAAAAACCCGGCCTGACGCCGGGTTTTTTCTGTTTATTCCGCTTGCGGAAAAATCGTTATTTCGCTCCGAGTCCGCCGTCGACCGGAATTACGGCGCCGGTGACGTAATCCGAAGCCTTGGAAGCGAGGAAGAGAGCGAGGCCTTTTATCTCGTTCTCTTCGCCGACCTTCATGAGGGGGATCTGGCCGACCATCGCGTCAAGGATGGGCTTCATCTCCGGCTTGAAAATGTATTCCATCATGTCGGTGTGGAAGAACCCCGGGGCGATGGCGTTGACGTATATCTTGTACTGGGCCAGCTTGACAGCCAGGTTTTTGGTGAGTATCTCGACCGCGGCTTTTGAAGAGTTGTAGGGCACGGCAGGGTGGGCTATTTCGAGGGAGCCGCGCGATCCGAATATGGAGGAGATGTTTATGATCTTCCCCCCGCCTTTTTCTTTCATGATTTTGGCGACCTGCTGGGTGAGGATCCACAGTCCCCTGACGTTGATATTGAAGACCTTGTCCCACTTCTCCAGGGGGAAGTCAAGGGTCGGCGCGCCCCAGGTTATGCCGGCGTTGTTAACCAGGATGTCTACCGTTCCGAATTCCTGGACCGCCGTCTTTACCAGGTTATCGATGTCTTCCTTGGATTCAATGTCGCATTTGACCGGGATGACCTTCACGCCGAGCGACTGAAGTTCTTTTGCCTCTTTTTCGAGGTTCTGGATTTTACGCGACGCGATTATCAGGTCCGCGCCTGCCTCTGCGAGTCCGGTGGCTATGAAGCTTCCGATGCCCCGGCCTCCCCCGGTAACGATCGCCTTCTTTCCCTTGAGATCAAACAGTTCTTTGACGTTCATATGCGACTCCTTCTGAGTGGTGTTTGGTGTAGTCTACGGATATCTAAAACCGGTTATTAGTTTCGAGCCATATGGGATAATTATTAGACCGGACCGATTATATACAAGAAAAATTTTTTATTTATATTGAAGAGGGGGCCGCGCGTTTGTAATAGGCGGGGCCACGTGACCCTGACTGCAGCATGGAAATATAATTCATCACATTCTAAAAAACATTTGAAAAAAAACCGACGGATACTACCTTCATTGTCATGGCACCCAAGGAACGCCTGAATTTGATCGAGGAAATTTTCGAAGACAAACAGAGGAGCGGCGAGCTCCTAGTGGCCCGTTTCAGGCTGGTCATTCTCCTTGCCTTCATCCCCCTCATTTTCGCGCTCCGTTTTCTCCTGGGGTATCTCCTTCCCTCCTACTGGCTCCTGAGCATCGGCAAATGGATCATCATGTCCGCCATTGCCGCGGGCATATACCTGTTTTTGCAGAAGGGCCATTACCGGTCCTGGATCGGCTTCGTGACGCTTTTTCTCGATACCGCCTTCGTGACGACCAGCATCATCACCCTTTCCTTTTACACGATGAACCGCACCGGCGTCATGCAGGACCCCCTCGTCATCATCTATTACCTGATCGGCTTCAGCGGCGGCATCAGGTACCGCACCCGCTACACGGTCTTCAGCGTCGCCCTGTGCGTGCCGGTCATCATCATGCTCTCATGGTTCGACCGCGCCTATCACGAGGTGCCCGTGGATTACATACTGGTGATTGACCGCCTGGCGTTTTTGCTCCTCATTTCGGTCATGGGCCTTGTCTTTTCCAGGATGCTGGGAGACTACATCATGGCCTGGTACCAGATGGGAGAGAAGCACGTGAAGGAAATCGCGTCCCTGATGGAGATAGGGCGCAAGATATCCTCCCCTGAAGAGCTGGCAAAGACGCTCGGCAACATAGCACAGGAGACGAACAAGCTCCTCCAGGCAGACCGCTGCTTTATGGTCATCAGGAACGGACGGACCGGTTCGATGGAGGTCATCACCGAAACGAAAAGTTTTTCCTGCACTACCGGCGGGGACATGGAATGCATGATAGGCGGGAAGATCATGGACACGGCCGCGGCCCTTGCGGTGCCTTCGAAAGGCGGTGCCGGTGATACCGGCATCGCCGCGGCCCTGAAGGGCTCCTCCATCAGGAGCCTGTACGGGCTGCCGGTAACCGTTGACGGCGCCGTCGCGGGGGCACTGGTCATTGCCTGCGGAACCGGGAGGGTCTTCTCGGAATATGACCGCACCCTTCTCGGGGTCCTGTCCGAGCAGGCGGCCATTTCAATAAAAAACTCGAGGCTGCTGGAGCAGTTGAAGAGCGAGAGCGTGTACCTTCACGAGGAGCTCGACTATTCCTCCAGCTTCCAGAATATCATCGGCCAGAGCCGGAAGATGAAGGATATCTTCAGCCTGATTGAAAAGGCGGCGAAGTCAAACATCCCGGTCATCATCAGGGGGGAAAGCGGCACCGGCAAGGAGCTCGTCGCCGACGCCCTCTATGCACTGGGGCCCCGGCGGGACAAGCCCTTCATCAAGCTGAACTGTTCGGCCATTCCCTCGGAGCTCCTGGAAAGCGAGCTCTTCGGCCACGAGAAGGGCGCCTTTACCGGGGCTGACCGCCAGCGGAAGGGGAAGTTCGAACTGGCGGGCGGCGGGACCATCTTCCTTGACGAGATCGGCGACATGAGCCCGAAGCTCCAGACCAAGCTCCTCCGCGTGCTCCAGGAGGGCGTGTTCGAGCGCATCGGCGGCGAGTCGACCATCAGGGTCGATGTCCGGATCATCACGGCCACGAACCAGAACCTTGAAGAAAAGATACGGAAGGGCGATTTCCGGGAAGACCTCTTCTACCGGATCAACGGCCTTCCGGTCTACCTGCCGCCTCTCCGGGAACGGCGGGAGGATATCCCCCTCCTGGTCGATCATTTTATACGGAAGTATGATTACACCGGCGCCAGGAGCATCGAATTCACCGTATCGGCCATGCGTTTTCTCACGTCCCGGGAATGGCGGGGCAACGTGAGGGAACTGGAGAACCTGGTCCACCGCATGCTCGTGATGACCGACAAGAACAAGATTTCCGAAAAGGACCTGGAGGCGATCGGCGCGATCTCGGACACGGCGCGGATGATGGATTTTTACGCCACGATGAAGACCTATATCGAGGACGCGGTCCGCAACGGCTGCGATGTCGCCGCTGAGATCGAGCGCATCGAACGGGAATTTCTTGCCGAGGCGTACCGGCAGTCAAAGGGCAATGTACGGAAAGCGGCTGAAATCACCGGCCTGCCCAAGTCGACCCTCTTTAACAAGCTGCAGAAGTACGGGATTACCGACTGATTATTTTCTCTCACCGTATCTTTTGACCATATCAGGTGTTATCTGTCCGAAAAACGGGACAGACGGCTATGATCTGGGACAAAAACATTGAATATAGGATGCATTCAATCAATAGCCAGCATTAGCCCCACGTAATATATCCCCCCACGACCCGCGTTCTCAGGATGAGGTTGATGCCAACGCAGGTACAGGATGTACCGATTGCGTTGGCCCCGGAGGGGCGTGCAGAAAAAGACCTGATGACTATTTTAATGTACTAATCCATGTCCCCTCGGGGGGCAGGGGGGTCATTAAATTCATTTATTATGCAAAATATCAAATTTATATGAGAGGACAGGCAGGTAGATTTTTATTGGCACGCTTCATGCATTAATAAAAGACTAGCTGGACGGTTTGTAAGAAAAATATAATACTATGGAGGTGTTTGATCATTATGAAGAGGCTATTAATTATTCTCACGGCAATTGTATCCTTAACCATCATCTATGATGCCTATGCCGGTGCCGACGGATCATGGTCACTGGTAAAGAACAGCGGCGGGATAAAGGTCTATGAGCGGTCGGTCCCGGGCACGGACCTGATGGAGTACATGGCGGTCACCGCCATTGATGAAAAGATGGAGGTCCTCGGCGAAGTGCTCCGTGACGTCCCTGCCTACCGTAACTGGATCGCCGACTGCTACGGAGCGCAGGTGGAAAAGCAGTATGACCGGAACACCATGGCCATCTACCTGGTGCTGAAGCCGCCCATCATCCAGGAGCGGGACGTGGCGCTGAAGGATAAAACCGTGTATGACTGGGACAAGGCCCGGGCGGCCATTTCCTTCGGGGCGACAGAAGAGATCAAAATACCTTTGGAAAAGAACAGGGTGCGGGTCACCATGATGAACGGCGTCTTCGACATGGAATTCCTCGGGCGCAACAGGACCAAGTTCATATACAGGCTCCTGGTGGATCCGGCGGGGGACATCCCGAAACGGGTGGCCTATGCCGTCATGAAGAGTTATCCCTACGAGACGCTGAAAAAGCTCAGGACCATGGTGCCGAACAGGAAATACAGTGACGCGGCGCGGGGCTCGGAAGAGGAGCGGGCCATCGATACCAGGACGAAGAACGAGGCCTACATACGGAACCTCCTGTACAACAGGCTGGCAAAGTTCGTCAGGGACCGGGCGGCCCTGCAGTCTATAATACAGAAAGACCGGAATTCAATAAAGAATATAGTCCAGTCAGGCGCCACCTATGACAGCGTTGAAAAGGCCTCGATGCAGTTTTATTTCGCATACCTGGATTCGATTGTTCCCGACAAGGAGGCTGCCCGGAAGCTGAAGGGCAACAGGAAGATGATAGGGGAAATAATCGATATGATCGTGACCGACTGCGGCGCTTCGGATGTGTCGGTGGAGAGCATCATTGCAAAATACAGGGATTAGTTAGTGAGGTGTAGGGGCACGGCATGCCGTGCCCCTACACCTCACCCCGGCAGGCGGGGTTCGTAATGACACGTGCGGAAAACAACACATCTGTTTTTAAAATGATGAAAGGAATACCGGCGCTGAAGATGCCGGTTCCTGATATAACAGTATGGAGGTCTTACATGGTACAGGTTGATATCGTCTGGTCGTACGCCTTCGGCGCGACCTTTGCGGCCGCGGCGGCACGGCAGCTTGAAAAGGAGGAAAAGCCGTTTAACAACAAGTGGTATATATTCATCCTTCTGTTTCTTTCGATTTTTTTCGCGCCCTCGGGGCTATATCTTCTCTGGGAGCACACGCAGTGGGAAACAATGCAGGTGGCCACCACGTTCAGCGACATCCCGGCATGGCTGGTGACCATCTTCGCGGTGACCAACATCACCCAGGGTATCGCGGGCTACTGGACCACGTGGTGGCTGATAAAAAAGAAGAACTATTACGGGGCCCACGCCAACTGGATGGTGGCATGGATCATTTTCTGGTTCATCCTGGTGTGCGGGTGGGACTGCACCGGCTACCAGCGCTTCCTCTATGACATGAGCGTGAACAACGGCGCCCTGTGGGAGCCGGGCAAAATGATGGGGATATCTTTCTTCTACGCCAGCAGGGTATGGTGGACGCTGGTGGTCATGGCCCTGTTTTTCGCTCCCATGCTCATCTACGGCTTTGTCAATTTCACCCGGGAAGGGGCAAAGATGGACAGGACAATCCCGTCCGACAGGGTTCCCGGCGTGCCGCGGATCCTTGTCGTGTATTTCGCGACCCAGTGGGTCCTGTGTCTCGGCCTTGCGATCCTTGCAGCTCTTACGGTCATGGGGATCAGGGAAGCGACCGGGAGCCTCCTGGCTGCTTACTTCATCGGCATACCGGTCTTTTCCCTTGTAGCGTACTTTCTTCTTTTCAGGAGAAAGATGCCGATGCACCGGATAGCCAGGCAGCTCTACGTGAAAGAGCCGGGAGAGTGATGCAGTTTCCCTGCCCTGCTGCCCTGCGGGGATGTTAGAGCAGTGCCGCCTTTCAGCGAACAGGCAGCCAGGATGGCTGCCGGAGCCGCTAGGACAGGATGTTCTATTTGCGGCGGAGTGAGCGAAAGGCACGCCGCTCATACTAGATGTTCCATCTTGCTCTCTCGCGCCTCAACTCTCGAAGGTGCAGCGCATCTCGCCCATGTACATGGTGGCCACGCAGCTGTTGCAGGGACCGCAGCGGAGGCATTTTGAAACATGGGCGGGATCTTCCCTGATCCTGTTCACGAACCCGGCGTCCGCCACCAGGGCCCGCGCGATGGCCACGAAGTCGAAGCCTTTGCCGAGGACCTCGTCTATTTTTTTCCGGGAAACGAGTCCTCCCACGTAGACCAGGGGGAGTTTCACCGCTTCGCGGACTTTCAGAGCGTCTTCAAGGAAAAAGGCCTCGCGGTAGGGATAGTCCCTGATCATGATGCGGGAAAAGCCCATCATTCCCAGTTTGATCAGCGGGTCCTTCTGGTAGCTGATCAGCTCCCGGTGCGGCGTGAGGCCGCGCAACATGTAAAAGGGGGTCTTGCTCGTGAAGCCCCCGGAGAGGACCAGGGCGTCGGCGCCCTCATTTTCAAGGATTCTGGCTACTTCGATCCCCTCGTTTTTATCCATGCCGCCGGAGAACCCGTCCTCCAGGTTCGTTTTCACCAGGACAGCCGTTTTCTTTCCCGCGGCCTTTTTTGCTTCCGCCATGACCATCCTGAGAAAGCGGGCGCGGTTCTCCAGGGAGCCGCCGAAGCGGTCCGTGCGCCGGTTGGTGAAGGGGGACAGGAACTGGCTGATAAGGTAGCCGTGGCCGGCGTGTATCTCCACCGCGTCAAAGCCCGCTTCCCGGGCCATAGCTACGGCCCTGCCGTGGGCCCGGGCCATCTCCTCGATATCCGGCTCCGACATCTTCCGGGGAAGGGTGAGGCCGAACAGGCAGAATTTTCCTGACGGCGAAACGGCGCGCTGGCCGGAGACCTTGCTGTCCCCCATGTTGCCGGCGTGACCGAGCTGCACCGAAACGGCGGCCCCCTCGCGGTGCACCGCATCGGTGAGCTTTCTGAAATGGGGTATGGCCTCGGGCCGCATCCATGCCTGGTGGCTGAAGGTGCGGCCGCCGTTGGTCACCGAAACATAGGCCACGGTGGTCATCCCGATGCCGCCGGCGGCCACGGACCGGTGATAGTTGATGAGTGAATCCGAGGGGAAGCCGCCGGGGCACATCCCCTCGAAACCGGCGGACCGTATGGTCCTGTTTCTGATTTTCAGGGGGCCGATGGTCCCCGGTGTGAAGAGCTTTTCTTTTGCCATTTTTACATTCCTTTTTTTTAAGGTAATACGTTGTGTAAGAGTGGGTTGGCCTTAAAGCAGTGTCAACTTCTTATGATCATAAAGCTTGACTTTTTATCATTGATTTGAACATTCTCTATTTACTGTTGTGCCCCCCGACCTCCCCCCTAAGGGGGGGCTGGCGGAAATAAGCATGCGATGATTGGGGATTGATCTATTATTATGTAAGTCACCCTTCGGGGGATTGAGGGGGCTGGAATTAACATGAAAAATCCATATAAAGGCAAAACCGCCATCGTGACCGGAGGGGCCTCCGGCATGGGCCGGTCCCTTTGCCGCGGCCTTGCGGCACGGGGGGCCAGGGTCGTGGTGGCGGACATCAACGGTGAGGAGGCCCGGCGCGCGGTCGACGAGATCAATGCCATGGGTTGCAGCGCGCGCGCCATAACGCTCGATGTGGGCGATGAAAGCGCCGTGTTCAGGGCCGTGGAAGAGGCCGCCGCCGAATTAGGCTCCCTCGATTATTACGTTAATAACGCGGGCATCGGTATTTCGGCGGACGCCCGGGACCTGACGATCGGACAGTGGCGCAAGATTTTCGACGTGAACCTCTTCGGCGTCCTCTACGGCACCATGGCCGCCTACGCGGTCATGGCCCGGCAGGGGAGCGGCCACATCGTCAACGTCGCCTCCATGGCCGGGTTCGCGCCCTTTTCCATCAACGCGCCCTATACGGCGGCCAAGTACGGGGTGGTGGGGCTCTCTCAAGCCCTGCGCCATGAGATGGAAGGACTGGGCGTGCGCATGACCCTGGTGTGTCCCGGGATCGTGAGGACCTCCTTTTACGACGCCATAGAGATCGTCGGAACGGACCGGGAGACCTACATGGAATTCATGCCCCGGCGGCTCATAACGCCGGACCGGGCCGCGGAGATCATCCTCGACGGCGTTGCCAGGGAAAAGACGATGATAATATTTCCGTTCCACGCGAAGGTGCTCTGGTGGATCAGCAGGTTCGCCCCCTCCGTGATGACCTTTATCAACAGAAAGATGGTGCGCGAGTACCGTTCCCTCAGGAAGTGACCGCGGCATGCCCCGGTGCGTTACCGGAACATATCCTCAATCCATTCTATCGCATCATCCCGCACTGAAATGAGATCGAAGCGGAAGGTGGTCCCGGGCCGGTCATGCTCGGGGCTGGAGGCAAGAAAGGCCCGGGCCGTTGTTTTCAGGCTTTTCTTTTTCCGCGCGCTTATTGAATAGAGGGCGCCGCCGTAGCGTTCGGTACCGCGGTTCTTCACTTCGGCAAAGATGACGAGGTCCTCCCTCCGGGCGATGATGTCGATCTCGCCGTATCTGCCGAAGCGGTAATTGCGCTCCAGGATGCTGAACCGGTTTTTCTCAAGAAAATCAGCGGCGCGGTCTTCGCCGTCGGTGCCGAAGTCCCGGTTGTGGCAGCCGTCTGACACCGGGCCCTACAGCACGTCAAAGATGTTGATGCCCACCTCCGCCTCGTCGAGGGCCCTGACGATATAGAGGGACGATTCCGAGAGGAGGCTTATGATGGTGGTGTTCTCGATGCGCTTGCGGTCCTTGTCGAAGATGACCTTGATGATGGGACGGAGGGGCTTTTCCGGGACCGACCCGATGATGATGCCGATGGCGCCGTCGTTCAGCTCGACAATGGAGCCGATGGGATAGACCGACATGCGGGACAGGAATACGCGGAGGATGACCGGGTCGAACTTGTTCACGCCGCTTGACAGGAGGTTGCGCATCGCGTGGTAGAAGTAGACCTTCTTGCGGTAGCTCCGGTTCGATATCTGCGCCTCGTAGCTGTCTGCGATGGCGGCGATGCGCGCGAACTCGTCGATGTCGTTGCCCCGGAGGCCCCGGGGATATCCCTTGCCGTCAAACTGCTCGTGGTGCTGGAGCGATATGATGGCGGAGCTTTCCTTTATCTTGCCCAGTTCCTTCAGGGCCTTGTAGCCGAGGAGAGGGTGCGTTTTGATCTGGTTGAATTCCTGGTCGGTCAGGTTCGACTGCTTGTGGATGATGTACACCGGCAGCTTTATCATGCCCGCGTCGATGAGGAGCGTCCCCAGGCCGAGGTCGTTCAGCTTGACCGGGTTGTACTTCAGCGCGATGCCGATGATAAGGGAATAGAAGGTCACGTTCACCGAATGGGTCAGGGTGTAGTCCTTCCCTTCGTCGAGCCCGTAGAGAAATAGGAATATGTTGCTGTTGTCTTTCAGGAGCTTCACGATGCTCTGGACCGCGTCCTCGAGGTCGCGGGTCTCAAAGGGGGCGTTATTGCGTATCGCCCGATAGGCGGCATCAACGGCGTTCCTGGCGCGGTTGTGCACCTCGATGAGGCCCTTCCTTTTTTTTAACAGCTCGTTGTAATCATTGACGATCTTCTTTTCGCTGTCGATGTCGATTTCTTTGGGGGGAGAAGCCGCTTCGGCGGAACTGCCGGTTTCAGCTGCTTCGGAGGGTTTTTCTTCTCCCATCTCCATCCGTTTGATCAGGATGCCGGAAGTCTCGACCTCGGTGATACCCCAGGTCATCAGTTTTTTGATGTCCGATTCCTTGATGGGTGAGTTGGCGGTGATGAGCATGTTGTTGCTGTCTACGTAGATGGGCTTGTCGTACACCATCCCGGGCCTCAACTCCTCGACGGAAATCTTTCTCATCTTGGCCATTATACAATTCCCATGCTGTCCAGTTTGGCTTTAAAGTCTGAATTGATCCGGTAGCAGTACGCAAGCACCTCCGATACGGCCCTGAACAGGGTCTCCGGTATTTCGCTTCCCGCCGGCAGCTGCGCAAGCACCTGGGCCAGATCCGAATCCTGATATATGGTGATGTTGTGCTCCCTGGCGATCCGGATCAGCCTTTCAAATAACATCCCCCTGGCGACGGCCAGGATTTTCGGGACCTCCCCGGAATATTCCAGGGCGACCCCCGTCCTCTCGTCTTTCATTTTAAACCCGTATGTCAAATACACTATTTAGTGGAAAATATGAATAAATTTCAACTATTTTATTTATGGCCTTTGCCGTATTAGAGAAATTTATATGTATATCGGGGTCTATGTTTTTCATATTGTTCTCAAGCGCCTCCGCATTCTGTCTGAGAAGATCAAGGGTCTCGTCCCTGCCGCAGAACAGGGAGAGGAGATATCCTTCCCGCGTCCTGCGCGCAAGAACCTCGATGCGGCCGATTGCCGAGAAGTCGACCCTGAAAACCCAGGCGTCGTCCTTTCCCAGATAATGGACCGGACGGGTTTCGTCTTCATCGGCGAAGGGCAGCTCCCCGGAAACATATCCCGACGGCGTTTCCACGGAATCCCGGAGCAGGGCGATGAGCTGCCGCAGCGCGGTTTCCTTCGTCGCGGGGTCATTGATGCCGTTGATCCCGTTGATGATGGCATCGATAACGGCTTCCATGCTTCCCGGTTTTCCCGATGACCATTGTTTAAACCTGTCCCGGTCGAATCCGATGATTACCATGAGCGATTGGAGCGCCCGGGCGTCAATGCGGGCTCCCGCGAGGAGGAGGGACAGGTCCGAGACGACGTTTTTATCGACTCCCAGTTTCGCCAGGAGGCTCAGAAGCCCGGTCAATCCCCCTTCCTTTCTGTCGTGCCTGGCCTGGAGGCCGAGAAGAAGGGCGTTCAATTCAAATATTCCCGCCGGGTGTTTCGCCATGGCGCTGGCTATGTTGGCCTGGATCCGTCCCGGGTCAGCGATGGTCATCTCCGCCAGGCGACGCGCAAAGGCCTCCCTCCCTCCCGGGTCAACCAGCTTAAAAAAAAGCGAGTTGTCCCTGACCTCGTCGAGCCTCAGGGTTATCGTCATGCCGGCCGGAACCCCCTTCTGAAACTCGGCATGGATCCGCTTGCCTCCTATCTCGAGGACCGCTTCGCGGACGCTGATTCGGCTGACGATCTTCGCGGGAAGCTCCGTTCCCTTCTGTATCTCCCGGAGCTGGTCGAAAACGCCGCTTTTCCCCGAAACCCTGATGATGCCTGTCGGTTCAATCCTCATTGCGGATCACCGCCGGTCGTGATCATGCTCCGCGCCGGCTCGTAGCTCCTCCGGTGTATCGGTGAAAGCCCCCGGGCGGCGAGCGCAGCCAGGTGGTTCCCCGTGCCGTAGCCCTTGTTGCTGGCGAAATGATAACCGGGGTATATCCCGTCGAACCGCTCCATGATCGCGTCGCGGTGCACCTTCGCCACGATTGAGGCCGATGCGATCGAAATCGATTTGGCGTCCCCTTTCAATATTGAACGAACGGGAACCGGCAATTGAAAAGAAAAATTCCCGTCCAGGATGATTATATCCGGCTTAAGAGGTATACCTCCGATGAGACGATTTAGTGCAAATTCCGTGGCGCCATTTATATTGAGGCGGTCGACGGTGCGGTGCGACACCAGGATGGATGACGCGTGGAGGGCGGCGGCCCGGATCAGGTCGAGGCTTGATTTCCGCTTCCGGGGGGTCAGCTTTTTCGAGTCGTTGATGCCGGGGATGGGACCTGCGGTGGAGGCGATCAGGGACGCCTCGTATATGACGAGGCCGACGCAGAGAGGACCGGCCAGGGCGCCTCGGCCGACCTCGTCGACGCCCGCGATGAGGGAAACGCCTTCCTCCAGCAGTTGCTGTTCAATGGCAAAGGTGGGATAACGCAAAAAGGCGGACTCATCGCCCGCCTTGTGTGTTTCAGTGATGCCGCCGGTAGTGTCTGCTGGTTCCAAGGAATGACCGGTACCGGGTTATCAGGATTCCCGCGGGGCCGTTCCTTCGGCGGGGGCCGCTTCATCGGCAGCATGGGTCCCCGGCACGTCGGCCGCGGCTGCTGAATGCTTTTTGCCGCCCTTCCCGGTTTTCTCGCGCAGCTTGGCGGACTTGCCGGTCCGTTCCCGGAGATAATAGAGCTTGGCGCGGCGGGCCTTGCCCTTCCGCACGACGTCAATCTTCGCGATCCTCGTCGAGTAGACGGGGAATATCCGTTCGACGCCGACGTCAAATGAGAGCTTCCGGACGGTAAAGGTCTTGCTGACGCCCTTGTTGTCTATGGCTATCACGATCCCTTCATATACCTGGATTCGCTCGCGGTTTCCCTCGACGATGCGGTAGTGCACGCGGACCGTGTCGCCGATTTCGAAATTTATCTTCCGGTCGACCGGCATTATTTTCTTTTCAATTTCCTTCATGATGTCCATGTCTCATTCTCCTGATATTTTTCTAATAAGATGTTTTCTGTACAAATCGGGCCTGGTCCGTTTGGTCTTGTTCAGGCTTTCCCCGCGCCGCCAGTCCTGTATCATTTTATGGTTGCCGCTCAGCAGCACCCCGGGGACCTTCATCCCGAATATATCCTCAGGACGCGTGTAATGAGGATATTCCAGCAGGTCCCGCTCAAAGCTCTCCTCGGTCAGGGACTCGCTGTTCGACATGAACCCCGGCGCGTACCGGGAAACCGCGTCGATGATCGCCAGGGCGGCGTACTCTCCGCCGGAGAGCACGTAATCGCCGATGGAAATCTCGTAATCGACATGGCGGTCGATCACCCGCTGGTCCACGCCTTCGTAATGCCCGCACACGATACAGAGGTCATCGTGCGCCGCAAGCTCCTTGACCAAGTCCTGGTTAAGGAGCTTGCCCGATGCCGAGGTGAGCACCACCCTGGTGCCCTGTTCCTTCACGCTTTCGATCGCCCCGTCCAGGGGCCCCGCCATGAGAACCATCCCGGACCCGCCGCCGTAGGGATAATCGTCGCAGCTGCGGTACCGGTCCGTCGCAAAATTCCGGATATCGGCGATCGCGACATCGATGATCCCCCTTTCCACCGCCTTTCCGAGCAGGCCGCTGCGGAGGGGCGAGGAGAAAAAATCGGGGAACAGTGTCACGATCTTAAACTTCAAACAGGCCCTCAACGGGATTGATGTCCAGTCTTCTGTTCCGTATGTCCTTCGTATCCACCATCGATTCGACGAAGGGAACCATGAACTGCCTCCTTTCATCGTTCGATATGATCAGTATCTCCCCGGAGCCCGCCTCAAGGATGTCTGTCACGGTGCCGAGCAGGCGGTCCCCGCAGTAGGCGGCGCACCCGATAACGTCAAAGTAATAGTAACTGCCCTCGTCCAGGGCGCCCCTGGTCCGTTCAGCTTCCGCCCGTTCAATGCAGATGTCGGAGCCTTTCAATGAGAGGGCTGCATCCCGGTCGCCTATGCCTTCGAGCTGCAGGAGTCCGCTCCTCCCTTTCTGCTCGATGAAATTCAGTATTGTAAATTCGCGGAAGCCGGTTTTGGTCTTTATAAAAACTGATTTACCTTGGTCGAATCGTTCCCTGATATCAGAGATCACCAGAACCTTCAGTCGGCCGGTCAGGCCGTGGGCCCCGGCGGCAACAGCTATGCGGATATAGTCATCTGTCATTAATCGAGTATTTCCAGCACCACCCGTTTTCCAGATTTTGTAGCGGAAGCGTTTATGATGGTCCGTATCGCCCGGGCTATTCTGCCGTGTTTGCCGATAACCTTTCCGATATCTTCTTTCGTTACCCGCAGCTCGAGGATTGTCGATTTTTCTCCTTCAACCTCTTGTATTTCCACCTGGTCCGGATGGTCAACAAGGGATTTGACCATGTACTCAACGAGTTCTTTATAGTTCATTTCCGACTCCTGTGGAATTATTTGGCGGTTTTAAATTTCTGCCACAACCCCTTTTTCTTTAATAGTTGCATGATGGTATGAGTCGGTACCGCTCCTTTTCCGAGCCAGTGGAACAACTTCGTCTCGTCAACGACCAGCTGTTCGCCGTCAACTATCGGCTGGTAGCGTCCCAGCTGATCAATGAACTTGCCGTCCCTTTTTTCCCTTTCGTCAACGGCGATAATCCGGTAAAATGGCTTCTTTTTCGTCCCCACTCTCTGTAAGCGTATCTTGACAGCCACAACAGTCCTCCTGTAATGATTAGGAATTTATTTATTTTTACCCCTATTTTTTTGTCAATAGAAAATAGCCAAAAAGATCAAATTAATCAGTTTATTCCCCCCTTTTTATACCCAATTGCCCCTCGGTGGGGACACAGTGGACCATACTGCTTTATTTATAGATACAATTTTTTCTGGACGGAATAAACAGGTGAAGCTTATATACATAATTTATTATTATCCATGGTTTTACTCACCTGTTGGGTCCGGTCAAGGTATCAGATCAGCGAGGCATGCGACATCCTCCTGATCCGGCCTTAGATGACCGTCAGTTTGGAGGTGGGATTTTCCAGAGTAGATCACCACATTTATCGAATAGCGAAGTGTATCGAGACAAGGATGGTCCGGGGGGTGAGGGCTTTTCCGACCCGTAACGCCCCGGTAGAATTCCCCCTCTCCCGCCGGGAGAGGGGGTGTGCGCCCGGGGACGGCTCCATCCCGGATTTTCCCGTGTGCGATATGCACCCTATTGCCGATAGCTCCGGAGATCGTTGAGATAATTCATGTTGGCGCTTGAATCGAAGCCTCTTACCCCGAAAAGTCAGAGGTTGCCGGAAGAGTCTATCCAACTCACCGAACCGTCCCTCGCTCCGAGGATGCTGACGGCATCTGCCATGCCCAACGGAACGAATTAACCCTCCTGATTTATTGTATCCGACTCTGAAACCTGGGTTCAGATATTGCTCCTTCCCTCCAGGAGAGGCAGGAGCCCGAGATTGTCCTTTTGTTATACAGGAATCTGCCGTCTCTCCGGCGCCGTCCCGGTGAAGCAATGTCTCCTGTCTGAAATTACCATATCGCACACCGGGACGAACATGGCAGGCAAAAGGTTAGGGACCGGCATGTTAATATTCCCTCGCAGACACGTGCAATGGGAACGAACGGGGAATGGCGATAATGAAAACGATTTGTCGAGTTATAGGCGTCACCGCCGGGGTATGGCGGGTATGGTCATCGGGAAGTATCCGCATTATGGGAATAAGAAAAAAAGAGCGGTGAAGAGAAATTACATCACACGCCGGCCCTGGCGCGGAGCTCCCGAACGTTCTTATTGACATCGCCCCCCTTGAAGGCGGCGTTGCCGGCGACGATAATGTCGGCGCCCGCTTCCACGACGCGGGCTATATTGTCCGGTCCGATGCCTCCGTCAACCTGGATCCTGACGCTGAGTCCGGGGACCGACCTGATGTGGGCCGCGAGTTTCCGTATCCTGCCGATGGCCGGCTCCATGAAGGCCTGGCCGTAAAAGCCCGGGTCCACTGACATGACCAGGGCCATGTCCGCATAGGGTAAAAGATCAAAGATGGATTCCACCGGGGTTGCCGGGTTTATGGCAATTCCCGCTCCCACGCCGGCTTTCCGGATCTGCTGGAGTATCCTCGCGGGGAAGCGCGTGCTTTCATAGTGTATGGTGACAACCCAGGGTTTGATTTCCAGGTACTCACCGATTGACCGCTCCGGTTTTTCAATCATCAGGTGCACGTCGAGGGGGATGGCGGTGTGTTTTTTTAGAGAGCCGATGAAGCCGGGACCGAAGGTAAGGTTGGGGACGAAGTTTCCGTCCATGACGTCCAGGTGGAGCAGGCTCACGATGCCGGCGTCGAAGGTCCGCGCCTGCTCCCCGATCGTCGTCAGGTCCGCCGCGATGATGGAGGGAGAAATCAGGATGTTGTTTTCTTTAGTCGACATTAAAAGTCATGTCATCTATCCGTTTTTTGTCGCGGCGGAACGTGACCGTCGCGTTGCCCTCGCGCCTGAAGACAAACACCATCTTCTGGCCGGGGCCCGCCTTTTTCGAGAACCTGATCCTCTTTGAATGGCTGTCTTCAATATAAGCTTCATAAAGCCCCTGAGGCGCATCATTCGGTATCTGGAACTCAATTTTTTCATATGCCGCGTAGGGGTGCTTGTCAAGCCGATTATAGCTTACCTGGAGGGTGCAGGTATCGCCCTTCTGCACCAGGGCCCCCCTGGCGGGGGTCTGTGACACGACGATGCCGCTCTTGGCGGGATCATCGGTGGCAACGATTTCCTCGTTTACCGTGAGTCCCTTTGCCCGGAGCAGGTCAAAGCAGAGCTCTATGGACTGGCCCCTCACGTCGGGCATGACGGCGTCAGGGGCGCTTTTGCCCGTCGAAACCAGGAGGTTGATTTTGCGGTCCGGCCTGACCTTTTCGCCGGCGCGGGGGCTCTGGTCAATGACGGTATTGTCGGCGACCTTCTCGGACGGGATGTAGGATATGACGCCGGTCCCGAGGGAAAGGGTCCGGTCATGGCGGTGGATGTTCCTCAGGTTGTTGAGCGCCAGGGGAAGCTCCTTGCCGACGAGGTTCGGGACATCGATATAGTACTCGGAGCGGCTCACCACCAGCTTGATCCTGCTGTTCTCGGGAACGACCTTTCCTTTTTTCGGGTACTGGGAAAGAACGGTGCCGTCATCGATATCGGCGATGTCCTTGAACTTGATCTCGGGCTTGATCCCTTTGCGGACCAGGCTGTTGTAGACTTCCATGAATTGCTTCCCTTCCACATCGGGAACCACGACCTCGCGCTCGGGCTTGGTCAGGAAGATCAGCATGATGGTCGATACGACGAGAAAGAGGGAGAATCCCAGGAATAAAATAACCGCTATCCGGCCGATATGGCCGAAATACTTGAATTTCTCTTCACCGGATTTGACTTTGTCGGTCATGTTGTATCTCTCATAATCTAGTTTGCCGTCATCCGCCGGCGGCGGGGCATGACGAGTTATGTCATATCAGGGTCACGGGTGGCTTCGAACCTGACGGGCGTACCGTTGAGTCTTTTTGACGTTGAATGGGTATTTGTCAATTAAAAAAATGAAATAATAATTTCCTCAAGAAAATTGAAGAGCACGTATGATCTGTGGTTCCTATAGCCATCCTGTTCGTCCGCCGCGTATGACATTTTGTTGACTCGGCGGAATCGGCCACATCCCTGTCGCCTGCTCGCCAGGGTGTCTATAGGGACCGAAAAATAATCTGAAAATATCCTGTTTTGACAACAATGCCTTTTCACCTTGATCCGTGGGGATTTTTAAAGGTACAGAAAAACTTTAGAATTGCATTGTTTTAAACGACAATATAGATGGCACGTCTGATGCTTATTTTTCCACCATTTGATGGTATGTTGGTATGGATAGAGAAATCAAGATTTTATTCATGTCGGATATTCACCTGGGGATCAGGCCCAATGATACCCATATCCCCGATTACGCCAGGATCAACACCTTCAAGCGCATTGCCGCCATCGCCCGGGGACACGATCTTTTCCTCATCGGGGGTGACCTCATAGACAACGCTTCCGTCGGCAGCGACATCATCGATATAATCAAGACGGAATTCCGCGCCCTACGGAACGCCGGCACTGAAATCGCGTATACGCCGGGAAAAGGCGAGCTTACCGGCAGGAACGTCATTGCCCCCGCGGTTCTTGACCTCAACGCGTCATGCCTTTTTTCGAGCAGCATGACCGCGACGCCTTACCTGTACATGAAGAACGGCCAGAAGGTCTATGTCTACGGCCTGTCGGGCAGTCTGGGATACGATCTGTCGAAGGTGAAAAAAATATCCGAAGAGGGCTTTCACATCGGGCTGTTTCACGCTGATTTCGATTTTGACAACGAGAAAAACGATTACCTGGTGTACCGTCTCCAGAAGAACGACATCAAGACCCTGGGGTTGGACTTTTACGCCTTCGGCTATTGCCACAGCTTCAAGATGTTCAAAATCATGGACCGCATCATCGGGGTGTGCCCCGGGAGCCCCGAGGCAACGACCTTTGATGAAACGGGGGACCGCTATATCATCTCCATTGTCATCAAGGAGAACAGGCTGTACCAGATCAAGCGGCTCACCGTCAATTCCATGAAGCTGTGCCGGAACCAGGTGGATTGCTCCAGCCTGGTGACCATGGGCCCCATCAAGGAGCTGCTGGAGAACAACAGGTCAAAGAAGGCCATCCAGCAGGTCGTCCTGACGGGGGAGCGTGACTTTGTCCTTCGCCAGTATGAAATCCAGAATTACAGGAACGAGTTCTTCAGGCTGGACTTCGTCGACCGGAGCGTGCCGACGATCGGTTCCCTCATAGAGGAATTCCAGTACGAGAATTCGCTGCGCGGGGAATTCTATAAGATCATAAAAGAACAGATTGAACAGGGAGGCCTGCCCCATGATGTTGACAAGGCCGATTTCGCGATGTCCCTGAATAAAATCACCCGTGAGGGGTTTACGAACCTGGAGGACTGGCTGTGCAGTATATAAAGTGCATGGTGTACAGGCACGGGCTCTTCGACAACCGTGTCATTGATTTCAGCGACCGGCTCACCATCGTGTACGGCAAGAACGGGTCGGGCAAGAGCCTCCTGGCGCGGAGCATGGTCGATGTCCTGTGGGGCAAATTCTCCGATCGGAAGCTCCTGGGCGACGACGTGTGGAACTCCCTGTATCTGGACCTCTTCTTTTCCCTGTCCGACAGCGGTTATTACCGCATCTGCAACACCAGTGATAAGAATTACCGTATACAGTACATCCAGAACAACACGGAGAAGATCATCTATTCCGAGTCAAAGTCGGAAGGGCAGGACAGCAGGGTCCAGGACCACTTTAACAACGATTTCGAAAGCAGGATGCTCCGGGAATTCCTGGGGCGGATCGATTGCGCTTCCTTCATCAACTCTTCCTTCATTCCGGCGTCCTCCGATATCGCCAGGGAATCTTTCATGGACCTTCCGGTGCTCAAGCGGATCATACTCGATGAGAACACCGGTTTTTATAACCAGTACCTGATCATGCGGAAGGTTTTCGACACGGGCATGGCGGATGACGGCGGTCTGCCCCCGGAAGTCTTGCGGTTCGAGGATAAGAAGCGGGACCTTGAAAAGAAGATCCAGATAATGGACATCAGGGATTCCCGGCACGACAAACTCAGGAGGGAAAAAAACACGATCCAGTGCGAAGTTGACGAATTAAACAGTTCCCTTAATTCGCTTAACAGCCAGAAGCTGATCCTGAGCAAGATAATAGAGAACCTGCACAAGGTGGAAGAGCTGAAACAGGAGTTCGAGGGAATCAAGGACGAGATACAGGACGAGCAGCAGAAGATCAAGTCAATGGCCGACATGAAGACCGAGCTGGACACCATGTTTCCCCAGTTCAGCGAGCTCGACATCACCGACAGCACCAACCTTGACCGCCTCCAGGAGGTTTTCAACGATATCAGGAACCTCAACGAAAGGATCGACGATTTTTATTTCAGGAGGGAGCTGAAGGCCAGGAGGCTGAAAAGGGCGGCCATCGCGGTTTCCGCCAGTGCCCTTGCCGCGCTTGCGGCCGTCCTGATTCGGAACGGGTTCAACGTGTTCAAGGACCTGTACCTGCTGATCGGCATACTGGGCCTTGCCTGCATCGCCTATGCCGCCATCGGCGCCGGCATGCTGGTGATCAGGCGTGAAAAAGACCTTCAGAAGCTGGAAGAGGAAAAGAAGCGGTTCAAAGAGCGGATCATGGCCCTGATGGAAAAGAGCAAGGTGGTGTTGGAAGACTACAAGCTGACCGAGATCTACGAGCTCCTCCTCCAGTATTTCGAGGACTACGTCAATTACACCGAGCGGAAGAAGGACCTGGCCATGATCAAGAGCTCCCTGAAAGAAGAAGAATACATGGTGCGGATACAGAAAAAGCTGGATGAATTGAAGAAGGAAGAGGAGATCATAAAAGACGAAATCCACACCAGCATCGACACCCTAAACATCGTGGACGACATAGAAAACGAAACGAGCAAGATCGAGGACCTGATCAGGAATATCGGCACCGAAGTGGGGCTCATAAAAGAGAAGATCGAGACCAAGGAGCGCATCCTGCAGCAGATCGACAACGAGTTTCTCCAGGCGTCCGGCAACAGCGGCGCCATGAACGCCCTCATCGAGGAGAGGAACAACGTTGACCGGGTACTGAAAAAATGGAAGGTCAACCGGAATTCGATGGATTTCATCACCCGCATGATGACCCGCGCCGTCGAGCGCAGCGAGGAAAAGCAGCTGCGGAAGCTCCTGGACGGCACCCTGGAGAAGTTCAACCACCTCACGGGGAACCAGTACGTCACCAGGATCGACGACGCCGCGCTGCTGAAGATGATAACGGAAAACAGGCTGTCCGATGAGATGACGCCCCCCATCCTCCACGCGCTGCTCCTCTCGCTTAAATTCACTTTGTCCGATTTCATCATCAACGGGAGTACCACGATCCCATTATTGATTGACGAACCGTTCCAGTTTATGGATGATGAACGCTGTAACCGGTTCCGGGACCTGGTGTCGTATGTTTCCAACAAGCGGCAGGTGATAATCTTCACGCACCAGAGCGACAAGCGGAACTGGGGCAATTTCGTAGAGCTTTAAAAGGCGATGGACAAGAACGGGCAACTGACATTTTCCGATGATCCGATCCTGAACGGCATCAACGAGGTGTACCAGCTCATCGAGAAGGGCGAGTTCGCGGCCGCGGTCGCCCGGATAGACGAGCTGATGGACATCGATGCCGACTATCCCGGCCTCATAGAATCGTACCGGGTGGCTAAATTCTGGAACAACCGGGAGAAGGAAATGAAGACCCTCGACGAGGGCAAGGACACCGCCGAGTACCTCATGAAACAGTGGGAGGTCTTCAACGAGTACGCCGAGGGCAAGAACATGGTCTCCTCGTCGGCATTCAAATACGCGATGCGGTATATCTTCATCAAGGCTGCGGACAACTACAAGTTCGCCTTCCGGGAGCAGCAGGACACGTCGAACAATTTCCAGTTTCTCCTGAACCTGGGTGACTGCTTTCTGCGGCTCGAGGAGTACAAGCTGGCGATCGACACCCTCGAGTACGCCCGGGGCTCCTACAAGAGCAGCGCCCGACTCATGGCGATCCTCGGTGAGGCCTACTTCCATTCCGGCGACGTGTCGAAGAGCCTCCTTTCATTCCGCGAGGCCTTTTTCATCGACCCGGCCGAGATCGACCTGAGTCTGCTGAAGGCGAAGCCGGTCCAGGAACTGGTGGAGATCGTGAAAAAGGAGCGGGCCGATTTCAAGGACATTGCCGAGTGGATCCCCATCTACGGTTACATCCATGATATTTTTTACGTGAAGCGCAACCTGAGCGCGCACCAGGTCGAAGGGATCCAGAAGGATATCTACAACCTGGAGCTGACCTACCAGAAGATGAACAAGAGCCAGGTGGAGGCCTCAAACATCATGCCCCGCCTTATCAATAAATACCTCTGGCTCCTTGACTACTATAGCCTCCAGAGCTATAATTTTGAAAACATGACCCAGATCCGGGACCGCCTGCTGAACATCAACCGGGAGCTCTTCCAGGAATATTTCACCAGGAAGAAGTAGGCGTGACGTAACGCGATTTCTTTCAGCGTATTGCGTTTTACCGGTGAGGTCCCCGGGACAGAGTCACCGCATGGTCATGTGTGTTCCCGCAGATACGGGCCCTTCTCCCCCGTGCTTCTATGATCAAAGTCGTGCAATCGAAATGATGGCACCGGAGATGCCCGTACAATTCCACAACGAAAAGGTCGGCCTTAAGCCGCTCTATCACCCGGCCCGTAAAGGGCTGATAGCCGTCCGCAGTCAGGCACGGTACCCCGCCCCACAGGCAAAAAATGGCGGCAAAACGGCCATGAACGGCATCACCATGAAATTCCAGTTCAATGCGGGCCAATTCGCAGTACTGCTGGTGGGTATCCGTTATGACTGGGCCCTGGAAGACTATCATCATTATTTCTTCATCATCCTCCGTATAATCTCCACAGCCCTGCGGAATCCTTCACGGTCGGCGCTGTCAGGGGTTCCGTCAGTCGCGTGTTTTCCGCAGATATAACCGAAGAGATCCCGGTGATCAGACAGATCGGTCCTGTCGCCCGCCGCCTTCAGCAGGGCCTCAGCGGCGTGGTAGCGCACCAGGTAGTCATTGTCGGTAACGGCGTCGAAAATGACCGTTTCGAACTCGGGCGTGATGAAATCCGTGATCGGCCGCGCACTGCCGGAGGCGTCGATGGCGATCTTCAGGTTCACCAGGGCGTCTATACGTTCCCCCCATCCGAGTGAGCGGTTCTCCACGATGGCCCGCAGGGCGGCGACGGCGTCATCGCTTTTACCCATGGTCAGGATGTTCCGGGCGATAGTTCCGGTGCCGTACGGCCCCGGCCTTTTTGCCAGCACCTCGTCCAGGGCTTTACGGCACTCCTCCGTGCCGAGTAACTCCGCGGCCCTGCCGAGATAGGGATCATAGCCCTTCCTGATGCGCTCCGCCACGATGCGGGACGCCGCGGCGCGTTCTTCCGGGTCAAGGTCCGCCATGGCAGCGTCGACCTCCGGGAGGCTCGGGCCGTCGTGCCATTCCATGTAGGGGTCGCGCTTGGCCTCAAAGACAGTGATGAGCTGTTCAATGGACATTGGTGGTACTCTTCTGGCGGCGGCCTTACAGCCGTATCGGGAGTATGAGGATGGGGATGCCCCGGGTGTAGAACTGCCGCTGTATCGCGAAGGCGGAGTAGTTGTGGAGCCACCGGGTGAAAAAAGTGTCTTCCGGGAACACCAACTGCCCGGCGAAGAATATGGACCGGGGGTAGGCCTTGACGAGTTCCGTCGCGATGCGCACCGACTCGTCGACCACGTCCACGCCGATCGCGGTGCGGCATTCTGCGTTGAACCCGTGGGCCCGCATGTAACTGACGTACCGGTTCGCCTCCTTCTCGATATGGGCCCTGTGCAGGGATATCTCTTCGGCCCCCTTGAAGAGGCCTGAATCGATGAGCCCGATCTGAATGAAGATGAAGTTCTTATAGATCCTGGGAAAGATGCGTAATATGGTGAAAAGGGTGTGCAGCCCCGTGCCGCTGAAACCGTTCACAAAAAGGACCGCGGTCCGTGCCCTCGGATCGACCTCCTGTTTTCTTTTCCGCGGGCGCCGCTTGGCTTCATACCGGCCCATATCCATCTCGGCTATTTCTACCAGCCCTTTCAGCCTGCCGAGGAGCCTGCCGGTGCGGTTGTAATGGCGCTTGATCACGATGGATACGGCCACCAGGGAGCCGGTGATGAAAACAGTAAGCCATCCTCCTTCATTGAACTTGAGGATCGCCACCGAGACCAGGATGAAGGACGTCAGAACGAGGCCGACGCCGTTGATGAAGAGCTTTTTCTTCCAGTGGTCCTCGGTTTTTCTCGCGATCCACCAGTGCCGCACCATGCCCAGCTGGGAGAGGGAGAAGGTGATGAATACGTTGATGCTGTAGAAGATGACCAGGAGCTTAACCGAACCGCCCGAATAGACCATGAGGGCGATTGACGCGATGCCCATGATGAGTATGCCGTTCTGCGTCACCAGGCGGTCGTTCAGGGAGGCGAACCGGGTCGGCGCCCACCGGTCGAGGGCCATGTTCGAAAGCACCCGGGGACCGTCAAGGAAACCGGTCTGGGCGGCCACAAAAAGAAGGACCGCCTCGGAAAACAGCGTGATCAGGATGAAGGCCTGGGCGAGACCGGGGGCCCAGTCCCTGGAAAGATTGGCAAAGAGGATCGCGTTGAGTGTTTTCCCCGGTACATGCTCGACATGAAAGAGCAGGTACGCGATCATGAGGCCGGCAACCGTTACGGCAAGGGAGGCCGCCATGTAGTTCATGGTATGGGTGGCGGTCTTCACCTTCGGCTCGCGCAGGATCGGTATGCCGTTGGATACGGCCTCGATGCCGGTGAAGGTGCCGGCCCCCATGCTGTATGCCCTGAGGACGAGGAATAGCATACCGATGGTTCCCATTTCCGCGCTGGTGCTCCGGACATCGGCAATGGTTGAGCTGACCACACCCGGCATGCTCCCTGCGTGGGTCACGAAGGTGTAAATGATGGCAAAGCCATGGGTCACCAGAAAAACCAGGAAAATGGGGACCAGGGGCATCACCGATTCCTTGACCCCGCGAAGGTTGAGCCAGATCAGGAGCATGACGCCGAGTACGGCCACGGGCATCTTGTAATGGATCCATTCCGCCGGCATGAAGCTGAAAAGGGCGTCGGCGCCGCTGGCGACTGAAAGCGTGATGGTCAGAAGATAGTCAATGAGAAGGGCGCTCCCTGACACCATGCCTATGGACGGCGACAGGAGCTTGCTTGCCACCAGGTAGCCGCCGCCGCCGGCCGGGAACAGCTTGATGATTTGATGATAGCTGGCGCTGATGACAAAGATGGTTACCACGGTGCCGAGGGCGACGAAAACGCCCAGGTAATGGTGTTTTCCCAGGGCCAGAAAGGCTTCCTCCGGGCCATAGCAGGATGATGAAAGTCCGTCTGCGCCCAGCCCGACCCAGGCGAAAAATGCTATCAGGGAGAGCTTGTGGAATATGGACGGGTCCGAGACGCTGCGCGACTTGCCGATCAGCAGCGCTTTCAGCCGTTTAAAGAGCGGCTCTTTGTTTTCATTGTTATTCATGGGGCCTCCGGTACTGGGAATATCTCTGGAGGCTTAAACTGACATGAGGGCAGCTTCACGGGGCCTCCCAATCGCCTACGAGGTTAGCTGACGGGCTCGGGCTTGGAAGTGCCCTATCCAGAAACGTGGAATACGCCCCAACAAAACGGGTCCCCCGCATCCGGGGCCCTGCCCGGATCTCGGCGCAATAATAGAAAATAAAATATGTACCTGACGGGATAAAGTCAAGCAGATGGAGGATTTTATTGTTTTTTATTCGGGTAAGCTGTTCTTATTGCTGGTGAACCTTGGCCCATCCGGGCCAGGGTAATTTAACATCCATTTCCTTGGCTTCGGGGCCGCAGGGGGGCAATACCATGATGCCGGAGCATTTTACCGTGGAATACCGTGATATCAGGGCTTCGAATTCCTCAGCCCTGGCGGCGGGAATCCTGATCCGTCCGAGTTCAAATCCCCAGGGGTTGGAAGCTTTGCCCACGTTGTAGCCTATGACATAGAGCTTTTCCTTTGCACCGCAATCGCCGCAGGGCATCTCCCTCATGCCGCTCAGGTAGCAATCGCTCCCTTCCGGGACCTCGTATTCCCTGCACCTCTTCGTATCCTGCTGTATCTCGCTCTTTGATGCCGATGATGAACTATCGGGAGCGGCAGAATTCCCTTTATGGACGGCCGCTGTGCTGCATGATAACAGCAAAACCAGGATCGAGATCATTCCGTTTTTCATTGCGACACCTCGCACCAGACATGGTTGTTGCAAATAACGATTGATCGTGGCGCTCTGTCAAGTTTTTAATTTTGCCCGGGGCCGCGGGCCAGGGCGGGAGCGGGGTCTTTACCGGCATGGAAAGGCAAAAAAAAACGGCGATTCGCATCGCCGCTTTTTTGGGATTCAGTTGCTATAGACTTACTTGCCCTGCACTTCTTTTGCGCCCGCGATCAGCGTGTCAACTACAGACGGGTCGGCGAGGGTCGAGGTGTCGCCCATGCCGCTCTTGTCGAAGTCGCTGGCGGCGATCTTCTTGAGGATCCGGCGCATGATCTTGCCTGACCGGGTCTTGGGAAGAACGTCCGCCCACTGGATGATTTCCGGTGTCGCGATGGGGCCGATCTCCTTGCGGACGGTGGCGATGAGCTCTTTCTTGAGTTCATCGGACTTCTGCACGCCGGACTTCAGCGTTACGAAGGCGTAGATCGACTGCCCCTTGATCGGGTGCGGATAGCCGACAACGGCGGACTCGGCCACGTTCTTGTTGGATACGAGGGCCGATTCGACCTCGGCGGTGCCCATCCGGTGTCCGGAAACATTGATGACGTCGTCGACGCGGCCGGTGATCTGATAGTAACCGTCCTTGTCGCGCTTGCAGCCGTCACCGGTGAAGTATTTGCCCGGAAACTGCGCGAAATAGGTGTCGAACATCCGCTTGGGATCTCCGTACACGCCCATCATCTGACCGGGCCATGACCGCTTGATGCAGAGGTTGCCTTGGCATACGCCGTCGAGTTCTTTGCCTTCATCGTCAACGATGCAAGGCTCAACACCGAAGAAGGGGACCGTCGCCATGGCGGGTTTGATGTCGATGGCGCCGGGGAGCGGGGTTATGAGGATACCGCCGGTCTCGGTTTGCCACCAGGTGTCAACGATCGGGCACTCGCCGCGGCCTATCTTCATGTAGTACCAGTTCCACGCTTCGGGGTTCAGGGGCTCGCCCACGGATCCGAGAAGCTGGATGGTTTTGATGTTGTGCTTGTCGACCCAGCTGTCGCCTTCTTTGGCGATCGCGCGGATGGCGGTCGGAGCGGTGTAAAAAATATTGACTTTGTGCTTTTCGACGACTTGCCAGAACCGGCCCGGATCCGGGTAGTTGGGAACGCCTTCGAACATGACGGTGGTCGCGCCGTTGCAGAGCGGACCGTAACAGATGTAGGAGTGTCCGGTTACCCAGCCGATGTCGGCCGTACACCAGTAGATGTCGCCATCATGGTAGTCGAAGATTATTTTGTGGGTGAAGGCCACGTAGGTCAGGTAGCCGCCGGTGCCGTGCATGGCGCCTTTCGGCTTTCCGGTCGATCCGGAGGTGTAGAGGATGAACAGGGGATCCGTCGCGTCCATGTGTTCCGGTTCGCATTTGGCGTCGACTTTCGCCATTTCCTCATGCCACCACTTGTCGGTCTTGTCGTTCCAGGTGCACTTGATCTGGTCGCCGACCCGTTTTACCACGATGTGGCAGCGTACGCCCGGGCACTCCTTGAGGGCCTTGTCGGCGTTGTCTTTCTGGGGAACGGCCTTGGCGCCGCGGAAGGTACCATCGCAGGAAACGAGCACCTGACTGTCGCAGTCGTTGACGCGGTCGCGGAGCGCTTCAGCGGAGAAGCCGCCGAATACGACGGAGTGGATCGCGCCGATCCGGGTACAGGCAAGGATGCCTATTGCCAGTTCGGGGATCATCGGCAGATAGAAGGTAACCCGATCGCCCTTCTTGACGTTGTTTTTCTTGAGGACATTGGCGAACTTGCAGACTTCCTCATGGAGCTGCTTGTAGGTGAACTTTTTGTCTTCGCTGGGATCGTTTCCTTCCCAGATGAGCGCTACCTGGTTTCCTCTCTTCTCCAGGTGCCTGTCCAGGCAGTTGTAGGACACATTCAGCTTGCCGCCCTTGAACCACTCGATTTTAAAATCTTTCATGTCCTTGGCATAGTTGCTGGTGTTGACCGTGTCCCATTTCTTGAACCAGGTCACATACTCCTCGGCAATCTTTGCCCAGAATGCGTCTGAATCGGCAAGGGACTCTTTCCACATTTTTTCGTAGTCAGCGCGGCTTTTGATGTATGCCTTTTTCTTGAAACTTTCGGGCACTGGATAAATCTCTTTAAGAGTAACTTCAGCCATGTACTACCTCCGATTAAATTGTTGTTATTATATTTGTTATTGGTCTTCGCCGGTTTTCCTGCAATGCCGGAACTGATAATTACCGGGGAATCTCAATATATTTTTTTTCTGAAAAGCCGACTAACGCCTTCTGCCTCAAGTAATCAGATATCAGGTGGTCATATCTGGATGTCGTCTCAAAGACCTTGATAGCGAGCTGCAAATTCATTTCAGGAGACACGGCCCCGTTATTGTTCCGCATCTCGCTGATCACCGCGTCGTAATCTCCGGAGTCCGTGACTGCCGTGACGCTTTTAAAATTCTTCGCGGCGGACCAGAGAAGGGCGATGCCGCCGATATCTATCCTGTTCATCGCGTCCTCGAGGGCAAGGCCCCGGCTGAACATCTCCTCTTCAACCGGCTTGACATTGACCACGATCATGTCAATACCCTCGATGTTGTACTCATTCATGTCATGGAGGTGTTCCGGATTGGAACGTATACCCAGCAGCCCCCCATGAATTTTCGGGTGCAGGGTCTTGACCCTGCCGTCCATCATTTCGGGATAGCCGGTGTAATCGGCCACATCCATTATTTCCAGCCCGTTTGACCGGAGTATTCTGGCCGTCCCTCCCGTTGAAATAAACTGGATATTATATGTTTCTAACTCCCTGGCAAATTCAACAATTCCGGTTTTATCGGACACGCTGAGAAGAGCCTTCTTGATTTTTGCCATAAGGATTGATCAAACTTGACAGAATTGAGCACGGGCATGGCCATGCTCTATGCAAAGTTCGACTTAATACCAATTACCAAAGGGTATAATAAAAAAACAAGTATTTTTTGAACCGATTTTTTATTAATGGCCCATTAATACGGTAAAAACATTTCTCTGTGGCACTGCGGTCATCTGCCGGAACGTGCCGGTATCATCCACATAATGGCTACCCCGCATTATTCTTTTTTTGATTTCCGCGTTTTTTTGCCAGATTATATATGATAAAACCAGCCAAGGCCAGGGCGATAATGACGGCCATGACGATATTGTATCTTCCGATAAGGATTCCCGCTTTTTGCCTTACCACCTGCCAGTTGTTTCCGAGGACAAAGCCGATCTGGATCCATATCAGGTTCCATAGGGAAGCGCTTGCAAGGGCCAGCAGCAGCACTTTCGGCAGGTTTAAGCGCGTGATCCCCGACACCAGGGATATGACTGACCTGACGCCGGGAAGAAACCGGTTTGCCAGCACCACGAAATAGCCGTATCGTTCAAACCACCGTTCCGTGGCCACGATGCTCTCCGCTGAAAAGAAACGGTAGTTTCTATTCATGAAAAATTCCCGCTCGAGGACGCGCCCCACCGATACCAGGAGCATGAAACCGGTCACGCTGCCCAGCGTGGTGGCGGCGTATACCAGCAGATACGAAAGCCTTCCGGTGCCCACCAGGAAGGCGCCGAAAATCGTTATGGTGTCTCCGGGGATCGGCGGAAATAAGTTTTCAATAATGGCGCTGATAAACAGGAATACATAAACAAACAGGTCGTTTTGGGGGAGTAAAAAGGTGATTATGTCGTTTACAATCTGTTCCATGTCGGCCGTCTATATCAGGCATTGAGCGATGCCTGAATTTAGCAAGAATAATTTTCTGCCCCATGTTGTTTTGATGTAATAAAAAAAGACAGCCCCGGGGGCTGTCTTTATCAGTGACATTCCAGCTAAATCTTCACTGAAGAGTTTTCAGAAGGAGTATCGGGTCTCGGAAATGATCATGTTCCTGCTGTCTCCCAGCCGGTTCGCGATGACAAAACCGAGAGAAGTGCTGACGCCATTGGTGAATTTATACATCAGGTAGGGGTAAATGACATAATCCCATTTTTTTAACTTCGGGTCAGTGTACAGGGCGAAACGGATCTGGAAATCGAGGGCATCGTTTTCACCGAAGCTTCGCTGTATGTTGCTGGAGAGCATCCATTTGTACGGATACTGCTGGCCGTAACCCTCGATGATCTGCTCGTTGGGGAGCTTGTTTGATTGCGGCAGCATGACCAGCTCAAGCGTGTCCAGCATGGTGCCCGGTTTGGTGTAGTTGATGACCCATTGCTGGCCCAGGTATAACCCGACATAGATCTTCCAGAAGAGGTTCGTCGATTCGGGACCGGTCAGATAGGTGACCGTCGAGTTCTTGATCAGGTCCCTCTTGCCGTAGAAGTCCTTGGTGAAATTGGCGTTTGCCGACACCTTCCAGGAGAGCACTTCGCCGATGCCGATATTCAGGTCAAGGGTGGGGACCATGACGCGGTTATAGTACATGTCGGTAAACAGGACATTCGGCAGATACAGGTTGAAGCCGAGAATGGAGGCGGGGCTTTTCAGCATCCGCACCCTGGTGTCGGGCATGTCGTCGAAGCCGTAGAGGAACCCGAGGCCGTAGCGGAACTGGTCGCCGATCTGGCCTGAAAGCCGCGCCGCGTATTCCCCGTTGCGCGCTTCAAAGGCCGGCCGCTTGATGCTGGTGACGCCCCTCTTGTAGAGGGATTCTTCCGGCAGCTTCGCGGGCTGGAACAGCGGCATCCAGATGAACTGGATCTGCTGCTTGGCGAAATGGAAGGTGAGGTTGGCCGCGACCACGCCGATGCGGGAATATTCAAAGTAGTTGCTCATGGTGGTGAAGTCCCACGGGATAACCACGTCCGAGGGAGCTTCGATCCCCTCTATTTCCCCCCAGGAAATGATCTGCTGGCCCGCCCGGAACGTCACGTGTTTCCCGTACAGGTCGACATAGGTCTCCCTGATATTGATCGTCGGCGCCTTGCTGATTTCGTCCCTTTTAAAGTCGGCTATGGACTGGTAGTAGACATACTGCAGCATGGTGTTCGGGTAATAGAACTTCGGGAAATTGGTCTTTTCCCCTGCCGCGTTGTATTCAATTTGAACCGCTGAAAAAAAGTGAGCAACATCGTAGGCGTTGCCTTCCAGTTCGAGCTGGAGGGTCGCGCCCACCCGGGGGAATTGATATTTGGAATTGATCCACCGGTTGCCCCCCACTCCCATGTCATTTCTTGACACGACGAAATTGGCCTGGGCGTAGCCGTGCAGGGCGAAGGTGACTTCCTTGCCGCCGCCGCTTTCTCCTTCCGCCTTTTCTGTCTTCTTGGCGGCCTGTTTCTCCTTGCCGTCTGAAAGCTCCTCGATCTGGCTGTGGGATACGCCGGTGCACAGGAAAAACAGGGCGATGATCAACGCCGTTTGTAATGTTTTCATCTGATCCTCCAATTAATAATGCTTCGGGCCGGTCCGCGGCGCAGGCCGCATGACAATCCTACCACCATTTCTGCGTCAGGTACTGCTCGGTGAAAATGTCCGTCCGCAGATTTGAATCTCCCTCGGTCTGCAGATCCGAGAAAATCAGGGTGCTTCGTGAACCGGTTTTGACATTCTTCATCTCCAATCCGGTTTCGTAATTAACTTTTTGTCCCTGGACGTTGTTTTTTGTCGTAAAGGACAGGAGCCGGAGTTCCTTGACCTTGATCATGTTTTCGTCATAGAAATCGAGGCGCAGGGTGAGGTGCGATTTTTTTTCAAAGAAAGAGACCCTCCGGCCGCACCCCTGGTCACTCATGATGGCCTTTGTTTTGGGGGTCGATTCGACCATGTAGCAGTCAAAGACCTTGCCTTTGAATTCAACTTTTTCATCGCCGAGATATTTGTAGTTCCACTCGAGAAAGTTCGGTTTGCTCGCTTCGGCATTGGTAAAGTCGCTGCCGAAGAAGCTCAGCTTTTTGTCCGCGCCGGTGACCTTTTTGGCCTTGCGGATGCCTTTCAGGTACACCCACTTCACGTCGTCCCGGGTCTTGTAATGGTACATGAGATAGGAGTTTCCCTGGTCGTCCGCAGGCGACATCATGTAGGCGAGGTATTTCTCGGCAAAGGTCTCCGGCGATCCCATGCCGGTCGTGTAGGTCCCCATGATGAGGGATTTCGTGAACTTGACCTTGCCGCTGCTGTCATAGATCGTCAGGGTTCCCTTGGCCTTGACTTTTTCAAAGACCGGGCGGTCGTTGTTAATCTTCATCAAACGGGTTCCCATTTCCACCGGCGATTCGGAAAAAGCGACCGAACAGCTGAACAGAAAAACAAGAGATGCAAAGAATCTGGCTGGTTTCATTGTTTCCTCCACTAATTGATTGTTGATACAAATATATCAGGCATCGTATTCCCGCACAACAGGCATCGGGGGCGGAAATAGAGCTGTTTCCATAATGCAATTTCATTGTTTGACGGTAATGAAATTACGCGCAGTCATATGCCGTCGGTCATGACGAAAGCATCCTGCCGGCCGGCACGACATAGGGATCTGTTACCTGTTCGGGGATTAGTGCTGTCGGGCTTTGATGGTATTCATTGGTAAGCCTCCGATTATGTATGTCTCTATATGTTTAATCACGGTTGCCACGCTAGTATGGCGGATTTTAAAAATCAATAGACTTGTTGCATAACTAAAAAAGTGCTATTAATTTTTTCGATTAATTTGAT
>CALMRZ010000087.1 GCA_937872225.1 uncultured Spirochaetota bacterium
TACATGGCCGGAAAGGGTTTCAGGCATAGTTCTTGACAGCAATACTCACTATCTTTAAGAATATAGGGCTATGGATGCACTCGGATGAGGGATGATCCCGGTGCCGGCATAAATCAAATTGAAGGAGAAGGCCCCATGCGCCGAACGTTGCCCGTTATCCTGCTATCGCTTATCATATCCTGCACGCCGAAGTACATCATTGACCACGCGAAGCCCGTCAGGCCCCTTGACCTTCCCCGTGACGACGCGGCCCACTACACCGCGCAGACGGAGTGGTGGTATTATACCGGCCACCTTCAGGCCGATGACGGCGCCGAGTACGGGTTCGAGGTCACCTTTTTCAAGCGCCTCACCAGCGAGGACCGGGGCCCCGCGTGCCTCTTCCGGGTCCCCGGCCACTGGATCAAGGAAGTGGCCATGCTGGGCCATTTCGCCGTCACCGACCTGGACCGGAAAACATTCAAGTCCACCGAAGTCAACAACCTCGCCCGGCCGTGGAAGGCCGACCCGGACCGGTACCATGTCCTCATCGGCGGATGGTCCGCCGAGGCCAGGGACGGATCCCACATGGTCAGGGCCTCCATGTGCGGCTATTCCATCGACCTCAAGCTGACGCCGGACAAGGCGGCAGCCCTCCACGGCCCCGGCGGCATCGTCGAAAAAGGCGTTAACGCCAACTACTACTATTCCTATACCAGCATGAGGGCTGAGGGCACTATCACGGCAAGGGGGAAGAAAAAAACCGTAGCCGGCAAGGCGTGGATGGATCACGAATTCGGCCCCATGGGCCTGGTGGCGAAAAAGATCGGGTGGGACTGGTTCAGCATCCAGCTGGATAACAACACCGAACTCATGCTGTATCTCATCAAGGACAATGACCATATCGTGCCACAATCGGGGGGGACCTATGTTGACGCGGCTGGAAAGACCCGGCACCTGCAGCTTTCCGATATCAAGATAACCGAGACCGCCACCTGGAAAAGCCCGAAGACCGGGGCCGTGTATCCGGCTGACTGGAACATCTCCATTAAGCCCCTGAACCTGCGGCTGCGGCTGAGACCGATGCTGGCCGAACAGGAGCTGACCCTCAATCCGGTGACCTACTGGGAAGGCGCCGTGACTGTTGACGGCGCCGCCGGCGGGAAACCGGTTACCGGCAAAGGGTATGTTGAGCTCGTCGGGTACGATAAAAAATCCTCATTCGACAAGTATAAATAGCGGCATTATGACGGCAGACAAGGGATCCAGATACCTGCTCCAGGTTCAGAAAACCGTGGGCAGGGCCATTAACCGGTACGGCCTTATCGCCGCCGGGGACCGCGTAGCGGTCGGCGTATCAGGGGGCAAGGATTCCATTGTGCTCCTTGAGTCCCTTGCCGTGCGCCGCCGGTGGATACCGATACATTATGACATCCATGCCGTGCACATTCACGTTAAGGGTGTCACCGCCGGTCTCGACCAGGATTATTACAGAAAATTCTGCGGCGACCTGGACATAACCTTTCATCACCGGAGCATAGAAATCGACCTCAACCGAGACCCGGGCAAGACCGTCTGTTTCGTGTGCGCCTGGCACCGGCGCAAGGAGCTCTTCAGCGCCATCAAGGAACTCCGGTGCCGTCGCCTGGCCCTGGGCCACCACATGGACGACGCCCTGGAGACCCTCTTCCTGAACATGGCCTTCAACGGCTCGATCAGCTCCATCCCGCCGAAGCTGTCCATGTTCGGAGGAGAGTTCGATATCATACGCCCCCTGATACTGCTCAAGGAAAAAGAAGTGGAGCGGTACGCCCGGATCCGGGAGTTTCCCATAGACAAGACCCGGTGCCCATACGGAGACACCACGCGCAGGGCAGACATGAAGCGCCTCATCGGCGAGCTTGCGAAGATGAATCGGAAAGCGAAAAACAATATTTTTAGGTCAATGTCCAATATACATACTGAATACCTTCCGCCGGATTGAAGATGCGGCCGGCGTGTTCATCAAACCATGATCCAAAACGAACGCATAACACACCTGAATGATAAAAAGACCGCGCACGGGAGCTATGTCCTCTACTGGATGCAGCAGTCCCAGCGTGCCGAGTGGAACCATGCCCTCGAATACGCCATCATACGGGCCAACGAGCTCGCTCTGCCGCTTCTCGTTTTTTTCGGCCTGACGCCGTCCTTCCCGGAAGCGAACGAACGCCATTACCGCTTCATGCTCGAAGGCCTGCGCGACACGGCCGCACGGCTCCGCAGGCGCGGCATCGCCGTGGCGGTCCAGTCCTGCTCCCCGGACAGGGGCGCCGTCGAACTCGCCCGCGATGCCGCCCTGGCGGTCACCGACCGCGGCTACCTTCGCATCCAGCGGCAGTGGCGCGCGTCTGCCGCCCAGTCAATGAAATGCCCCCTGATACAGGTCGAGAGCGACGCCATCGTGCCGGTCGAATCGGCATCGCCGAAGGAGGAGTACACGGCGGGCACCTTCCGGCCGAAGATAATGGCCCACCTCCCCTTTTACCTGCACCCGCTGCGCCACGGGAGGCCCCGCGTCGATCCAGCACCCGTCGAATGCGAATCACTTGACCTCGACGACATTGACGCCGTCATCGGGAACAGCGGCATCGACCGGAGCGTGGCGCCGGTGCGGTGGCTCAGGGGCGGCACCGGGGAGGCACAGCGCCTGCTGCGCCGCTTCATTGCAACCAGGCTCGATTTCGTGCCGGAGGAGCGCAACGATCCGTCGAAAGACTGCGTGTCCCACCTCGGCCCCTACCTCCACTTCGGGCAGATATCGCCGCTCTACATAGCGTTGGAAGTGCTGAAGACGAAGTCGCCGGGAAGGGACATGTTTCTCGAAGAGCTCATCGTGCGGAGGGAGCTCAGCCTGAATTTTGTTCATTACAACGACCGGTACGATTCATTCCAGTGCCTGCCCGGCTGGGCGCGAGAGACGCTGAAGAAGCATGGCTGGGACCGGCGCGATTACCTGTATGACGCCGCCGACCTGGAACAGGCGCGGACCCATGACCGGTACTGGAACGCGGCCCAGAGAGAGCTCCTCTTCCGCGGGAAGATACACGGGTACATGCGCATGTACTGGGGGAAAAAGATCCTGGAATGGACGGCATCGCCCGAAGAGGCCTACACGACAGCCCTGCACCTCAACAACAAGTACAGCATCGACGGAAGGGACCCCAACGGCTTCGCCGGCGTGGCCTGGTGCTTCGGCAAGCACGACCGCGCCTGGGGCGAACGCCGCGTCTTCGGTAAAATCAGGTACATGAACGACCGGGGCCTCGCGCGAAAGTTCGACATGGACCGGTATATCGCGAAGGTCGAGTCAGAGCACTAGCGTTATTTTCTGCAGGGCACCATCGCATGATGTCTGCGTCAGGATGAGCCGCCTTCTATCCGTATCGCCACGTCATCATTGACGATTTCCGCCACGGCCGTGCCGCCGCCGGCAAGCCTGCCGAAGAGGACCTCGTCGACGAAGAATTTCTTGATCTTGTCCTGCACCAGCCGGTCGATCTCCCGGGCGCCGAACCTGGGCGAGTAGCCCTTGTTCCCGAGCCACCGGTAGCACTCATCCGTCACCTCGAGGGTTATATGCTTTTCAGAGAGCTGCCGGCGGAACAGGTTGATGGATTTCTTCACGATCTGCACGATGATCTCCTCGTCAAGGTCGTTGAACTTCACCACCGCGTCGAGGCGGTTCCTGAATTCCGGGGAAAAGATCCGGTCCACGGCGTCCTTGATGGCCGTTTCCGTGACCTTGCGGTCGTCGAAGCCCATCTGCGCCCTGCCGATCTCCCGCGCCCCGGCGTTGGAGGTCATGATGATGATGACGTTGCGGAAATCGGCCTTCTTGCCGGTGTTGTCCGTCAGCGTGGCATAGTCCATCACCTGGAGCAGCGTGTTGAAGATGTCCTGGTGGGCCTTTTCTATCTCGTCGAGGAGGAGCACGGCGTAGGGCGTTTTCCGTATCGCCTCGGTGAGGAGGCCGCCCTCCTCGTACCCGACATAGCCCGGAGGCGCTCCGATGAGGCGCGCCACGGTGTGCTTCTCCTGGTATTCGCTCATGTCATAGCGGTGGAGCTTGACGCCGAGCACCTGCGAGAGCTGGCGCGCCAGCTCCGTCTTGCCGACCCCGGTGGGGCCGACGAAGAGGAACGACGCGATGGGCCGGTCGGGGTTGCCAAAACCGGCGCGGTTGCGCTTGATCGCCTCGCACACGTGCTCGATGGCCCCGTCCTGGCCGAATATCTGCCGTTTCAGCTCGATCTCGATGTCCTTGAGCCTGCCCGTCTCCGACGAGGACACGCTCTTCTCCGGGATCTTGGCCATCTTCGCGACGACCTTTTCTATGTCCTGGACCGTTATGGCGATCTCCTCGTCGTCGCTTTCGCGGTACATCCTGGTAAAGGCTCCCGCCTCGTCGATCACGTCTATGGCCTTGTCCGGCAGGAAACGGTCATTGATGTATTTCGCGGAGAGCTCGACCGCCGCCCGCAGGGCCTCGTCCGTGTATTTCACGTTGTGATATTTCTCGTAGCGGTCCTGGAGGCCCGCCAGGATATCATGGGTCTCCTCCATGGTCGTTTCCGGTATCTCGATCTTCTGGAAGCGACGCGACAGGGCCCGGTCCTTGTCGAAATATTTCTTGTATTCCTCGTACGTGGTGGTGCCGATGCACTTCACCTTGCCGTGGGAGAGAAGCGGCTTCAGCATGTTGGAGGCGTCCATGGATCCCCCGGACACGGCGCCGGCGCCCACGACGGTGTGTATTTCATCAATGAAGAGTATCACGTTCTGCATGCCCTGCAGTTCCGCGATGACCTTCTTCATGCGCTCCTCGAAGTCGCCCCGGAACCGCGTGCCCGCGATCAGGGAGCCCATGTCCAGGGAATAGATCTTGGCGTCCTGGAGGGGCCGCGGCACCTCGCCGCGGGAGATGAACTGCGCCAGGCCCTCGGTAATGGCGGTCTTGCCAACGCCGGGGTCGCCGACGTGTATCGGGTTGTTCTTGATGCGGCGGCAGAGCACCTGGATGGTGCGCTCGATGATGTCCTTCCTCCCGATCAGCGGGTCAAGCTCGCCGGCTTTCGCCCTCTCCGTCAGTTCCGTGGTGAAGGCCTCGACGGCCTTCTTGCCCGGCTTTTTCTTCTCCCTCACCTCCGGCTCTGCCTCGGCTTCGCCTCCCGCTTCCATGTCACCTTCCCCTTCGGGAGGATACTGGGACACGCCGTGGGAGATATAATTCAGCAGGCTGTAGCGGGTTATTCCCTCCTCCTGGAGGAAAAAGGCCGCGAAGGACTCCGATTCGTCGAATATCGAAACCAGCACGTCGCTGATCTCGAGCTCCTCCTTCTGCGCCGACGACGTGTGCCAAATGGCCCGTTCGAGGACGTTCTTGAAACCCTCCGACTGGACCGGTTCGTCGCTTTCCACGGTGGTGATATGCTTGTCGAAGAATTCCTTGATCTTGCGGCTCAGGTTGTCGATATCCCCGCCGCTCCCCCGTATGATGTCCCTTCCGGTTTCGTTGAACAGCGTCGCGTACAGGACGTGCTCCGGCGTGAGGTACTCATGCTTGCGCATCTTGGCCTCCTGGAAGGCGGCCATAAGAATATTATTCAATTCATGGTTAATTTCCATCATGCTTCCTCGTATGAACACTTGAGCGGGAACTCCCGCGCCTTCGCCATCTGGTGGACCTGCCCCACCTTGGTCACCGCTATGTCCAGGGTGTAGACGCCGCACATGCCCGCTCCCTTCTTGTGCACGTCCAGCATGACCTGGACCGCCTTCGCGGCGGGCATGTGAAATATCTTCATGAGGACCTCAACGACAAAATCCATGGTGGTATAATGGTCATTGTGAAGGATGACCCGGTACATCTTCGGCTCGCCGAGTCTCTTCTCGGTCTTGAGGCTCTGGTCCTCTTCAAACTTATATCCTGCACCGGTGTTATCCGGCATGATTGTCCTCCGAATAAGCGGTTACTGGCATATTAATTATACAAAGAAAGAACGATTTCGTCACATATTTCGTTAAAATAGTGGGCATTCCCCGTCTCCTGTATCAGCCAGACAACAGGGAATATTCCTATTTTTCAATACTTTTATCTCCTTCCCTGGTCCATATCTCCCGTGACCAGTCGAAGGTCTCATGGGGGTGGAAATGGCCCTTATAGGCCATGTGCTGGTTTTCTTCTATATAATAACCGAGGTAATAGTATGGCAGGCCGAGGGACGCGGCATGTTCCGCTTCTCGCATGACACTGTAGGTGCCGAGGCGGTATTTTTCGAAGGAAGTTTTATAGATATAATAGATAGAGCTCAAGCCTTTACTGGAAACGTCAATAAATCCGACAGCAATTAGCTTATCCCTGAGAAAGTATTCCGACTGCAGGGTCGGACACGACCTGGTGTAAAAGGCAGTGAAAAAATCGTTCTCCTCGCTCTCCTTGCCGAAGCGGTTCAGGGAATGGTCACGGTATATCTCGAAAATCTCGTCCCGGTATTCCAGCTCGTTGAATCTGACCTCTATCCCCTCGCAGCCGCGCAGGACCCGGCGCTGGCTTTTCGTGGGCGTGAACTCCCCGGCAAGGACGCGCAGGGGAACGCACCGCCGGCATTCGCCGCAGCTCGGCCGGAAATAATACTCTCCGAACTTTCTCCAACCCCGGCACAGCAGCTCCTCCAGGTCGTTTGCCGTCAGGTCATAGGCGAAAAAATATTCAAACCGGCAGTTTCTTTCGGGAAGATAGGTGCAGGGCCCCCAGGGACTCAGGCGCGGCTCTTGGAGAAGTATCATAGTGCCAGCTGTATCGCTCCGAGGACACTCATGAGGAATATGATCACATAGGAATACGTTCCGGCGAACTCGTTGTCCTTCTTCTTCCTGAATAACAGGTGGATTCCTCCATGGAAGATGAGAAAAATATTAACGACAAGGGTAAATAGATAATAATATTCATTGTCGCTGTTCATGATAAAATAGAGAATAATGAAGCAGAGTGGAAGATGGAGGATCGAGAACACCAGGTATCCCCTCTCCTCCGGCAGGTCTTTCAACCCGACAAAGAGCTTCCATTCTTTTCTGCGGATCGCGTCCATCTCGTGGAGGATCAGCAGGGAGATGGTAAGGATGAATAGATAGTTCTTAAGCATGTTCAGTTTCTCCGATTAATATCATCTGGCAAATTTAATCTGGCCTAATATATCCATGGCACCAATAATTTCGTCCGCTCCATGTACTCAAGATATTGATCGTTAAAATGATTAATCAACACTTTTTCTTCAATGGAAATGCGGTACAGAGCCGCGAGAAAATTCGGCAGAAAAAGAAATACTATTGAGAGCCAGTTTGCAAAGGCAAGGCCGCACCCCAGAAAAATCAACGACTGGCCCAGATATGAAGGATGACGGATATATTTGTATATTCCGGAAGTTATCAATTGGTGATTATCGATGATTTTCACCGTATAGGTGAAGTGCTCCGCCAGTGTCCGTATCGCCATTAATCTGATCGATAGGCCGGTTGCAATCACAAGGAACCCGGCGAGCGATATGTATGGGAATAACGCCTCAATTTTTCCATATCCGGCAAATGAGACCGGAATTCCAATACCATATCCTAAAAATATTGTAGAATAAAAGATGATTAAACTGTAACTGTCCCTGTTCTCGGAACCAGCATGTATTTTCTCTTTCCTTATTGCTGAAACTCTCTCATAGGCGCCCCATATCAGCAAAAACAGGAGAGTTACAACATTAATTATTGTTGCGTGATTATTCATATAAGATCTTCTCCATTCACTATATTCTCACACCAAAAAATCACGGGATATTGATCACTATTTCCCCGTATAAAGATACAAAATATTTTCCGGCTATTTTTCAATAATTATTTTTTAATAAATCACCTAACAACTGTTAAATGATTCAATTCATGAAGCTGATTTCCTAAAAAATCTCTTCATTATATTATTGAAAACTTTTAGCGACATAATCCAGAAAATAATTGACATTTTTTGAATATGTGCTATTTTTTTCATAAGCAGTAAAAAAAATGAAAGAAAAAATCGTCATACACGATCTTCACAAGTCATTCGGACCAAAAGTCGTTCTCGATGGCCTTGATCTTACTGTGTATGAAAGCGAAATTCTCTGCATCATCGGCATCAGCGGCGTCGGAAAATCGGTCATCCTGAAAAATCTTATCGGCATTCTCGAGCCTGACAGCGGCTCGATCTTCGTGGACGGCGTTGAATTCACCGGCGCCGACGCGGAAACGCGCCGCGCCATCCTGTCAAAATACGGCATACTCTTCCAGGGCGCGGCCCTCTTTGATTCTCTCAACATTTACGATAACGTCGCCTTCGGCCTGAGAAGAAAACACGTGCCTGAAGATCAGATAGAAAGAATAGTGCCTGAGATGCTGGAGAATGTCGGCCTCCGCGGCGTTGAATCGAAGCGGGTGTCGGAGCTTTCCGGCGGCATGCAGAAGCGGGTCGGCCTTGCCCGGTCCATCGCCCTGCATCCTGAAATCATGCTCTACGACGAGCCGACGACCGGCGTCGACCCGATCACCGGCGGCGCCGTTGACAGGCTCATCAAGAAAATGCGCGATACCATCGGCGTCACGTCCGTTGTCGTGACCCATGACATGCGCTCGGCCTACCGCCTGGCGGACCGCATTGCCATGCTCTACGAGGGGAAAATCATCTGCACCGGACCGCCGGACATCTTCAGGAACACCGACAACGCACCCGTGCGGCAATTCATCGAGGGGAGGGCCCATGGACCGATCCAGGTGCTCTAACCGGCTCATGACGGCCGCCGCTGCCGCGCTTTTTCTCTTCGCGGCCTGCGAAAACCGTTTCAGCGGCTATTACGGCACTGCGCTCTCCGCCGACCATCACTGGCTGAAAGACAAAAAAATATTCGTCGATCCGGGCCACGGCGGCGGAGACCCGCGCGACCGCTACCGCACCGGGCCCAACGGCGTGTCAGAGCCGGAACTCAACCTCAAGGTCGCCGTCATCCTCGCGGACATGCTGAACGCGGCCGGGGCGAAGGTGGAACTGAGCCGCACCGGATCGTCGGGCGATCCCGATCACGAACGGGCCCGGAAAGCCCGACAGTGGAAACCGGACCTTCTTGTCAGCATTCATCATGGCAGCTCCCTCAGGAGCGCAGACAACGTGAATTATCCAACCGTGATGATATGGGGCAGCAGGGAAATTCAGCCGGCCAGCTTTGATTTTGCCCTCGATCTCATCGATGAATTCAATAAAATTATGGATGAAAAAGGCATAATCGTCTCTGATTTCACCCTTTACCGGGAAGGAGGCGCGACGATTTTGCGCGAAACCAGCCATCTCTGCCCCGGAATCATCGGTGAAGCTGGTTTTTACACGAACATCAAGCATTCCATACGGCTGAAGGACAGGCTGTACCTCGAAAAAGAGGCAGAGGCCTATTTTTACGCCATTTCGCGCTATTTCAAGAGGGGAACACCTTCAGCTGAAGTGCATTTTTCCTGTCCGGTGAGCAACAGCGGCTTCAGCGTCAACCTGATCAGCTGCGATACGCCTATCATGACCATACGCGCGCTGAGCGGAAACGATTTTCGGGGCATCAACGAGAAATCTCTCCGCATATCCCTTGACGGCATCGCCGTGGGACACCGCCGCATATCGGAAGATCTATTTGAGGTTAACTACGGCAGGTTCCTCTATCCCGGTTTTCACCGGCTGAAATTTCAGTTCAGGAACCTGCAGGAGCAGAGCAGCATGATCCTCACCGCCCCGTTTACCGTCGAGGTGCGGCCGGGAGACTATAAACGGCTGGTTTCCGAAGGAAAAAAACTTGTCTCAAGCCGCCGCAGCGTGCGCGAAGGCATCAAAATGCTCCTTTCAGCCCTTTCACTCGGCCATGCTGAACCGGGAAATGAAAAAATAATGCTCGACATCGCGCGCGGATTCGCTCGTATCGGCGACAGGTCAAGCGCTGAATATTACACGAACAGGTTTCACCTGATGTATCCATCGCGGACGACCACCAGTGATCGAGAAAATTTTTCCGCGCAAAATAATTTTCGGGTTCCACTGGAGTATCTCGGCAAACAGGTTCATGTAGTGCAAAAAACATGTTCGCGAGGGAAAGATGAACGAAGAATTAAAAATAAATTTAGTGCGCTGAAAATAAATTTTTTTCTAGACAAGAAAAAATTAATATAGTATAATGCTCACAAGTTTAAAAAAGAGAAGGTATTAATGAATTCGTACACGCACAGCATCGGAACGTTTATCGGCAAAGGCGGTACGGAAATATTTTTCCAAAATTGGAGCGTCGATAATCCTCGCGGCATATTCGTAATTGCTCACGGCGTCGGAGAGCATTCGGGAAGATATAACAACATAATCAGCGAACTCAGCAATAGCAACGTTTCAATTTACGCGCTCGATCACCGCGGACACGGAAGATCAGGCGGGAAACAGGGCCATGTTGAGTCCTTCATGGATTATGTGTACGATCTCAAGATCTTCATCGACCTCATCAAGGAAGACATCAACAATAACCGGCTCATTCTCATGGGGCACAGCATGGGCGGCGTTATTGCCTGCAAATACGCACTCACCTTTTCCGAAGACATAGACGGCCTCATTCTTTCTTCACCCGGCTTTGTTCCGGCCTTCAGGGTGCCGGGATGGAAAACGAAGCTGGCGGGCATCTTATCGCGCTATGCTCCTTCCTTCACCATGCCGACAGGCCTCGACACGGGCGGCCTTTCCCGCGATCCGGCCGTGGTAGACGAGTACGAGAATGACCGCCTGGTGCACGGCATGGTATCGGCACGGTGGTATACCGAGATGACGAAAACCGCCGGGGAATGTCTGGACAGGGCAATGGAGATCAGGATGCCCCTTCTTGTCTTCCACGGTGATGCGGACAGGATCGTCGACTACCGGGGAAGCGAAAAATTTTTCAACAATGCGTCATCGATAAAGAAGGACCTGCACATCCTGAAAGGTTTTTATCATGAAACCATGAACGATACGGAGAAAAAAGCGATTCTTCAGATCGTTGCGCGTTGGACAGACGGCATTACCGGCAGGAAAAAAACATCAAAAGTGGCTAAAAAAACCAAATCAAATAAACCGATAATTAAAACGGCAAAGAAATCTGTTGCAAAGGCAACAAATGTATCTTTTAGAAAGGGCTCCCCTAAAAAGGGCGCTAAAAATTTTTAAAAAAAAGGAGTAAAAAAAATCGTGGGAACAAAAAAAGTAGCTAAAAAAACCGTGAAGAAAGCTGCAAAGAAGACTGCGAAAAAAGCTGCCAAAAAGAAAAAATAAGTTGCTGGGAAGGCGGGGCCAAAACCCCGCCTTTTTTTATCCTACCACTGACAATCATTACATCCCTTTGTATCCAGCTCGGGCGAGCAGCATCAGGACTCATGATGATCATGTTGTCATTTCATCCGGAGAGACCCAGTGGCAAGTCGTTGTGCCCCGGCAGCAGTGCTGCTGCGATGGCACGGGAACACGGCAGAGGGAAAAAGTGCTGACAGCCGATGGCAATCGGCGTTGCGGCTTAATCCATGAACACTTCTATTTTATTGTTTCCCATCCTGATGGCCCGCTTCACGGCCAGTTCCGATTTTTTAATGAGGGCGTCAAGGACAAGGTCATTCAGAAGGTTGCTGTCCACGGAGTTGTTTTTTGCTATCTGCTTCGGATCCAGTTCGGCAACGCCTATCGACAGCGAGATCTGCATCCTCGAATCGTTTATCACCAGGGGCTTTTTGGCAAAGGCAGCAATGATCCGCTTCGCCACTTTTTCCGCGTTGTGCTTGCCTGATCCGGGAAGAAAAATAAGGAAATCGGACACCGTGTACCGCCCGATCTTGTCATAGGGCCTGCAAGAAACCTTCATCCGTCTGCCGCACTCGACGAGAACCTCGTCCATGACGGCAATGCCGTGCAGCTCAATCAGTTCCTTGAAATTCGTTATGCTCGTCACCATTGCGGAAATGTATTTCATCTCCCGGGACGCCCTTCCCATTTCCTTGAGCACCTCGTCCAGGAGGGACCGGCGGTTGAAAAGGCCGGTAACCGGGTCTTCCTTAACCAGGGTCAGCATTTTCTTCTTGTTCCGCTGCATTTCTTCTTCCAGCTTGATGATCCGCTCGGCGATCTTCATCCTCGACAGGATCTCTTCCTTGCCGAAAGGCTTGAAAATGAAATCATTGGCCCCGGCCTGGAGAAATTTTTCGATGGCGCCTTCCCGCTCCCTGGTCGTGACCACCAGGAGATAATAGAACCTGTTTGACTTGATTTTGCGTATCCGCCGGCAGAGCGACTCGATGTCGAAATCGCCCGATGCCCAGTTGATAATGGCCACCTGTATATTGTTTTTCTGGATATCCGCCAGGACGTTATCTATCCCTTCGGAAACAACTAGTTTCGGTTTATACCCCTTCAGGGAACTGGACACCGCTGACTTGAAGGACTGGTTGCTGTTAACCAATAACACGTTCATAGGCTACTCCCGTTGCGGCGGGATTGATCGCTGCGAAATTCCCGCCGTAGATGGCTGTGCGCGGCACTTGGTATTTCGTTTCAGAAACGTCCCGAAAATCACTGAATACTACGATCCTGTTATCAATTTGTCAATCAAATAAATGAATCGGCAGTCTATCCCCGGTAATCAGCCCGCGCTCGTGTCGCATTCACCTGTTATTCTATGTCCACGCGGTAGGGGAACAGGTACAGGGCCCGTTCATCCTTCAATTTCAAATACTCCGCATTCTGCAGCAGGCCCCGAACCTGCTCGGACAGCATTTTAAATTCAGGCAGCTTGAAAAGTTCAAAGAGGGGGCCCCGCTCATCGGGGAACTTTGCGACTTCAAAGCGGTCGTCTATCCGCGCCAGGTACCGGGCGTATTCCACCGCCGCGACGATGCCGCCGTTCTCATCCGCGAGCCGCTTGTCAAGAGCCTGGGACCCGGTAAATACGCGCCCCTCGGCGACCCGGGCGATGTCGGCGGCGCTCATCCGGCGCGCCTCCATGACCTTCCCGGTAAACCGGTCGTAGGAGAAGTCGATCCCCTTTTGCAGAAGTGCCGTCTCCTTTCCGGTGAGACGGCGCGATTCGGAAAAGATATCAGCGAACTCGCTCATCTTGATGACGTCTTTATGTATGCCGAGCTTCCGGTAGAGCTCCTCCAGGGTGATCTTGCCGAAGACAACGCCGATCGATCCGGTCGTCGTGCCGGGGTTTGAGAAAATCCTGCTGCCGGTGCACGCCACGTAGTATCCCCCCGAGGCCGCGATATTTCCGAAGGAAAACACCACCGGTTTCCGGTATTTTTTCTTCAGCCTCACCAGGGCGTCCCACATGACGTCCGATGCCGCGGCCGATCCCCCGCCGGAATTGACGCGGATCACCACCGCCTTCGCGGCCGGGTCCCTGAAGGCCGTCTCCAGGGCCTTCCGGTACGCCTCGTCACCGATGGACCTGAACCATCCCGTATCAAAAGAGTCGCCGCTCACGATGGATCCCTCGATGACGACGACGGCGATCTTCGGCACCATGCCCCACCGGTGATCGACGTTCTCTTCCTTAAGGTAGGATGAGAGGCTCACCACTGAAATGCCCCGTCCTATCGACTCAACAGCATCATCGGGATAGCCGATGGAATCGACAAAACGGTTTTTCACCGCTTCGGCCGGCTCCAGCGAGCCGCGGGCAAAGATATCGTCAATGGTTTCCCGGGAGATGCCGCGGTCAGCCATGATGTCGTCGACGTACTGCCTGTTCAGGTCCGAAAGAAGCGAGGTAATATTTTCACGGACCGCCTCGGACATCTGCTCGCGCGTGAAGGCCTCGTTGAATGATTTATAGGTTCCGCGCTTGACCGATTCGAAACGCACTCCCACTTTGTCCATCAGCCCCTTGAAGAAATAGACCTGGGCCTTGAGTCCCGTGATGTAAAAGGGGCTGTTGGGTGTGAAGAAGATGCGGTCAGCCGCAGAGGCGAGATAGTATTCCTTGTTTCCCGGAGCCGACATGACCGCGTAAACCTTCTTGCCGCGGGAACGCGCCTTTTTCAGTCCCTGGCGGAGCTCCTGCACCTGGGCTAAACCGGGACCGGCGCCGTTGATCTGGACGATGATGCCGTCGAGGGCCGGATCTCCGGCGGCGCGGTCGATGGCCGCGGCGACGTCATAGAACACCGTGGCTTCCGTTCCCCAGAAGCTCCGCTTCTCGATCTCGCTGACGGACCCGTCCACGACTATCTTCAGGTACCTTCCCCGTCCCGGCAGCGCCAGTGCCGACCTGTTCGCCGCCAGGGAGAAGGAACAGCCGAAGCTGTTCCGGTCCGGCGCCCCGCCGCCGTACATGCCGCGATAGTAATGCGCCTCGATGCCGGCCGAGGGATAGGAGTGAAACCATAGAGGCATCGAAAGGCCGAAGAGAAAACTCCTGTGTATGTCGCCGGTCACGAAAAGCGAGATGTCATACCAAAGTCGCAGATCCGCCGTGAACCGGTAATTCAGTCCAGAGGGCCTGTCGCCTTTTTCATAGACAACATCCATGGAAAGGGTGAGGCGGTCCCACCAGGGCCTGAGGGAAACCGAATAGATCTGCCGCCATTTGGTCCTGTTCCCGTTGACAATTCCCCACGCGTCGTCCATGACGAACCCGAATGACACATAGCGCCACGGCCTGAGGAGCAGGCCGAAGTCAATGCCCCGGTATCCCTTGAAGCTTCTCACCGACGATTTGCTGAAGGAATAACTCAGACCGAAGCCGAAGATATTTTTTATCATCACCCCCTTGGTGAAGGAAAAATAGGAGGCGCCGGCATGATCGATAGCGTCTATGTTCTTCAGATATATGTCCTGGAAGCGGCCGTAGAGAAAGGTGAAACCCCAGTATCCCGCCTGGACAAAATGGTCGCCGCTCTTTCTCCCGTCATAGAATGAATACTGGTAGGCGACAAGGGGCGTGCTCTGGAGATCGGCAAAAACAGGGTTTATCGTCTGACCGAAGGGCCCGGAAGTGTAACTTGCGGAGCCCCGCTCATGGATGGTGAAGGGATTGTCCGCGGCGTGGAGGGTACTGGATGAGGGAAACAGCATCGCAGTTGCTGATGAAACGACCAGCAACAGGTAATAATATCTTTTCATCATGCCGTTACCCGCGTTACGAGATCGTTGAAATCATTCCGTATCACTTCGAATATCTCATCTATGCTTCCCGTCCCGTCGAGGACAAGAAACCGCCCGTCAGCGATGGAAAGAAAATTCTCCCGTACCTTCTGCAACAATGATTCCTTTTCAAAGACTTCCTGTTCTCCGCCGCTGCGGACCGTGACCCGTTCCATCGCCCGGTCAGGCGGCAGATCGACAAAATAAACACGGTCCGGTTCCGGGAAGTTCATCTTCCTGTTCTCGGCGATAATCTGTTCCGGCGCCATGCCCGCCGCACCCTGATAGGCAGCGTTGGAAAAATAGTACCGGTCCATGATGATGATCCTGTTTTCCCTGAGGGCTGGGATAATGTTTTTTTCCGCGTCCTCCTGCCGGTCGAGGAGAAATAGCCTCATCTGCTCCTCCGCCGGCGCCATCTCTTTTTCCCTGAGCATGGCCCGTATCTTCCTGCCCCACCGGCCGTCCGTCGGCTCCGCAAGCTTTACCGCCGGGAGTCCCAGCGACACGGCGTGCCCGAACAGGAGGTCGCACTGCGTCGACTTGCCCGACCCGTCGATCCCCTCGAACACCACGAAGAGCGGCCGTTTCATTATGGCGTACCCCCGCGGTCGCCCCGCAGGGCCGGCATCACGCGCTCGGAGAAGAGCATGGCGGCGGCCACGGTGGCGATATTCAGGCCGAGGAACCCCACGACGGGGATGAAGGTCATCAGGAACATCGAGGAGCCGAGCCCGGTGACGGTCCTCTTGAAGCGCCAGGCCACCGCCATCTTTTCACGGAAGTTGTAGCGTCGCCGCTCCAGGGGAAAGTCGAAAAACTGGAACCCGATAAAGAAAGACGTGGCGAGGAAACCTGTGACCGAATAAAGGACACTCCCCGCGGCCGGTATCAGGTGCAGGAAAAGGAGAAGAAGCTGAATCAGCACGATGAGACACAGGAGCTTGACCACGTTGCCTATTACGCGGAAGATGTCCCTGACGACAGCGGGAATGGAAAGCTTTTCATCGAACCTGGCACCCGTCATGGTCTCCTCCACCCTCTGCGAAAGAAAATCGTTGAAGGGGGCGGTAATGACGCTCCCCAGGACGGAATAGAGAAGCACGATGAGGATTGCCAGCAGGAGTACCAGCAGCGGTGCCAGGACGAATTCGAACAGCCGGTTGTACCACGCGGAGCCTTCGACCAGGCTGAAGAGCGGATCATAGACAGCGGTATAGATGAAGAAGACCACAGACGAAAGAATGACTATGTTCAGCAGAAAGGGAACCGCGAAATATTTTATCATTCCCCTGTTAGAGCGGATGAAACGGACCGACCGCGGTGCGGCGGTCAGGCCGCGCAAGAAGGAATCGTCAGTCCGCACGCCGTCTTTGAAGAGTTGCGTTGCCGTAGGTCCCATGTCACCGATCAATCCTCCGGCATCGCGGTCTCTTTCCAGGCGGCCCTGCGGAGCCGGTCCATGATGGCCAGTCCGAGGCCCTGCTCCGGCACCGCCTCTGCCATGATGACCCGCACGTTCATCTTGTCCAGGCGGTGGAGGGACGAGAAGAGGTTGGCCGCCGCTTCCTTCAGGTCCCCGTCAGAGGAAAGAATTTCAGTGCGGTTTTCCGGTATGGTAAAGTCGGGCTTCCTGAAAAGGAGGAACCCCGCGTCTTTCCGCGAAAAATCAATCTCGCGGATGCTCCCGGCAAGATACACCGGTATTGACGGCGAATAGTGAGACGGCAGCTGTCCGGGCGCTTCGGGGCCCTTCGCCGTTTCCACCCCCCTCTCCACCGGGCCGATCACGGCCTCGATCTCCTCGACGGGAACGCCCCCGGGACGCAGGATGACGCTTTTCTCGCCCGTGAGCTTTATAATCGTGGACTCCACGCCCACGGCGCAGTCGCCCCCGTCGATGATCATGTCAACGCGGTCCCCCAGCTGGTCCAGGACATGGGCGGCCTTGGTGGGGCTTATGTACCCGAAGCGGTTGGCGCTGGGCGCCGCTATGGGGGTCCCGGAGCCCATGATAAGGTCCCGGGCTATGAGGTGGTCCGGCATGCGCACCGCCACCGTGTCTAGTCCGGCGGTGACGATGTCCGGCACCAGGTCGTTTTTCGGCAGAACCATGGTGAGGGGACCGGGCCAGAACCTGCCGGCGAGCCTCCCCGCCCGGCGGTCGATGGAAATGGCAAGCCGCGCCATCTGGGAAAGGTCGGCGATGTGGACGATGAGCGGGTCGAAGAGGGGCCGTCCCTTGGCCTCGAAGATGCGCGCCACCGCCAGGGGATTGAAAGCGTCCGCGCCGAGGCCGTACACGGTCTCGGTGGGAAAGGCCACGATGCCCCCGGATTTTATGACAGACGCGGCCTTCCGCATCACACCCCGGGAGGGATGGGATATCCGCATCGGCCCCGCCGCGGGGCCCGCGAACCGGGAGCTCAGGCGCTTCGCCAAGTCATTCAGGGACATCAGCCTCATAATGACTTATCATACAACCAGTGATTGCATAATTACAAGAAAAATCTTTGACGGCACGTAAAATTATTAAGGCGGCATGCCCCCCTATGATCGACCGTTCCCGCAGACAGCGTATGGAGAATCACCGCTCCGCAATGTAATATTTCTTGACAAAACCCTCCGGTGGAGCGATTTTTTTTATCATCACACAACGTGTCAGGCACACCGGCGCCCGTTCGGCAAAAAGTTCGGGACCATGGGTATTTTTTTGTGCATTTTATCATGCGCCAAAAACATTATTAATAGGTAGGCAGAGTGAACCAGCGGGTCGTGAAAAGAAAACAGGTGGAGGAGTTTTCTTTGGCATACATGGAATATTATCCGGTCATTTACAGTTCAGTCCTCTCCCGCATCCAGAGGAGGGTGGACGCGGACGACATCTGCCAGGAAATATTCATCATTTTTTTCGACAAGTTTGAGACGATCGAAAACAGGCGGACCTGGCTCTACGGCACCATGAAAAACGTCCTCTACAACCACTACCGTAAAAAGAACATGAATGTGGCCCTGGTCGATGATTTCGACGACGTGGGACTGACCTTCACCAACGGCTTCCGCGACACCCGGATCCTTATAGCGGAGGCCATGGAGAAGGTCGAATGCACCGAGGATGAGCGGATCATCCTGGAGATGGTGGCCACCTATAATTACACCTATACCCATGTGGCGGAGGCCCTGGGACTGTCGCGGCGCCAGGTTGAATACCGCTATGCCCAGGTGGTCAAGAGGATACAGGATTATTTCAGCCAGAAAGGCATCAAGGACATCGCACAGCTACTATGAACCATAACCCCGAACATTTCACGGCGCTGACGGGAAAATACAGGCTGTCCCACCCGGTATCCATGGATGACCAGCGCTACATACTCGACAGCACCCGCCCGAGCCTGACCGCACTGCTGAAGCGCAAGGGTGTGTACGGAACGGCCCTCGGGGCCGTTATCCTGCTGCTGGGCATTTCCAGAAGGGCAGGCGTTAGCCTTACCATGGTCCAGGCCAAGATCGCGGCGGGACTGACCGCAACGGTCCTGGCCGCCGCGTCCGTTGCCGCCACGGTTACCGCGACAGGCTACATAATGAAGAGGATCGATGATTCGAAAAAATCAGGCAGTGAAAAAAAGGACATCCCTGTGCCGGACCTGAAAACCGACGACCAGATCCGGCAGCACTACAACAAGCTGGAGGAAGTGCACCTCGATGACGGCACCCGCCTTGTCGGCGCGGTGATCTTCCAGGACAGGACAACGATAAAGGTTCACACCATCCATGGGGTGGTTCAGCTTCCCGTGACAAGCGTTCAGAGCATTACAGTACGCTGAGCGGCGCGCCAGAGGGCAGGGTCCATGAAACCAGAGAGAGAATACCGGAACAAGCTCATATCCCCGGAAGAACTTCTGGAACTACTCAAGCCGGGCAACAGGGTCTTCCTGAGCAGCGGCCCCGCCATGCCGTCCAGGTCGGTGGGGGCCATTGTCGCTTCGGAGAACGTCAACATCCAGGACCTGGAGCTGATACAGCTCATCACCCTGGGTGACCTTCTCGCGAAGGACGCCTGCCACGAGCGCAAGTACCGCCTCAAGACCTTCAATATCGGCGAGACCATCAGCTGCGAATTCAACGAGGGGAACGTCGACTTCATACCGGCAAACCTCATGGAGATACCCCTGCTTCTGAAAAGCGGCGCCGTCGGCATCGACGTCGCCATCGTCACGGCTTCCCCGCCGGACCGCAACGGCTACATGAGCCTGGGCGTCGCAGTGGACGTGTCCAATATCGCCGTCCAGATGGCGCGCACCGTGGTGGTCGAGATCAATCCCGCCATGCCGGTGACCTACGGCGAGACCATGATCCACCTCAATCAGGTGCACCGCGTGATCGAAAGCGACTGGCCGATTCTGGAGCGGCCCTGGAAGAAGTGGGACGACCAGCTTGACCGCATCGGCTGGCACATCGCAAACCTCATCGAGGACGGGTCCACCGTGTCCCTTCACGCGGGGCGCACCTACGACGCCATCGCCTCTCACATGAAGGGAAAGCGGAACCTGGGCATCTACACCAACGTCGTGTCGGACTGGGTCATGGAGCTGGTCGAGGCCGGCGCGGTGCCCTACAACCGCAGCCGCTACCGGGGCGGCCAGGTGACCTCCAGCTACTGCTACGGCACGCGGGCCCTGTACGACTACGTTGACCGCAACCCGATCTTCGAGTTTTATCCGATCGCGCGTCTGGTCAACCCGAACGTGATCCGGCGGATCCCCACCATGGTGAGCATCATGAACGTCCAGCAGATCGACGTGTCGGGCGAATCGGTCATCTTCTATCCGGGGGACAACCTCCTGTCCGGCTACGAGAGCAAGTTCATCTTCGCCATGGGCGCCGCCCTGTCCAAGCGGGGGAAGACCATCATCGCCGTCCGCTCGGTGGACCCGGAAGGGAACAGCAACATCGTCATTTCCCATGACCGCAACCGGCAGCGGGTCCGGGCAACCCTGGGATACGCCCGGTACGTGGTGACCGAGTTCGGCGTGGCGAACCTCTTCGGCAAATCGATCAGGGAGCGCGTCATCTCCCTCATCGACATCGCCCACCCCGACCACCGGGAGAGCCTTCTCGAGGAGGCGAAGCGGTTCGGCTACGTGTACAAGGACCAGATCTATGTCATCAAGAACGCGAAGAACTATCCCGTCGAGCTGGAAACCGTTAAGTCCTTCAAGGACGGCCTCGAGGTGAGGTTCAGGCCCATCAAGCCCTCCGACGAGGACATGATGCGGCGCCTCTTCTACCAGTTCTCCGATGAATCGAAATACCTCCGCTATTTCGCGAAGATACAGACCATGCCGCACGCCAAGATGCAGGAATACGTCAACATCGACTATGTCGACACGGTCTCCATCGTGGGGATCATATCCAGGGACCGGTCCGAGGAGATCATCGCCGAGGCCCGGTATTCATATTACCCGCGGGAAAAAACGCACGAGCTCGCCTTTATTGTCGAAGAGGCCTATCAGGGCAAGGGCATCGCTTCCTTCCTGGTCGAATACCTGCTGAAGATAGGGAAGGAGCGGGGCCTGGCGACGCTCTGCGCGACGGTGCTTCCGGAGAACAAGAAGATGCTCAGGGTCTTCGACAGGTCGGGCGTGGCCCACACATCGAAATATTCCGACGGCGTTATCGCAGTTACATTCACACTGCAGTGATCCGCCGCTCATATACCAACAAACAAGAACGGAGACGCGTCTTATGAAACAACATCTCACCGCATATTTTTGCGCCGCCCTCGCAGCGGTGACGCTCCAGCCGGCGACGGCTGGGTACAGCAACCCCGTTTCGGCGGAAGAATCAGACCGCATCATCAAAGCCGCCTTTGAGCAGGGAATCGGCATCTATAAAAAATACAGCGGCGTGGAGTCGCTCAGGAAGGAGGTTGTTTCGGAATACGACCCCGCAACGAAAAAACTGAAAAGCGTTTCAGAGCTGACCATAAAGCGGAAAGACTTTTTTTACAGGGAGCCGGAGATCGAGGTTCTCACGTATAAAAAAGACGGCAAGGACATGGCACCCTCTAAATTCCGCGTCATGAAGGCCATGCCCCTCTACCCTGTCTTTGACGAAAAGGGCCGCGACAACTACCTGATAACCGTTGCCGAAAAGATAAAACATGACGGACGGCAATGCTATCGCATCCAGGTGGATCCCCGCAGAGAGACATCGCGTCATTTCAAAGGAAGCATCTTCGTGGCGGTAAACAGCATGGAAATGGTCGGCATCGAAGGGACCATTGCGAAGCTTGACTTCCCCATCAAGGATTTCCGGATAACGGTTAAAACAAAACTTTTCAACAATGTTCCCGTTACCCAGTCCGGGGAATTCCAGGTGCGGATCAACGTGCCGGTTTTTTATCCCGACACCCTGATCGTGTCCACCCTGGAGACCATTGAGTCGAAGCTGATGCTGTAACGGCGCGCCATCATGCGCCGTTACAGCCGCGCATCCGGCCGTTTCGTGCGAAAAACAATCAGCGGTCAATCCGTGGAAGAATAGGTGCTTATAATTTTTTCCCAGACCGCTATGAGGGCGGCGTCGTTTGAACTGGCAATACGGGAATTGCGCAGCACGTCAAAGCGCCCCCCCTCCAGCCAGGTATAGATGCGGGAAGCCGCGATCGCGGCGTTATCCGTGCCGTGGCAGACCTTCACCAGCCTCCGCATCTCCTCGAGGGAGAAGAAGTTCCGGTAGCCGTTCAGGATTATGATGAAAAAGGTCCCGTCCTTTCCCTCTTCAATGGCGGCGGTCGCGGCCGGCGCCTTCGGGGCGGCAAGTTCCTTCCTCAGGGAATATTCCTTGAGAACGCGCTCGTTATGGGCCAGCATGGCGGCGCTCTGGATGAGCTTTTTCAGGCTCTCGTCATCGAGAGTCGCGGCCAGAGCGGATATCTGGACCAGCATCTGCTTCCGGAGAGTTTTGCTTTTAGCGTCGGCTTTTGGCGCCGGCTTGGCGATGGCGGATCTCTTCTGCGCGGCTTTCGGCTCCTTAACCGCCCTGGGTTTCGTTGCGACTTTCGGCTTTTTTACCGTTCTGGAGATTGTGGCCGGCGATTTCTTCGCCGGGGCCTTTTTTGAAGATTTTTTCGGTTTTGATGATTTCGTTTTTACTGCTTTCTTCGCCATCTTCCCCCATCCTCCTATATAGTCCCTTCAGTGGTCGCTAGTTATTGTACCCTAGCACAGGGAGTTAAGAAAATCAATTCTTTTCTGACTTTTTACTCCCCCGCGGGGATGAAAAACTACAAAATCAGCTGATTTCCAGGCTTGTAAAGGGCCTATTGTACTCTAATTTCACTTGACGGGGGAGTTCGTGGTGGAATTAAGTAACAAATCTACAGGGCCGCATGTCCTTTAATAAGGATAGCCGCGGTTCGCATTCGCCGCCGCTGGTTTGAGGCCGATGGATTGATATGAAAAGAGACTTTAAATACCGCGAGATACCCTACAACTATACATCCTTTTCGGACCGGGAAATCATACTGAGATACTATGACCAGGAGACCTGGGACATCATAAATGTCCTGCGCAACCAGCGGGTCACCGGCCGCAGCGCCAAGCTCCTCTACGAAACCATAGGCGACTATTTCATAATAGACAGAAATCCCTATATATATAACGATTATCTGGAGGATAAGGCCAAGCTCCGGCGCCTCAAAAAGCTCCATGAAAAGCGTCTGGCCATTATCGCCGGCGGGGCCAACAAAAACCCCCTGGTAGCAAGGCTCCTTGAACGCACCCGCAGCCTTGACCAGGCGTTCTTCGACGGCTTCGCCGCGACAAAGCGGTTCCGCTTCAGGGCGGCCCATGAGCTCCGCCAGGCCACGGCGAGGGAAAACATCCACTTCGAACCCTTTCACCGGGTGGCCCACGTCACCGACGCCTCCGACTGGCGCGTCGAGTACCCCGATGTCGTGGTATATCCCGACTCCGTCAGTGAAATGCCGGGGATCATCCGCGCGGCGAAAAAACTCGGCCTTGCCGTGATCCCCCGCGGCGGCGGCACGGGTCTTACCGGCGGCGCAGTTCCTGTTTTAAAGAACACCCTCGTCATCAACACCGAAAAGCTCCGGGCCATCGGGCCCATAAGGACCGTGAAGGAAGCGGGGCAGGATATACCGGTCATCTCGGTCGAGGCGGGCGCGGTAACCGACGATGTCATCGAGTACTGCGGCCACCACGGGTTCATCTTCGCGACGGACCCGACGTCCGCCTGGGCCTCGACCATAGGCGGCAACATCGCGGAGAACGCCGGCGGCAAGAAGTGCGTCATGTGGGGCACCGCCATCGACAACATCCTGAGCTTCCGCATCGTGAACGCCGCGGGCCAGGTCCTCGAGGTCAGGCGGCGGGACCATCCCTACCGGAAGATCCGCGAGGACGACGACGTCATCTTTGACGTGACCCATAACGGCGCCTCCGTAAAAACCGTCACCCTGCGGGGGACCGACATCCGCAAGAAGGGACTGGGCAAGGACATAACCAACAAGGCGCTGGGCGGCCTGCCCGGCATACAGAAGGAAGGGGGCGACGGCATCATCATCGACGCGACCTTCATCCTCTACCGGCCCTTTGCCCACCGCCGCACCTTATGCCTGGAGTTCTACGGAACCAACATGCAGAACGCGGCCAAGGCCATCGTGAACATCAAGAACGCCTTCGCGGGGGAGGACGGGGCCAGCCTGACGGCGCTGGAGCACTTCGACGAGCAGTACGTGTCGGCCATCAATTACCGCAACAAGTCCGAGCGCATAGAGCGTCCCAAGGCCGTGCTCCTCATTGACGTTGAATCCAACGAGGAGGCCGACGCCGAATCCGCCTGCGCCCGGATCATCGGCATGGTGAAGCCGTACAACACCGAAGCGATAGTAGCGCGCACCGAGGCTGAGGGGGTCCTTTTCTGGAGCGACCGCAAGAACCTGGGGGCCATCGCAAAGCACACCAACGCCTTCAAGCTCAACGAGGACATCGTCATTCCCCTGGAGGAGTTGCCCGCCTTTGCCGATTTCGTCGAACGCCTCAACCTCCGCAAGGAGCTCGCGAACTCCCTGAGCTGCATCGCCCGCGCCGATGAATACCTGGCGCGGCGCGACCGAGCCGCGCTTCAGGAGTTCACCGTCGGCCGCATCGACGCCTGCCGCGCCCACCTGAACGAGGTGAAACAGCGCTATACCGGATGGCTCGAGCGGCTTGAAGACACCGGCCCCGGGAGCATCTTCCGGCAGGTGCAGGACGGCGCCACCACCATATCGTTCCGGGAGGACGTGGTCCGTTACATCCCGAAAATACTCCACGGCTATACCGACATGATCGAGGGCATCGACGAGGTCATCAACGCTGAGCGCAAGAGGAAGATCATCATCGCCACGCACATGCACGCGGGAGACGGCAACATCCACGTCAATATCCCGGTCCATTCCAACGACTATGCCATGATGCAGGAAGCGGACGAAACGGCCGGCACCGTCATGAAGCAGGCCGTGGCCCTGGGGGGCGTGGTCTCGGGCGAGCACGGCATCGGCCTCACGAAGCTCCGCTTCATCGACCGCGCCATACTCGACGACTTCGACCGGTACAACCGGGAGACCGATCCCGATGACCTCTTCAACCCCGGCAAGCTGACGGCGGAATTCCCCCTGTCGCGCATCTACACGCCCTCCTTCAACCTCCTGGAGCTGGAGGCCTTCATACTCGAAGCGACGGACCTCGAGGAACTCATGGGCTCCATGGCCTCCTGCGTGCGCTGCGGCAAATGCAAGGCTGTGTGCAACACCCACTATCCGGGGGGGACCATGTTCTTCAACCCGCGGAACAAGATACTGGGCGTCGCCCTGGTCATGGAGGCGGTGCTCTACGACGCCCAGACGTCGACGACCTTTTTCAAGAATTTCCGGAAGCTGCAGGAGATTTCCGATCACTGCACCATCTGTCATAAATGCTCGGTGCCATGCCCCGTCAAGATCGACTTCGGGGAGATCACCCTCATGGTCCGGAAGCTCCTGGTCGCGCGTCACAAGAAGAGCTTCAAGCTCATGACGCAGCTTGCCCTCTTTTACCTGCGCCGCAAGGGCTACTACTTCAACAAGGCGGTGCGCCCGCTCATGTACAAGGTGGGCTTCACCGCCCAGAGGATCGGCTATTTCCTGAACCGGCCCGTCCGCGCCCTGACCGGGAAGATCGTGCCGAAATTGAGCTCAATCCTGAGCTCGCCCCTCCCGGGCAAAGCCGGCGAGCAACCCCTGCGGGAGCGCCTGGGCCTGAAGGGGGCCAACAACATCTATTCCTTCGAAAACCCCGACAAACCCGTCAGGCAAAGCGTCATCTACTTCCCGGGCTGCGGCTCCGAGCGGATGTTCCCGGAGATCAGCATGGCGGTCATCGCCCTCCTCTACCGCGCCGGGGTGAGGGTCGTCATCCCCCCGGAATACCTCTGCTGCGGATACCCCTTCCTGGCCAACGGCCAGGAGGACCGAGCCAACATCAAGAGCTATGAGAACCGGATACTACTGCACCGCATCGCCGACATCATCGGCTACATGGACATTTCGGACATCATCGTTTCCTGCGGCACCTGCTTCGACATGCTCGAGAAGTACGAAGTGGAGAATATTTTCAGCGGCGCCCACCTCACCGACATCGCGGAATTCATCTACCGCGAAGGACTGTACCGGGCCGAACCCGGCCTGCACCTGCCCCTGCTGTACCACGAGCCGTGTCACACCCCCCTGAAGACGGCCGGCAGCGAAAAAGTGATCACCAGGCTCTTCGGCACCGCGCCCCGGACCGTTCCATATTGCTGCGGCGAGGCGGGAACGCTGTCAATGTCCAGGCCGGACATCTCGGAAACCATCCGCGACCGCAAGACCCTTCTGGTGAAATCCGCGGAAACCGGAAACGACGGCCTGATACTCACGGCGTGTCCCAGCTGCGTGCAGGGGCTGTCGCGGAGCCGCCGGGAAACCGGTTTAACAGCACGGCATGTCGCGGTGTACGCCGCGGAGCAGTTCCTGGGCCAGCGCTGGAAACGCGATTTTCTCCGCGAAATAAAAAAACGAGGATGCGAAACAATACTCTTTTAGATTTTTTCATTAAATTAATCCGCATTTTTTTGATTCTTCCTGGCATAATCGCTATTATAATAATGCCTTTTTACAGGTACCCGCGCTATTCCAATTAAATTGCGCCCCGTTGTTGCAACTGTAATGAGGGATGAGGGTGTTTGTTCTGTTCAATGACCCTCATGCAAAAAAGCATCGGGCTTTTTTTGGGGGTGCGGTCTTATGATAACAAAAAAAGTAATATTGCATATCTTCTGCGCCGCATTGGTAACCGGCTGCGGCAACGGCCTCATATCCGATAAATCGTCTCCCCTATCCTTCCTCGTGTTCAATAATGACTTGAAGGTCACCGATATTTCTCCCGCAGCCGGGGCCATCGACGTGCCGACAGCGTCCCTTATACAGGCGGTATTCTCGGCTGACCTCGCCGAATCTTCTGTAAGCAGCTCAACCTTCGTCGTGGCTGATGATGCATATATACCGGTCCCGGGGTCGCTTTCATATGATACGGCAAACAGGAAGGTGATTTTTGCCCCGGCAGCCCTATTGCTGAACCTGGTCGAATACAACGTTCTCATCGCAACCGATATCACCGATGTTGAGGGAAACAGCCTGATAGCGGAAAAATTCTGGCATTTCACCACCATCTCCAGCGGAACGGTGCCAGCGCCGGTCTTCAATCCCCCTCCCGGGACCTACAACGGACCGCAGTCGATCACCCTGGAATGCCAGGAGCCGGTAGCCACAATCCGGTACACCATTGACGGCTCAATGCCTACCAGCACCACCGGCACCGTGTACTCCGGCCCGATAACGGTCAATAAAAACAGCGTCAACCCGATACATGCCATTGCCTACCGGGACGGCTTCACGGATTCCTCGATCGCCGCGGCATCATATGTCATCAAGGTGCTGCCGCCGGTGCTTGAACCGCCCCCGGGACAGTACAGCAGCAATACGACAATAACCATTACAACCGCTACAGCGGGAGCGGACATAAAATACACCCTCGACGGCACGGACCCCGCAACGAGCGGCACGGCCATTCTCTATTCCTCACCCTTCACCATAATCCTTGGCACCACCGTCAATGCGGTTGCCATTGACCCGCTGTCAACCATGGCTAACAGCACGGTCATAACCGCCTCTTACTTCATTGACTATGCCCAGGTGGCGCCGCCGGTATTCGCTCCCCCCATAGGTATCTATACAAGCTCCCTTACCGTGGCGCTTTCCACGTCGACCGCCGGGGCGACCATCAAATACACCATCGACGGAAGCGATCCTTCGGCATCGAACGGCGCCGTGGGCACCTCGGTGCGCATAGCAGATGTCACCGTGCTGAAGGCCTTTGCCTACAAAAGCGGCATGGCTGATTCAATTATCACCAACAGCGCCGGCATTCCCTACATAATAGCGCCGGTTATAACAGCGATAGTGCCCGGTAAAGGCGCGAATCTATCGCCGGTCACCGTGATAATAAAAGGCAAGAATTTCAAAAGCGGTGCCGGCGCCAGGCTGAGGCTTGCTGGACACGCGGATATTATAGGAACATCCCTCACTGTCATAGACAGCACCCAGATGAACTGCACCTTTGACATCACCGGCGTTTTCCAGACCAAATGGGACTTGGTCGTGGAAAACACCGACGGCGGGTCGTCAACCAACGTCAAGTATTTCAGGATCTACTGAGACGGGACGGCAGCGTCACACGATGTTCCTGAATAGGTGCTGAAAATTAAAAAGGCGCGGTTTTTCAACCGCGCCGGTCATGAATCATCGCCTGAAAACCTGCGTCAGGGCGCTCATCAGCTGTCACGCCAGCCGCTTCTCCATCGCCGCGAGTTCATCAAGAAGCTCTTTCGGAAGGCGCGAACCGAACTTTGCATAGTGTTCCTTGATAAGAGTGATCTCCTTTTTCCACCCCTCCCGGTCGACGGTCAGGAGCTCTTTCATGTCGGCATCGCTCACGTCGGATAGGCCGCCGCGGTCGATGGCGTCCACCGCCGGCATGTAGCCGATGGGGGTTTCAACGGCTTTACCCTCGCCGCTGCAGCGTTCGAAGACCCACTTGAGCACGCGGCTGTTTTCGCCGTAACCCGGCCAGAGCCATTTGCCGTCAGCGGTCTTCCGGAACCAGTTGACGTAGAATATCTTCGGGAGCTTGTCTTCCGAAGAGCGCTTCCCGGTTTCGATCCAGTGTTTAAAGTAGTCCCCCATATGGTAGCCGCAAAAGGGAAGCATCGCGAAGGGGTCGCGGCGCACGGTGCCGGCGGCCAGGTCAAGGGCGGCCGCGGTGACCTCTGAACCGACGATGGAGCCGAGGAACACGCCGTGGTTCCAGTTAAAGGACTGGTGCACCAGGGGGATGACGCTGGGACGGCGGCCGCCGAAGAGGAAGGCGCTTATGGGCACGCCGTTCGGGTCTTCCCACGAGGGATCGATGCCGGGGCACTGCCGCGCCGGCGCGGTGAACCGCGCGTTGGGATGCGCGGCCGGCTTGTCCGACCTTCCTTCCTCCCACTCGTTGCCGGTCCAATCGATGAGCTTGCCCGGCGCCTTGTACCCGATCCCTTCCCACCAGACATCGCCGTCGGCGGTCAGGCCGACGTTGGTATAGATGGTATTGCGGTCGATCGACTTCATGGCGTTGGGGTTCGACTGCATCGAGGTCCCCGGCGCCACGCCGAAGAAGCCCGCCTCCGGGTTGATGGCGTAGAGGCGGCCGTCCCTGCCGAATTTCATCCACGCGATATCATCGCCCACGCACTCCACCTTCCATCCGGGAATGGTGGGGATGAGCATGGCCAGGTTGGTCTTGCCGCAGGCGGAGGGAAAAGCGCCGGCGATGTACTTCTTTTCGCCTTTCGGGCTGGTAATGCCGAGGATGAGCATGTGCTCCGCCAGCCACCCTTCCTCCCGTGCTATCACCGAGGCGATGCGGAGGGCCAGGCACTTTTTCCCGAGAAGGGCGTTGCCGCCGTACCCGGAACCGTAGGACCAGATAGTGTGCTCCTCGGGAAAATGTGAAATGTATTTCTTGTCAAGGGGCGCGCAGGGCCATTTGCCGTGGTCGCTCTCGCCGGGATTCAGGGGCTTGCCCACGGAATGCATGCAGGGGACGAAGTCGCCGTTTTCCCCAAGCACCTCGAGGACCCTGCTGCCGACGCGGGTCATGATATGCATGTTCACCACAACGTAGGGCGAGTCGGTTATCTCCACGCCGATCTTCGATATGGGGGAGCCTACCGGGCCCATGCTGAAGGGTATGACGTACATGGTGCGGCCCTTCATGCAGCCCCTGTACAGGTCCTTCATGATTCCTTTAAGCTCATTCGGGTCAATCCAGTTGTTGGTCGGGCCCGCATCGTCCCGCGTGCGGGACGCGATATAGGTCCGGTTTTCCACCCGGGCCACATCGGAAGGATCTGACCTGAAGAGATAGCATCCGGGGAGCTTCTTCTGGTCACAAGGCGTGGCTATCCCATCATCAACCATGAGCTTGATCAAGCGGTCGTATTCCTCCCTGGAACCGTCGCACCAGTAAACGCTGTCCGGCGTCGTCATGGCAGCCATTTCTTCCACCCATTGTGCCAGTTTTTGATTTTTAGTCATCGCCCTTCTCCTGTAGTGATAGCGGTAAACAATCGTTATTAATAGCCGTTTCTGATGGCCATCCTTTAACACCATTCACTATAGTCAAGCAAAAAGATCGGGCTATCTATTACATTCGTATAAGAAAAACACGTATACACACAAAAGAACCGGGGCCATGTGTTAGCATGGATGCGGGCGCCGCTCCGGCCGCTATGCGGGAGGCACGGATTCCATTATGGCAGGGGCATATATGACACGGGCACACCCGGCGTACCGGATGTGCCCGTGGTTACATGGCAACGATTCAGCTGACGGCGCGGCGCTGTTAGACCACGCCGTAAGCCAGCATCGATTTTGCGACCTTGAGGAACCCTGCTATGTTGGCCCCCATGACATAGTCTCCTTTTTTGCCGTACGCTTCGGAAGCGCCCAGGCATGACTTGTGGATGCTCTTCATGATACCGTGCAGCTTGGCGTCCACTTCCTCGCGGCTCCAGGACAACCTCATGCTGTTCTGGGTCATTTCAAGACCGGAGGTGGCGACACCGCCGGCGTTGGCGGCCTTGCCGGGACCGTACAGGATATTGTACTCCTGGTATACCTTGATGGCTTCCGGCGTGGAGGGCATGTTCGCGCCTTCGCTCACGCAGTAGCAGCCGTTCTTGACCAGGGCCTCGGCGTTCTTGGCGTTGATCTCGTTCTGGGTCGCGGAGGGGAAAGCGCAGTCGACCTTCAGCCCCTGCTCCCGGATGACGTCCCACACGCTCAGGCCTTCGAAATACTTGGCGTTGTACTTGGCGGCGTATTCCTTGATCCTGCCCCGCTTGACCTCTTTCAGGTCTATGACGTAGGCCAGTTTATCCTTGTCGATCCCCTTTTCGTCCACGACGGTGCCGTTGGAGTCGCTCAGGGTGATGACTTTCCCGCCGAGGGAGTTTATCTTCTCAACGGTGTACTGGGCCACGTTGCCGGAGCCGCTGACCGCGCATACCTTGTCGTTGAAGTCTTTTCCCTGGGTGGCGAGCATTTCGCCGGCGAAATAGACGGCGCCGTAGCCGGTCGCTTCCGGACGGATGAGGCTTCCGCCGTAATCAAGGCCCTTGCCGGTCAGAACGCCGGTATGCTCGTTCCTGATCTTTTTGTAGTAGCCGTACATGAAACCGATTTCCCTGCCGCCGACGCCGATGTCGCCTGCGGGCACGTCGCAGTCGGGGCCGATATAACGGAAGAGTTCGCGCATGAAGGACTGGGTGAACTTCATGACTTCCATGTCGGATTTTCCTTTCGGATCGAAATCCGACCCGCCCTTGGCGCCGCCCATGGGAAGGGTGGTGAGGGAGTTCTTGAAAATCTGCTCGAATCCCAGGAACTTGATGATACCCAGGTTAACGGAGGGATGGAACCGCAGACCGCCCTTGTAGGGGCCGATGGCGTTGTTGAACTGGACCCTGAAGCCCCGGTTAACCTGGACTTCGCCCTTGTCGTCAAGCCAGGGAACGCGGAACATGATGACCCGGTCCGGTTCCACGATCCGCTCGTATAATTTTGCTTTCACGAATTCCGGGTGTTTCTTCACGGTCGGCTCGAGAGTGGTCAGAACTTCTTCCACTGCCTGGTGGAATTCCTTCTGTTCGGGATCCTGCCGGCGAACCTTGTCAATGACCTCATTGATTACGCTGGACATAAGCTTCTCCTTGTTGAATTTAAATAACGTGTCATCTGCTGTCAGATGAGCCTGTATTGGATCTGAAAACGAGAACGCAATACAGAGAGAGAATAAGAACTATGCTATAGTTAAAATAAACAAAACATTAGCAGAACTAAATCATTAGCACAGCTAAATTTTTAAATGAAAAATGTCAATATTAATGGTCTGCCAGCACCACCCTATAATGTTACAGGCGTGTAAACTTTTTGTTTAGGACCTTAAAGACTGAGCTGTCACTCATCAGAAACAATTTATTGCATCATTGATAAACATGGGTTCAATCACCGTAAACTCCGGGAATTTCAGTGACTATCTCTCCCATGAGACGCAGACACGCGGAGATTGTAGATTTAAATATGAAAACGATGGTTTTGTACATTGGAAGTGTTTTCGCAAGGGACGAGTATCTAAAGCATCACTCAACGTCTGCGAGAATACAAGCATCACGGCAATCGGACGAAGCGTCAGTGAGCGGAATGCTCATAGCAAATCAACTGCTGTTTATTAATGTCCGCAACAAGCCGTATCGCGTAATTCACGTCATACACATGGAGCACATCGGCAAAAGCCGCGTCCTCCTGCAGTAGTTGAGGGGCAATATCGGGATACTTGGTGATGATTGAATTGTTGTAATTCGATCCGTCCCTGTCGGGGATCAGCGCAATGTAATAGGTATCGCTCTCCACGATGTCCTGAAAAAAATGTGTCCCGTATGAAACGTCGGGGATCAGGTCGTCACGCATGACCGCGATCTCAACGATGACCGAGGCGTTGTTGATCTCGAAATACTTCACGGGGACCCCCAGCGACGGGGTCGTCGTGCCCCAGCGCCCCGGTCCCACCAGCATGACGGGAACGGTGTTGCGGTTTTCGACCTTCCGGTTGATAGTTCCGATGAGGTGGGCGAGGCTGAACCTGTCGGACTGGGAAAGCCCGCTGTACTTCTGCGGATCGACATAGATGACCCATTTTATGTCGGAGGCTATGCAGCCGCCGAGAAAGTTCCCCTCGGTTTTAAAGAACATCCTCCCCGCCGGAACGTTCTCCGGCATGCGCACCGTGTCGTCATGACAGCGGAAATGCTGCGGCCGGCACTGGAGGAGATTGATCCGGTAATTGCCGTCCGCGGTAAAATTCACCGTGTACTCTATGTCGACCGGGTTCTCGTAGGTCTCCTCGAGTATCTTCATGATCATCTGCATGTCCTTGACGAAGGGCGTCTTCAGTATTAATTCGTCGAAATTCACCAGCCACGATTCGACGTCGCTGTTCCCCCGCTGGCGCATTTTTTCCTCGGTTTCAATGTCGCGGATCCCCACGAAGGACTTCACCAGCTCGCGCCCGTCCTTGAAGAAATCGACGGCATCAATGGTTTCCAGCCTGTTCTCGGTGATATTGAGCACGTCGAGATGACGCTGGGAAAACTTCCTGGCGTCACCCATGCCCGACTGGGGCTTCAGCAGGGGATTGTCGAGGGCGATGATCCTGGGGTAGTCCCCCTCCACGCGGTTGACCGCCCGGGTGCCGAGGCCTATGACGTGGCGCAGCATCCCCGCGGCCGGGTCCATGTCCCTGTTCCATATGTAATGGTTGTAGGAGAGCCCCACCCCCGCCATGTCGGGATAGAAGTTGGTCCCGTGGTAGGACCCCGAGACCCGCATGACCAGGAGGCCCATCTGCTCGTCGAGCTTCTGCAGGCCCTTGTTGATCCGGTACGTCAGGGCGTCATTGCCCATGACGCTGGCGAAAATCTGCTTCACCGCCTTTTCGAATTCAACGAAGCGCACTTCGGGGGGGGCCTGGTTGACCAGGAAGAGGCTTTCGTACTTCCCGGCAAAGGCGTTGCCGTAGGCGTCCTCCAGGAGGCTGCTGGAACGGACGATGATCGGCGACTGGCCGAAATACTCGATGATCCTCTGGAAGGTGCCCTTGATCTCGTCGGGGAAGCTCCCCTCCGGTATCAGCTCGCGGAGCTTCGCGGCGGCGGTAAAATAGCCTTCGTCGGTCTTGTGCTCCATGAAGAGCTTCCACCAGCCGTTGTGCACGATGTAGGTATAGAAGACGTCGGAGCCGATATAGAACGAGTCGTGGGCTTCCTGCAGCCGCTCCCATTTCTCCCGGTTCTTCTTCAATAAGATTTTCCTGGCAAGGATCATGCCGACGGACTTCCCGCCGATATACCCGGTGCCGATGAGATGGTCCTTCAGCTCCAGGAAGTCCTCGAGGGAAAGATACTCCTGGGCCAGCGTCAGGATCTTCTCGTCCCGCCCCATGATCATCCGGCAGAGCTGGCGCACCATCGACTCGCGCTCTTCCCTGTTGTTCTGGCCCATCGCCAGGTCCTCGGCCCGCAGGAAGGTGCGGTCCCAATAGTCGAGTATCCGCAGGGTGCTCTCCAGCCCCCGCTTCTGGATATGCTTGATCAGGTACGTGGCCTCGATGCTGTCAATGATGGGCGTGAAGGTGTTCCCCTTTTTCAGGTGGGGGAAGAACATGGTGGGCGTGTACCGGTTCAGCACCTTGAGGGGATGGATGTAAAAATTCGTCTCCGCGTTGTAGACATCGATCAGGAGCTGCGTCGTTTCCCGTATCCGCGCCACGGTCTTGAAGGAATGGCTGTTGCGCAGCAGGGCGAAATATGCTATGGTGTCAAGGTTGAAGAGATAGGGGCAGGTGATGCTGAAGAAATTGCCCAGCATCAGGTCGGTGGCCCAGGCGGACTGCAGGTCCGAGAGGCAGTCGAACACGTAAAACACCTCTTTGCCTTCCCGTCCGATGATGCCGTGAAGGTTCGTGGTGAACATCTCGAAGCCCCTCTGCGGGTCCAGCTCGTAGAGGACCGAATACTGGTGCGGCGCGAGGAGGGGCTCATGGGTCGCGAACCGGATATAGGCGACCCTCCGGCCTTCCTTCATCGCGCTGTTGGCGAAGGGAAGCACGAACTGCTCGTAGTCATATAACGAATCAACCTGCCAGACGACATTATCGCCCAGCCTCAGGCTGTCGCACACGTCGTCAAGGCTGGTCAATCCGGTTGATATCTTCATGAGGGTCTTCATGTATGTCTCCGTGCAAGCATCCGTTCTCTGGGCATTGGAATATTTTTGAATTGCCTAAAAAAACATGGCACCATAGTACACGATAGGTATATTTGATTTACAGCCATGGGCGTTGATAATAATTGTTCGCATCCGTATCCGCCGGCTTATCCTGTCCGCATCAATTACCCACGCAACACTTCAAATATAATTCAACTTCATTAAGAGTAACTAAATTATTTATATAGGAACAATTAATTTTACATCCATGTAATAATTGATTAAATATATTATATTGCATATATCAGAAGGCATTTTAGGTTTGTAAACCAGCGGATCAGAATGCTAATTATCGATTGAACGAGGAGTTTCCGGCACATGACGTACACGGCACCAGAACATCAAGGACTCTACAGCAGCGCTTACGAACACGATTCGTGCGGTATCGGCTTTGTCGCGAACATCAAGGGGAAAGCTTCGCACGACATCATAGAGCGCGGCCTTGAAGTGCTGGAGCGCATGGAACACCGCGGAGCTGAAAGCGCCGACAACAAGACCGGCGACGGCGCCGGACTGCTGATACAGATCCCGGACGCCCTGTACCGCAAGGAACTGCCGTCGCTGCCGGAACAGGGCCTCTACGGGACCGGCATCGTTTTTCTGCCGCGCGACCGCGGCGAGGCGGAGCAGTGCGTCGGCGAACTGGAGCGGATCATCGGCGAAGAGGGAATGAAGACCGTGGGATGGCGCGAGGTTGCCGTGGACAACTCCGTGCTGGGCAACATCTCCCGCGCCTCCGAGCCGGCGATGAAGCAGCTATTTGTCGCGGGCGGAAACGTTCGGGAGCGGGCGGAACTGGAGCGCAGGCTGTACATCATCCGCAAGTCGGCTGAAAACGCCATACGGAATTCATCGCTCAGGCAGCGTGGCCTCTTTTACATCCCGTCGCTGTCGAGCAGGACCATCGTGTACAAGGGGATGCTCATGCCGACCCAGGTGCGCCACTATTACCGCGATCTTTCCGATCCGCTGATGGAAAGCGCCGTCGCCCTCGTCCACTCCCGTTTCAGCACCAACACCTTTCCCTCCTGGGACCTGGCCCAGCCCTTCCGCATGCTGGCCCACAACGGGGAGATCAACACCGTAAAAGGGAACCGCTTCTGGATGTCGGCCCGCGAGTCGACCTTCGCGTCACCGGTGTTTGGCGATGAAATAAAAAAACTGCTGCCAGTCATAGAGCCGGGAAAGAGCGACTCGGCCTCCTTCGACAACGCCCTGGAGATGCTCTATTTCAACGGCCGCTCCCTGCCCCACGCGCTGATGATGCTCATACCGGAATCATGGAACGAAAAGAACCCGATACCGGAGGAGCTGAAATACTTTTACGAGTACCACTCGACGTTCATGGAGCCGTGGGACGGCCCCGCTTCAATGGTGTTCTGCGACGGACGTTTCGTCGGCGGCACCCTGGACCGCAACGGCCTCAGGCCGTCGCGCTACGTGATCACCAGGGACGATCTCATCGTCATGGGATCGGAGGTGGGGGTCCAGACCTTCCCGCCCGAATCGATCGTGTACAAGGGCCGCCTCATGCCGGGAAAACTGCTCCTGGTCGACATGGAGCAGGGGCGCATCATACCCGACGAGGAGATCAAGCGCTCGATCTACACCCGGAAACCGTACCAGCTCTGGGTCCAGCTCAACCGGGTAAACCTCGAAGACCTGGACGTGAAGGGCGATGTCCCGGTGGCAATGGAAGAGGACGCCCTCCACGAGATGCACCTCCTCCATGGATACAGCCGGGAAGACATAGAGGACATCATCACGACCATGGCGGAAACCGGCCAGGAACCGACCGGTTCCATGGGGACCGATACGCCCCTGGCGGTCTTTTCCGACAAGCCCCAGCGCCTGTTCAACTATTTCAAGCAGTGTTTCGCCCAGGTGACGAACCCCCCCATAGACCCGATCCGGGAGGAACTGGTCATGACCCTCACCAGCTACATCGGGTCCCAGAAAAACCTGCTCGATGAAACGCCTGAGCACTGCCGGATGATCAAGTTCAAGAGCCCCCTGTTCACCAACCGGAACCTCGAGACCATCAGGCACAACGAGAACCCCGCGTTCAGGAGCATCACCCTCCCCATGACCTTCCCGGTGAAGACCGCCCCGGGAAGCTTGAAACGCGCCCTTGACAGGCTCTGCATGAGCGTTGAGGAGAAGATAGACCAGGGATATTCCTACATAATACTGTCCGACCGGGGGGCGGACCGGGATAACGCCCCCATTCCGTCCCTCCTCGCCTGCGCCGGGGTCCACCACTACCTGATCCGAACCAAGAAGCGCACGCGCATCGGTCTCATCATCGAAACGGCGGAGGCGCGGGAGGTAATGCATTTCGCCCTCCTCTTCGGATACGGGGCCAGCGCCGTGAATCCCTACGGCGCCTTTGCCACCATCAACGACCTGGTAAAAAAAGAGGAAATAAAAAACCTGCGGTACATGAAAGCCGAGGACAATTACATCAAGGCGGTCAACAAGGGCCTCCTGAAAGTGCTTTCCAAGATGGGCACCTCCACGCTGCGGAGCTACCGCGGTTCCCAGATATTCGAAGCCGTCGGCCTGGGAAAAGAACTGATCGAGACCTATTTCACCGGCACGGATTCGCGCATCGGCGGGATCGGAACGGCCGAAGTGGAGCGCGAGGTGCTGGCCCAGCACGAAACCGCCTTTCTCAAGGCCCCGCCGCTCCTGGAGTCCCAGGGCATGTACCAATACCGCAGGCACGGCGAGCGACACGCCTGGAACCCGGAGACGATCCATCTTCTCCAGTGGGCCACGCGGTCCGGCGACTACGCCATGTACAAAAAATTCTCCGATATCGTCAACAGCCTGAACCGGCGTCCCCATTTCATCCGGGGACTCTTTGATTTCAAGGAACAGACGCCTATCCCGATAGACGAAGTTGAAAACGAAAAGAACATCCTGAAGCGCCTCACCACGGGGGCCATGTCCTTCGGGTCCATATCGAAAGAGGCCCATGAGACCATAGCCGCGGCCATGAACGCGATCAGGGGGCGCAGCAACTCCGGCGAGGGCGGCGAAGACCCGGAGCGTTTCACCGCGCAGCCGGACGGCACTTCGACCCGGAGCGCCATAAAGCAGATCGCCTCCGGCCGGTTCGGCGTCACCAGCAATTACCTGGCCAACGCCGACGAGCTCCAGATCAAGATGGCCCAGGGCGCGAAGCCCGGCGAAGGGGGCCAGCTCCCGGGATTCAAGGTTGACAAGATCATCGCAAAGACCCGGCATTCCACGCCGGGGGTTACCCTCATATCGCCGCCGCCGCACCATGACATCTATTCCATCGAGGACCTGGCCCAGCTCATCTTTGACCTGAAAAACGCCAACCCGAAGGCGCGCATCAGCGTGAAGCTCGTTTCCGAAAGCGGCGTCGGCACCGTTGCCGCGGGCGTCGCCAAGGCCCATGCCGACAACATCCTCATCAGCGGGTTCGAAGGCGGCACGGGCGCCAGCCCCATCAGCTCCATCAGGCACGCCGGGCTCCCCTGGGAGATCGGCCTCGCCGAGACGCACCAGACCCTGGTCATGAACGACCTGCGGGGCCGCGTGCGGCTCCAGACCGACGGCCAGATCAAGACCGGGCGCGAGATCGTGATCGCCGCCCTGCTGGGCGCCGAGGAGTTCGGCTTCGGGACCGCGACCCTCATCGTGCTGGGCTGCGTGATGATGCGCAAGTGCCACCAGAACACCTGCCCGGTGGGCGTCGCCACCCAGGACCCGGGGTTGCGGAAGAAATTCACCGGCAGGCCGGAGCACCTCATCAATTACTTTACCTTCATGGCCCGCGAGGTGCGGGAGATCATGGCGGAGTTGGGCATCAGGAAGTTCGACGACCTGGTGGGCAGGAGGGACCTCCTCACCGTGAGGACCATTGACCACTGGAAGGCGAAAACCGTCGATCCCTCCCCGCTCCTCTATATGCCGAAAGAAGCGAAGGAATTCGCCACGCACTGCGTCCAGGACCAGATCCACAAGATCCATGACGTGATGGACCACACGCTGATCGAGCGCTCCAGCCCGGCCCTCGAACGCTACGGCCGCATGCCGGTGCATATCTCGCTTCCCATCAACAACACGAACCGGTCGACCGGCACCATGCTTTCCTACGAAGTTTCAAAGCGCTTCGGCGAAGAGGGGCTCCCGGACGACACCATATCCTGTCTGTTCCGCGGCAACGCCGGCCAGAGCTTCGGCGCCTTCCTGGCAAAGGGGATCACCTTCCGACTGGAGGGAGACGCCAACGACTACCTGGGAAAGGGCCTTTCCGGCGGGCATATCATCGTGGTGCCCCCGTCAGGCAGCACCTTCCTGCCCGAGGAAAACATCATTATAGGCAACACGGTGCTCTACGGCGCCACCTCGGGTGAGGCGTATATCCGCGGCATAGCCGGCGAGCGCTTTGCCGTTCGCAACAGCGGCGCCATTGCCGTGGTGGAAGGGACCGGCGACCACTGCGCCGAATACATGACCGGCGGACGCATCATCGTCCTTGGGAAAGTGGGCCGCAATTTCGCCGCCGGCATGAGCGGCGGCATCGCCTACGTCCTCGACCGGGACGGCGTGTTTGAGTATTTCTGCAACAAGGGAATGGTCAGCCTCTCCGCGGTGCGCGAATACGAAGACCAGGAATTCATAATAGAGCACCTTGAAAAGCATGTCAGGTTCACCGGGAGCACCGTCGCCCGGGACATCCTGCACAGCTGGTATGAATTTTTGCCTAAATTCATAAAAGTACTGCCGCTTGAATACAAGCGCGCCATGGACGAAATGAGGCTGTCCATGATTGATGAAAAGCTCGCCCGGATACGGGAAGAAGAACAACTGGGAGTGACCTACTGACATGGGAGATCCGAAAGGTTTCATGAATATACGGCGCCAGGAAGCCGGCTACCGGCCGGTGGAAGAGCGCGTCAACGACTACAGCGAGGTGGAAAAACACCTCCCCGACGACGCGCGGCGCCTCCAGGCTTCGCGCTGCATGGACTGCGGCGTCCCCTTCTGCCACTGGGCCTGCCCGGTGTCCAACATCATGCCCGAGTGGCAGGACCGGGTGTTCCGGGGAGACTGGAAGGGCGCCTATGACATCCTCCAGGAAACCAACAATTTTCCCGAATTCACCGGCAGGGTCTGCCCCGCCCTGTGCGAGGCGTCCTGCGTGCTTGCCATCGGCGACGAAGCGGTCACCATCCGGCAGAACGAGCTGGCCGTCATAGAAAAGGCCTATTCCCTGGGGCTGGTGAAGGCGTCGCCGCCGAAAAGCCGCACCGGAAAAAAAGTGGGGGTCATCGGCGGCGGTCCGGCGGGGCTCGCCTGCGCCGACCTGTTGAACAGGGCAGGCCACAACGTGACCATCTTCGAGTCCGCCGACGGCGTGGGCGGATACCTCCGCTACGGCATCCCCGACTTCAAGCTGAACAAGTACATCATCGACCGCCGCGTGAACATCATGGTCGAGGAAGGGATCGCGATTAAGACCGGCGTCACCGTCGGCATGGATGTCCCGGTTTCGTCGATCCGCAAGGATTTCGATGCCCTGTGCATCGCCATCGGGTCACGGGAGGCCCGCGACCTTCCCATCCCCGGGCGGGAACTGGCGGGCATCCACCAGGCCCTGGACTACCTGGTGCAGCAGAACCGCGTCGTTAAAGGAGACACGATCCCCGACGATGAGATAATCCGCGCCTATGATAAAAACGTGGTGGTCATCGGCGGGGGCGACACCGGGTCGGACTGCGTGGGCACGGCGAACCGCCAGGGCGCCCGGAGCATCACCCAGCTTGAGCTGCTGCCGAAGCCGCCCGAACACCGCACCGACAGGGAGCCCTGGCCCCTCTGGCCCAAGGTGCTCAAGGTATCGAGTTCCCACGAGGAGGGGTGCGCCCGGATGTGGAACGTGTCCACCAGGCGGTTCATCGGCGACCGGGGCCGCGTCACCCAGATCGTCGCGTGCGCCGTGGAGTGGACCACGGGACCCGACGGCAAGCCGGTCATGACCGAGGTCCCCGGCTCGGAATTCACCCTCAACGCCGAGCTGGTACTCCTGGCCATGGGTTTCATTCACCCGGTCCATTCCGGCCTGGTGAATGAACTGGGCCTGGAATTGGACGGCCGGGGAAACATTAAAATAGACGAAAACGCCATGACCAGCGTCGACGGCGTGTTCTCCGCCGGAGATTCCTCCCGGGGCGCTTCCTTGGTGGTTCACGCCATCCAGGACGGAAGGATGGCGGCGGCGGCAATTGACCGCTACCTATCACGATCGTAATTACAGATAAACCCAGAGTGAAACGACCGGGGATGCAACCATGTGCGGAATAGCCGGCATCTATGCCATAAAAACAGAGCGTCCCGTGGAACGTGCCTTACTGTCAAGGATGGCCGAGACCCTGAACCACCGGGGACCGGATGAACACGGGTTCCATGCCAGGGGCGGCGTCGGACTGGCCCACACGCGCCTCAGCATCATTGACCTGAGCGGCGGTTCCCAGCCGATTTACAACGAAGACCGAAGCCTCTGCGTGGTCTTCAACGGAGAAATATTCAATTACATCGAGCTGCGGGAGGTCCTTGAAAAAAAGGGCCACAGGTTCTACACCCGCAGCGACACGGAAGTGATTGTCCACATGTACGAGGAGTACGGCAGGGAATGCTTCAACCAATTCAACGGCCAGTTTGCCATAGCCATCTGGGACGACCGGAACAGGGAACTGGTCCTGGCCCGCGACCGCGTCGGCGTCAGGCCCCTGTTTTATTCCCTGCTGCCCGACGGGACCCTGGTGTTCGCCTCGGAGATGAAGGCCATTTTTTGCTATCCCGGCTTCGAACTGGAGATAGATCCGGAGGGGATAAACCAGATCTTTACCATCTGGGTCAACATCCCTCCCCGAACGGCATTCAAAGGCGTCAACGAACTCGCCCCGGGGCATATCATGACCGCCTCCCCTAAGGGGATCGCCGTGAACAGGTTCTGGCGCATGCGGTTCCCCGACGAGCACGACTACGAGGACCGGCCCCTGTCCCATTACACGTCCCGCATCCAGGAACTCCTGTATGACGCGGTGACCCTGCGCCTCCGGGCCGATGTGCCCGTCGCCGCCTACCTGAGCGGCGGTCTTGATTCATCGGTCATAACATCGCTGGTGAAAAAACACCACGTCAATGACCTGATAACCTTCTCGGTCGCCTTCAGCGACAGGAACTTCGATGAACGCGGGTACCAGAACCAGATGGTCGACCTGCTGAAGACGGACCATCGCGTCATAGAGGCAACCTACGAGTCCATCGGCGAGGCCTTTTCCGATGTGGTCTGGTTCTCGGAAAAGCCGATGATCCGCACCGCGCCGGCCCCCCTCTTCATCCTTGCGGGCCTTGTACGAAGGAACGGCATCAAGGTGGTGCTTACCGGGGAAGGCGCCGATGAATTTTTCGGGGGATACGACATTTTCAAGGAGGACAAGATCCGCCGCTTCTGGGCCAGGGTCCCGGAATCAAAACTCCGGCCCCGTCTCTTTTCGGTGCTCTATCCCTTCATTTCGCGGGACCCCCGTTTCGAGCGCTTCTGGCAGATGTTTTTCCGGAAGGACCTGGCCGACACGGAAAACAGCTGCTATTCCCAGCTGGTGCGCTGGCACAACACCTCCCGGATCAAGCGGTTCTTCACCGATGACTACCAGGAGCAGTTCAGCGAAGAGAGAATCTTCAGCGATCTCGAGAGCTATATTGATCCGGACATAAAGCGCTGGCATCCCCTCTGCAGGGCCCAGTACCTCGAGGCCACGCTCTTCATGTCGGGATACCTTCTCTCGTCTCAGGGAGACCGCATGATGATGGGCAATTCCATCGAGGGCCGCTTCCCCTTCCTGGACCATAACGTCATTGAATTCGCCGCCACGATACCGCCGGTCTACAAGATATACGGCCTGAACGAAAAGTTCGCCCTGAAAAAGGCCTTCGAGGATGTCCTGCCCGGTTCGGTGCTGCATCGCGTCAAGCAGCCGTACCGGGCCCCCATCAGCCAGTGCTTTGCCGGCGATAATTTTTCCGCCTCGATGCTCGACACCGCCATGGTTCGGAGGTACGGGTACTTCAATCCGGACAGCGTGGGGCGGCTGATGAACAAGTTCAGGAACCAGGATTGGAAGAACATAAGCGAGCGGGACGACATGACCATGGTGGGAATGGTCTCCCTGCAGCTTCTTCACCACCACTTCCTGGACCGGGGCGCCGATGACACCGCGGTCAGCCCATGACCGCAGGGGCAACGTACCGTCACCGGTCGCGGACCCCATATCCCGCTTGACATTTTCAGATAAATCACTATACATTATATATGCGTGGCTTCATGGCTGGCCTCAGGATCCCATGAACACTGTTTACAAAAGCAATTTGCCGAAGGTGTGATTTTGTTATTGAATTAATTGCGCCGCCGCCTTTGGCTGACAAAAAAATATTACCCCTCTTTACGTGAGGGCGGGGGTTACATACATGAAAGAACTTATAACATGCCGATCCGGCATCGCCCGGAACGGGAAGATAACCATGGCCATTGCGCAGACCGTTTTTGCAGTAGTTTTTGTTTCCGGCTGCGGGAACGGCCTTTTTACAAGTTTTACAAAAAGGGACGACCTGGGAGCCGTTCCGGACCCCGCACGCGCCACCGGAATCGTGCAGAACCTCGTCCGTTTCGCCCAGTTCTCCGACGTTCACATAACGGACAATGCCAACCCTCACCGGCTTGAAAATATCAAGAAGGGATCCTACAGCGGACTGGATTCTTTGGTGCAGGCGATATCCAGGAACCAGGACCCGTATTCTGCGCGGACATGGAACGCTGTGGTTCAGTCGATAAACGACGCAAATACCGCCGAAACCCTTGATTTCGCCATCGGCACCGGAGACCATACCGATACCGGCATCAAGACAGAGCTCCAATGGTTCATTGAAATCGCCGACGGCATGAAGTCCGCGTCGCTGCAGGCTGTCATCGATGCCGGGACCATGGAGGATTTCACCCCCGCGGGACTTGATGTTCCCTGGTACGCGGCCGTGGGCAACCACGACGTGGAATACCAGGGAACCCTCAACAGCGTGAGCATGACGAAGTCGATCATCGGCGACATCAGCGACCTGAGCCGTCTCCCTTACACGGTCGATCTCTACAATACTTCGGCCACCCTGCCGCCGTGGCACGGCTTTGGCAATCAGCCGGCATCGTCGCTGGAACATTCGTACGGCTATTACAGTTTCAATCCCGCCGATTACATTCACTGCATCGTCCTTGATACCGCCATCTACAACCTGGAGGGGAGGCTCCCGGTGGAGACCCTGTCATATGGCGTTCTCGACAAGGTCCAGTATAAATGGATGGTGAATGAAATCGAATCCAACAGCGACCGGATCTGCATCATCTTTTCGCACCACACTCCCCTCGGGTCCTTTGCCGCCGGCAAGAGCCAGATAACAGCGTCGAAACTCATGAAGACCCTCTGCTCCTATGAAAACGTGGTGGCCCATGTCAACGGCCACACCCACGTAAACAAGATAGACGCGATCACCTATGACGGCCTGCCCGGGGGATACTGGAACATCAACACGGGTTCGATAATTGAATGGCCCCAGGAGTGGCGGAACATCACCGTGAAGGACAACGGCGACGGCACCGGCTCCATCACCTGCGAGATGGTACGGCACAGCGATTCCGTATGCCTTGATGCCGCGGGAAGCGATCCTGACGCGAAAAAAATGACACGGGAGGGAACGGCGGAGGACCGAAACGTGGAGCTCAAGTTCAAGATACCGGTGGCGGTGAAGAACCGCATACTCGGGATCTGATCTCCCGATACGCAACGCCATCCGGCGGCACGGGCCCTCCTTCCACAATGGAACCGAGGGCCCTTTCGTATCGTCACTTGCCGTATATCATCGTCCCGTCGCTGCCGTACCTGTTGATAAACCGCCCGCGGCCGTGGACAGGGTGACCACGACATAGACATTGTCGTTTGAATCAACGGCCACCGCAAAGGCCTCGGCGTCGCCGCCGCCGTCGATTGCCTTGTTCCAGCCCGTGGTAATCCCCGATCAGTTTTTCTCCTCCAGAATATTGTCCGGCATCACTGAAAACAAGATCATGGCCGTTCCCGGCGGTTCTTCATCTGCTCAATGACGTTGTTCACCAGATACATTTCGTTGTAAAACTTGGATATGCCGCCGATGAAGCGCTCCTTGATCATGCCCCGGGGAAGCTCGTCGATGACCGCCTTGATGCGGTCAAGGCCCCGGCTCACGGTGGAACGGTACTTTTCTATCCCTTCAATCCCCATTTCCCCGTAGAGCCGGGCCAGCACCGATTCGATGAGGGTCATGTCGTCCAGCATGTCGTGGATCAGGGGGCGGTGGGACTCATCGATGTCGAGAAGGACTTTTTCCAGGACGCAGAGCCGAACTATGCGGTACCCGGTGCTGATGTTGTACATGTTGCGGCCGTCGGAGGTGTCGGGATACCGGATGAAATAGACCCGCCCCAGGTCCAGCATGTCCCCTGCGTCAAAGGGGAAATCCCCCCGGAGGGCCATGATCTTTTCCTTGAAGTCTTCATAATTCCGTGATGATGAAAGCACCTCAGCGGGCGTCATCCCCATAGCACCACCGCTTTCCCCCGTATTTCTTTCTGTCCTGAATCTTTCCGCATATTAATAATGGTTAACATTTTCTTATTTGTCAACACCATTGCGGCGATTTCCGGACCGTTCCGCCATCGGAAAAAATTATTTGGGACCATGGAAATATTTTACTTGAAAAGAGCCCTTCGCGGCCGCAGTATCACACACAATAGAAGCGACCCGGCATGCCGGCCGCGGGAATGATCTTTACGTGGAACAGTGAATCGATATGACCGAGCACTACCGGAACCCGGCGCCCACGGTGGACATCATCATTGAAATTGAGGATGCTTCGCATCCCTCGGGTACCGGCGGCATCGTCCTCATCAAGCGCAAGAACCCTCCCTTCGGGTGGGCCATCCCGGGAGGGTTCGTCGATTACGGCGAGACCCTGGAGGCGGCGGCCGTGAGGGAGGCCCGCGAGGAGACGGGCCTGGATGTTTCGCTGGTAAGGCAGTTCCACGCCTATTCCGACCCGGCGCGGGACCCGCGGAAGCACACCATATCGGTGGTCTTTATCGCCCGGGCGCGGGGAGTGCCCGCCGGGGCCGACGACGCGGCGGAGGCGCGCGTGTTCCCCGTCGACGCCCTGCCGGAACCGATGGCCTTCGACCACGGCGGCATCCTCAGGGACTACCGGGAAGGAAAGTATTGAGATGATTATGACACGCTGAGGAGAAAGGGGATGAATATTTCCAACAACCTTCTGACGACCCTTGAAATAGCGCTGGACACCATCTTCAAGGCCTCGGGAACAGACATCCGCCTCCACGGCCTAGATCTGATACCCGACCAGCCGGTGCTCTACGTGGTGAACCATTTCACCAGGATGGAAACCTTCCTGATGCCCTATATCATAAAAAAGAACGTCAGGAAATATCCCATCTCCCTGGCGGACAGCTCGTTTTTCAGCGGCAAGATGGGCGAGTTCATGGACAGGGTCGGCGCCATATCCACGGCCGACAGGAACCGCAACGCCATCCTCATCGGTGCGCTCCTCACCGACAGCCACCCGGTCATCATCTTCCCCGAAGGGCAGATGATCAAGGACAAGAAGATCATCGAAAAGGGAAAGTTCATGGTCTACAACACCGGGATCAGGAGGCCGCCCCATACGGGGGCGGCCCGCATCGCCCTTCTCTCCCAGTTCATGCGCGAGAAGATACGCCGCTGCCGTGAAAAGAACGACGCGGAAAAGCTCGCGCGGTACGCCGCCGTGTACGGCTTCGACCCGGCGGACATCGACACAATAACCGCGAAAGAGACCTTCATAGTCCCGGTGAACCTGACCTACTACCCGGTCAGGGCGCGGGACAACGCCATCAACAAGCTGGTGCGCAGGTTCGTGAAGGACATGTCGGCCCGCTTCCGGGAGGAGCTGGAGGTCGAGGGGACCATGGTCATGGAGGGCGTCGACATCGACATCAATTTCGGCAGGCCGATATCCGCGCGGGAGTACCTTCGTTCGGACACCCAGATCGGGGAGATGCTGGCCGACGACGCATGCTACCTGTCGGCAGAGGAGGCGAAAAAGCTGTCCGCCCTCGCCCCCCTGGACCTGAAGATGATGCATGAGTACATGAACTCGATCTACGGCATGACCACCGTGAACCATGACCACATCTTCTCATACATCCTCACCCGGCACAGGAAAAGCTGGATCAGCGAAGACGATCTGAAAAACCGCGCCTTCCTGGCCATCGACATCATGCGCCGGAGCGGCATCACCAATTACCACACCGCCCTCCGGAAGAAGCAGTTCTACCTCCTGACAGACGACTACCATGAAAAATACGCGAACTTCGTGGAGTCCGCCGCGGCCGACGGCCTCATCACCGTGAGGGACGGCATCATCCACAAGAACCGCGGGCGGTTCACCAGGGTGTACGACTTTCACACTATCAGGAAGGACAACATCATCGAAGTGCTCAGGAACGAGATCGAGCCCCTCACGGCCCTCACCGCGGCCCTTGACCGGATCTGCATCACGCCGGCATGGTGGATCAGGCGCGCCATCGTTAAGCGTTTCATCGATCTGGACCGCCGGCTCTTCGAGGAGGACTACCGGAAATTCTACATCAAGGGGGAGACCAAGCCGGAGGAAATCGGCCGGCCCTTCTTCCTGAAGCGTCTCTTCGGCAGGAGGGGGATCATCCTGGTCCACGGCTACATGGCTGCCCCGGAGGAAATCCGGCCCCTCGCCGATTACCTGCATAAAAAGGGATACAACGTGTACGGCCCGCGGCTCCGCGGCCACGGAACGGCGCCCGAGGACCTGGCGTCGCGGAACTGGGAAAAATGGTACGACTCCGTGGGCCGGGCCTACATCATCATGAAAAACTGCATGAAGACCATCGCCATCGGCGGCTTCTCGACCGGCGCCGGCATCGCCCTCCTCCAGGCGGCGAACAAGCCGGGCAGGTTCCGCGGCGTCATATCCATCAACGCGCCCCTCAAGCTGCAGAACATCTCGTCGCGCCTGTCGTCGGCCGTGGTCATGTGGAACAATTTCCTCGCCAGGATGAAAATCAGCAAGGGGAAGATGGACTTCGTGACCAACACGCCTGAAAATCCCCACATCAACTACTTCCGCAACCCCGTGGCAGGGGTCAGCGAGCTGGGGAAGCTGATGAAGGTCGTGGAAGAGCGTCTCCCCCTCGTCAGGGACCCGGCGCTGATCATGCAGGGCTCCGACGACCCGGTGGTCAACCCGGTGAGCGGCCTGGAGATATTCGACCGTCTCGGCACGGAGCAGAAGCAGCTCATCAGGATTTACGCCAGGCACCACGGCATCATCCGCGGAAGGGAATTCGAAGAGGTGAAGACACGGTCGCTCGAATTCCTGAAAAAGGTCTTTTCCCGCTAGGTCCGCGCCCGGGATATCCGGCTACTGCATCTCCACGCCGATAAGGATGATATCGTCGACCAGGGGCGCCCCTTTCCTGAATTTCGTGACCGCGTCGATGACACTGTCCAGCTTCCGGCTGATGGTGCTGCCCGCCGGGTCCCTGAACAGGTCAAGAAAGGTTTTATCGCTGGTATCAAGCATCTCCCGCTCCTCGTTGATGGTGTCGGGGATGCCGTCCGTGTAGAGAAAAATGCGGTCCCCCGGCCGCAGCTCAACCGAGGTCTCTCCGAAGGTCCGGTTTTCCTGCCATCCCAGGAGGTTCCCGCTGGCCCTGATGAACTCGACGGAATCCGTGTCGCGGCGGTACAGAATCGGATAGGGATGGCCCCCGCGGGAGAAGGTGAAGGTAACCCCGTCCTTGATTCGCTTGAACAGGCCGTAGAGGGCCGTCATGTAATAATCGGGCATGCCGCGGTACACTTCGTAGTTGATCATTTCAAGGTACCGGGAGGGGCTCATGCCGCACTTGCGGCAGGCGCGGTTTGAAACCGTGCGCACGAGGGAGAGAAAGAGCGCCGCCGGAACGCCGTGCCCCGTCACGTCGCCGATGAAAATTCCGAGCCCTCCTTCCTCGAGGGTCGTGAAGGAAAAATAATCCCCCCCGACCGCCTCGAGGGGCAGGTAGCGGTAATCGATGGCCAGCGGCGGATACAGGGGCACTTCCTTCGGCATGAGGGCCTTCTGTATGAGGCGCGCGCTCTCGAGCTCCTTGTTGATCATCTCGTTGCTGGCCCTCAGGCTGTTTTCGCTGATCCTGAGCTCACTTTCAATCTGCTTGCGCTCCAGGATTTCGCGGATGAGGTGCTTGTTGATCTCCTTGAGCTCCGCGGTCCGCTCCTGCACCATGGCTTCCAGTTTTTCCTGGTGACGGCGAAGCTCGTCCTCCATCCGCTTGCGTTCGGTGATCTCGCGCCCGATGCCCTGCACCGCGTAGGGCTTCCGGTTGCGGTAGATCAGGAATGATTTTGTCTCAACGAATATGCAGCCGCCGTCTTTTTTATACAGTATAAATTCAGTCGGATGTTTCTGGGCCCCGGTTTCCATCAGCTCCTTGAATATCGCTTCCACCGCCGGCATCTGGTCGTCGCCGAGGATCTCCCGCAGGGTGAGCGAAGAGACTTCCTCCCTGGTATATCCCAGGGCGTTGATCGCGGCACCGTTGGCGTCGATGAAGCGGCCGTCGAAATCATGGAGAAAAACCATGTCGAGGGAGCGGTCAAAGAGGGCCCGGTAGCGCTCCTCGCTCTCCTCAAGGGCCATCAGGGCCATCTTGCGCTTCCGGATGTCCCGGGTGCTTCCCTGGATGCCCACGGGCACGCCCTTCTCATTTAGAATCCATGTGGTCGTGACTTCGACGTCAATCACCGATCCGTCCTTCGCTATTTCCTGGAGCTCCAGGATCTTCTGCTTGAGCCGCTGGTCCGCCGGCTTCTGCAGCTCCCGGGAAATTTCCTCGGTGATAAGGGGCATATACTCGGGCACGATAAGCTGCTGCATGGGGGCGCCGATGAGCTCATCAGGCGTGTAGCCGATCATGGCCGTTACGGAGGGACTCATGTAGGTGAAGCGGCCCTCAAGGTCCATCGCCCAGATGACATCGGAGGAATTTTCCGCCAGGAGCCGGTACAGTTCCTGGCTCTTGTACAGGTCCGAAATGGTCCTCCGGTAGACGTTCTCCGATTCCTCCAGCTGGGCTATGCGCCGCTGCAGCTCTTCTATTGTGGGACCCTTCGTCTCTCGTTCCATTTCGTGCCAGATCCTCTCAGCCGGCTCCTGCCGGTACGTCCTATATGGCCAGGACCTCAATTTCAACGCGGCGGTTCTCTCTTCTTCCAGCTTCTGTTTTATTTGTCGCGATGGGCTTCTTCTTGCCGTATCCCCTGCCGACGAGGCGCTCCCTGCCGATTCCCTTGTTTATCAGGTACGTCACGACCGACTGGGCTCGCTGCATCGAGAGCTTGTTGTTGGTCATGTCGGTCCCGATGTTGTCGGTGTGGCCGCTGATCTCGACCTTCAAGGTGGGGTTCTCCTTCATCAGCCTGATGATGCGGTTCAGTTCATACTTTGACTCTTTTAGAAGCTTGTAGCTCCTGAATTCGAAATACATGTTGTTGAGGACGATGTTGGCGCCCACCATGATCGGCTCGAGGAGGATGTCCTCGTTGATCTCCTTGTACTGCTGCAGGCCGCTGAGGTCTATTTTCCTGGAGTAAAAGAGGTAGCCGGGGCTCTTGACCGAAAAGTCGCAGATCTTGCCCTTGTTGAGGATGACGATGTACTTGCCGTCATCCTTGTTGCTGTAGACGGTGATGGGCCGGTCGTCCTGGTTAATATCGGTGATGGTCAGCTCGGCGAAGAGGGTCTTGTCCGTGTTCCTCTTGTCGCGGACGGTTCCCTTGACGATGACGACCTTGGTCTGCTGGAGGTTCTCCGGTATCGGCACCGAGAAGATCCTCCGTGCGCTCTCTTCATCCCCCGCATCCTTGCCGAGGGACTTCGTGTAATACATGATGTCGCCCGATGCGGGTATGGCGATGAGGCTGTCCTCGCCACTGGTATTGATGAAGTTCCCCAGGTTCATCGGTTTGCCCCACCCGCCATGTTCCGTCTTCTCGACCTTGTACAGGTCGTACCCGCCGTATCCCCCCGGCCGCGTGGAGCTGAAAATAAGTGTCAGGTTGTCCGCCAGGATTACCGGGCCGAATTCGCACGACTCGGTGTTTATGGGATAGGGCATCTTCTTCGGCTCTTTCCACTGGCCATTGACTTTTTCGGAGTAAAAAATCCCGAGCTTGTCCTTGCAGGCGGTTTTTTCGGGGCACTCGCGGACGAAATAGAGGGTATTGCCGTCAGGGGAAAGGGAAGCGAACCCTTCGTACCCCGGCGAGTTGATGGGAGCGCCCATGTTGACCGGAACGGACCAGCCGTCGCCCATCCGCTGTGATATCCAGAGGTCGCAGTTGCCCAGCCCGCCCTTCCGGTCCGATGTGAAAATGAGCGAGTTCTGGTCATAGGTGATGAAGCACCCGCCGTCGGCATATTTTGAGTTGATGCTGTCAAGGGCAACCGGCCTGCTCCATTTATCAAAGACCTTCTGCTTGGCGTAAATTTTGTATTTTCTCGGCTCATCGATATCGGCCTGATATATCATGGTGCGGCCGTCAGCCGAAATGGTCGGACTGTATTCGGAATATTCATGCTTGGAAAACGCCCTGGTGACCGCTGAAATTACCACCAGGAGAAACACAGCGATCAGCGCCAGTCTGGACAGTGTACGGTACCTTCCCATAGTTCAGCCCCTTATCATTATTCTTCTGAAAACATACGGCTATTGGTATATCAAGCAGGCTTGTTGCTCTTCTGGTTATGTCATTACGAACCCCGCCTGCCGTGGTCACAAATCCTGGAACCAGAATTTGCTGCCGAGATTTCTCCTCGTCCCGGGATATAGGGATTCGTCGAAATGGCAGTCTAACGACAGATCCAGTATACAAGATACAATTAATAATATTTTTAATAGGCGGTAAAATCTCTGTCAAGTAACAAATCGCCGGAGCCGGTCGACATTCCCGAGAAGATCAGAACCTGACAGGGGCCGTGCCAATACGGTCATTTGTGCAGGAAGACGGCCAGCAGGCAAAAGGAGAGCAGGGAGAAAACGGCTGAAAACAGGAAGACCCCCTCCATGCCCCATGCCTGGAAGGCGATGCCGGTGAAGACCGGACCCACGGTCTGTCCCAGGCGGAGGACCATCGAGTTCATGGACATGAAGGCGCCGCGGTACTCCATCGGCGCGCTGCCGGAAAGGCGGGTCTGAATGCTGGGTATGTTCAGGCCGTTGGCAAGACCGTATACCAGCAGGGGGACGGTCATCAGCCACAGGCTGTCGGCGTACAGCATCATCGCGATGGCGGCCGCGTAGGCGATAAAAGAAGCGACAATGATCGTCTTGGTGGTGAAGCGCCTCGATATCCATCCGAGATTGAAGGCGCCGATGATCGTCGTGATCGAGGTTGCCGCCAGCATGAGGCCGATGACCGACGGCGGCGCGCTGAATTTTCTGTGCATCAGGAACGGGAAGTATGCAAGGAGGGCGCCGTAGAGCAGCATGAAGGTCGCCAGGGTCGCCCCGTAGGCCGGCAGCACTTCCCGGTCGGAGGCGGATCGCGCCGCGCCTGCCAAATACTCCCGTAGCGGGGGGGACGGTCCCGGCTCGGGATTCTTCAGAGTGAAGAGCACCAGGAACCCCACCGGCAGCGCCAGGGCCGAAAGGAGGAAGGGATAGTTCCATCCCGGCAGGGCCAGGGCCCCGCCCAGGGCAGGGTAGATCATGGTGCCGACACCCAGCACCGAGGCATTGTACCCGAGGGCTTCGGTCCTCTCGTTCCCGGAAAACATGTCGCCGATGATGGTCTGGTTCAGACCGCCCAGGGCGGAGGCGCCCACGCCGTTGGCAAACCGGAGGGCAAGGAGGACATGGTAGTCTTTGGTGAAGGCGCAGGCACAGCCCGCGATGCCGAAGAGGAACAGCGACGGGACGATGATTCTTTTCCTGCCGAAGCGGTCGGCGAGCATCCCCATCACCGGCGACAGGATGATCCCCGGGCAGGTAAAGATGGTTATGAGCATGACGACCTGCCCTTCCGTAAGATAAAGGTCCTTCGCGATCTGCGGGAGCGCCGGCGCGATGGAGTTTACGCCTATGACGGAAATGAGCGTTATCCCGAAAACGACCTGGAGATCGCGGCGGAGCACTATATGCCGGTCGGGTTTAATCCGCACAGTGAACGACTGATCCGCTCATGCTGACCAGGCCGATCCGGTGTTCGGCGGCCTGAAGAATCTCGCCCATCATGTCCGCGTATGACAGGCCGTCAAGCTTGGCCATCTTCGCCATGTGGCCGTCCCGGCACCATCCGGGGTTGGGGTTTACCTCGAGAAGCTTCGGCTTGCCCTTGCCGTCCAGGCGCCAGTCGAAGCGGCAGTAATCGCGGCATTCAAGCCTCTCGAAGAGCTTCAGGCAGCACTCGATGATCAGCTTCCGGTTCTCATCGGAAATGACCGCGGGCACGGTGCGTATGTCCCGGTACGGCGAATCGGGAACCCATTTCGTTTCGTATCCGCAGATCTTCGGCAGCTCCGGCGGGAGGAGCGAATAGTCCTCTTCGAGGAGCGGGAGCACCCGGTACGAATCAGGGGGATTGCCGATGATCCCCGCGCTCAGGTCCTTGCCGGTGAGGAACTCCTCCACCAGGATCGGCTTTTCGTAGCCGAGCCGGTCCCGCATTTCGGAGATGGCGTTGACCAGCTCCTCGATGCTGTTGCACACGCTCCGCTGGGTGATGCCGAAGCTCGAGTCGCCGAAGTTGGGCTTGCAGATGACCGGGAAGCCAAAGGGGAGGTCAAAGGCGGTGTCTTCCGGCTTGATAAAGAAGGCCTTGGCCACGGGGATCCCCATCTCCTTGGCGATGCCGCGCACCAGCGACTTGTCGTAGCAGTAGGCGATGCACTGCGGGCCCGAGCCGGTATAGCTGATGTCCATCATCTCCAGGAGCGACGGCACATGGAGCTCCTTGCGCGCTTCATTGTTGTATCCATCGTCGCAGAGGTTGAAGACAAAATCGATGTTTTTCCTGAGGCGCGACAGATCGTTGATGAGCGAATCATGGCTGCTGATGTAGGTGAAATTATAGTCCGGGAGACTCTTCAGGGCGTCCTTCATCTGGTCAACGGCATACCGGTCGCCGGCGCCGCTGCCGGGGGCCGGCCTGACGGGGTCCCGCTTCATCGGGTCCCCCAGGACGACCGTCACGTTCTTGATGTCGGTTTTCTTCTGCCGCACCGGCGACCAGTCCTTCTTGACCAGGGCCGTCATGATGATTCGCTTCTCCGTCATCCCCGGGTCCTGGCCCCGCGGATGGCCCGCGTCGTCATCGCCGTGCAACGCAATGTCGCTGAAGCCGGCGGCGTTCAGGAGTTCCTGCATGCTGTCGCTGTTGTACAGCCGCTCGGCGTAGAACTGGTCGGCGATTACCCCCTTCTCCACGTGGGTCACCACCTCCCGCGAGATCAGCCGCTGCTTGTCCACCGACAGCGAGCGCTCGCGGCACACGAAATGGTTCTTATCGATCCAGTCCCATGACCGGGGCTGAAAATGCCGGCGCAGATGATCACCGTCGTTCACGTCGATGAGGAGCCTCCCCCACGGCTTCAGCACCCTGAACACTTCCCGGAGGACGCGCAGGTCGTCATTCACGGTTTCAAAATAACCGAAGCTGTTGCCCAGTATGAAAATGACGTCAAAGGTATCGGGCCGGTACGGAAGCATGCGGGCCTCGCCCTCGCGGAACTTCACGTTCAGGCAGTCCTTTTTAGCCTGCATTTTCGCCCTCTGGATCAGGTAACGCGACCGGTCCAGACCCTCGACAAACTTGAAGCCGCGGCGCGCCAGCTCCAGCGAATGTCTCCCCTGCCCGCACGAGAGATCAAGAATGCGGTCATCGGGCAGAAGGTTGGCTGTCCGGATAAAAAGGTCCACCTCGCGGACAGTCACGGCGTGGTCCTCGGCGACATCGGCATCTGTTTTAAGGCGGAGTGCATTGTTGAAGATAGTGCTCCACCACTCGGGATTGACATATTCCTCGAGGTTGGCGACAGGCCCCAGGGACTTCCTGGCGTGAATGCCTTTCGGTCTTGCCTGCAGTGGTCCGTTAACGGTGGCTTTCATGGCCTCTGGTTCCCTCCCCGGTCGAATTATTATGTCTCTTCCACAAGCAGCCGATCCGGCATGCTGCCGTTAATGGAGCGCGTCTTCCGCCCTCCATGGATTGTTCCATGGCGGCGCCTGACAGTGAAACGTCCGTCAGGATGCTGGTTAAACGGTGGATGGATGTGCCGCCATGAATTCCGTCGGCATATGGTGAAAGGACAGGGCCGAAACCCCGCGCATCTTCCCGCCTGAACTCTTCGCTTTCCCCGGTCATGGCGCTTCCCGGCAGAGGCAGGAATAATGTTTATCTGATTCCAATTCTGATTACCTGTATAATCCTTGTGAAAAATAAGAACAGTGAAAAAAGAACCACTGCCCCAGCTGTGGTAAACGCAGCATCCCTCCACGCATCCCCGACGCCGGGCTCTGCTGGAAGCATCACGCTATCTTGCAAAATAATATACTACATAATGAAAAAAATTCAATAAAAAAACGACAAAAAGTAAGCCCGCCATCAGAGACCGGCGACCCTGGCGAAATTCTCCCCCAGGATCATCCTCCGGATCCTCTCATCGGGGAAGAGCCTCTCGATTCTTTTCTTGATGTACGAATAGTCATAGTAGCCGTCTTCAGCCAGGGGGCCGTAGGGACCGTCGGTGCCGAAAAAGCACCGCTCGGCTCCGAGGTATGCAACGACGTCCTTCATGATCTTCTCTCCGACATAGGCGACCGCGGAGAGATCGACGAAGACCGTGGGCCTTGCACGGATCAGCTTCCATGAATCCGAGTAGCAGGGAAAGGCCGCGTGGGCGAGGATCAGCTTAAGCCCGGGGACCCTGTCGACAAGGTCAATGAAGTTTCCATGGTCGCCGAATCCTAAGTGAATGAGGAGCGGTTTGTCCAGGCGGACCGCTTGTTCCGCCGCGGAGACCAGCTCCGCCGGGGGGTAGCGGTGCCAGAAGGGATGCGCCTTTATGCCGACGAACCCGGGCGACGTCTTCCATTTTTCAATTTCCCTGACCGGGTCATTCTTTCCGCGCGGGTTCACGAAGATCCACCCGCAGAATGCATCCGGATTCTTCCGGGCCAGGGCGAACACGGGCCCGTTGTCAGGGTCGGGGTAAATGGCGTAATTCTTGCCGAGGATAGTTATCCCGTCATCGGTAAAGTGCGCCGACAGGATTTTCCCGAGACCCCGCAATGGCCGGCGGGACAACAGCCGCTGCAGCAGCCAGACTGCCGCATGGGGGGTGACCGGGAGAGGATCGTTCATGCACGCGATCAGGGCCGCCCTGGCCACTCCGGCATCGGCCATTTTGCGGATGAGCACGTCCGCGGTCATCATCCGTTCATCATAATGGAAATGGCTGTCGATAATCATGGGAGCCTCCACCACGGGTTGATGCAATATCACAGGCAGCTTTTTGCTAAAAGTCAATATGAAAAAATCAACCGTTGCCGATAAAGCGTGAGCAACAGCTCATTAACGTGAATTTAAAAAAAATTTATATT
>CALMRZ010000088.1 GCA_937872225.1 uncultured Spirochaetota bacterium
GTTCATTTTCATTTTCCTTCATGAACTTTTTAAGTCCGGTAGGGATGTTGTCGAATGATTGAAAATTTTCAAGATATATAACGTATTCTTCACTATTTGCAATATGATAGCGGTCAATATCTGAATTTCGTGCTCGTATAAAGAATGAACCTTTTTTAAGTTTCCACTTTTCAATTTCATCATGTTGCCTTTTGCTATAAACATTATTTAACCCTGTTTCCATTCCTTTTCCTATGATAAGAATGTTTTCGAGTGGTTCTGATATTGAATCAATTTTTTGAATAATTTCATCTGTTGAATTATCTGCAAATGACCATATTTGTTCTTTAAAATATGATTGTGGATAAGAGAGAAGATTAAAATTATCAAAGTTATCTAAAGATAATGAATCATTTTTTGTACCTATATACTGTCGAATAATAGCGGGTGAATCATTTTTATTGGTCAGGATTGTGATGCAACTTGTAATGCCAACTCCCTCAAAAATATAATAATTCCTGAAGTCGATTATTTGAGAAATAGATTTTTTCTGAGAAATGAAGCCACGTAGTTTATTTGCTTTATATGCTTCTAAAAAAGCACGTGATACAATAAACCCAATATGCTCTTTTGATATATCTATGGCCTTTTTGAAAAAATAAAATAGAATGTCAGTTTTATCATTATATATCTCTGGGTATTTTGATTTTACATATGATAGTCGTGAATCTTTTGAGCCCCAAGTATCATCTATGCTATAATAGGGGGGGTTGCCGATAATGACATCAAAGCCTTTGTTGTTGTTTGCAAAAATTGAAGGGAAGTTTTTTTCCCAATTGAAAGGATTGATTCTTCTTCTTTCTTCTATTTCATAATCAATCGAAAAATCACTATCCTTCAGCTTGACCTGTTCAAAATAATCCTCATCAATCAGGCTATTACCACACTTGATGTTGTTCTTTAAATCAGGGAGTATTGAAGAATGGAATAAATTTACCTCATTATAAAGTTCATCATGGTCGTCATAATCTTCAACTGCTTTCATGGATAATGAGAACCGGGTAACTTCAACAGCTTGTTCATCAATATCAACACCATATATTGAATTAGTTAATATTTCTTTTTTCTTTTTTATTGTTAAAATTATTTTATAATTAGATTTCTCTTTATTTAAAAGTTGTATAAGAAAGTCGTTCCGGTGCTTTTTGTTTATTGAATCAAAATTTTCACCTTTATCTAATAATTTCTCTACTAATTTGAAATAATATTCTATGTGCCAATTTATTAGTTTATCATACACAGCTATTAAAAAACTACCTGAACCACATGCCGGGTCACATATTTTAATTTTGCTTACATCTTCCGGTTTAGTGCAATTCTTTAATATGATACCAACGGTATTATCGACGATATAGTCCACTATATGCGCAGGTGTGTAATATACACCTCCAGCTTTTTTTACGTCAGGCTTGAGAACAGGACTAACTCCACGGCCTTTTTTACATATTATTTCACCAAGAAATTTTTCATACATAGTACCTATTACATGAACAGGCATTGCATCCAATGAATATATCGAGTTCTCAGGTCTTAGGGATTGAAGAATGGTCTTTAATGTTTTGTTGCTTACTTTTACACTGTCTAATTCGATTCTTTTTTCGAAAATACTGCCGTTATATGTAGTCTGTAGATTGTTGAAAATATCCTTACATTCATCATAAAATGATATTTCATCATCTGATTTATCAATTCGTATGAGTAACTCACTCAAATAATCTTTTTCCAATTCTTTATCGGTGAGCATTTTTATAAATATTATTCGGTTTATCATTAACTGACTTGCAGCGGTTAAAACATTCTCTGTTAACGTTTTATCATTTCGATAAATATCCTGTGCAATTTCTTTTCGCCAATCACGCAGTATGGCCAGCATCTCAAAATCAGGGGCTTTTCGAGAATCTTTTAATTCTTCATCGCTAATGGAAAACTCTCTTAAACTCCCTTTGGTAACTTGTCCTTTTTCAAAAACATCCCACAATGTATTAAAGTCAGATATATAATTATGGTAGTTCCAATCAAAATCTTTTATTACTCTCTTATTGAAATGTTGAACCTCATTTGATTTTAATGGGGCCCGGTCTCTACAATCAAAAAGACGAAATTCTTCAAAATCTGTTAATAAACTTAAATTCACACGTCTTTCAGGCTTTTCTGTTTTACATAATGTTGAATTTGCATATAGATAACACTGCCGGATATAGGTTAGGTCTTTTGCAAGGTTGTACTTCGGATGTTTTGCTTCAATAAAGAGTACATGCCTCATTTTATTGATGCTTTCGTCTTTAACTCTTAATAGGTAATCTGGTCTGAGTCCTATATGTTTGAGTCTATATTGAACGATAAATTCATGTTCCTTATATGGCAGGTCAACATTATGTATGTTCCAATTAAGATATAGGAATAAAGGTTTGATAAATGTATCTTCAACCTTTGCTTCATCCATTACCCCTCTGTCTACAATTGCCGGTAAGTCTTTTTCGAATTGTTCGACCAATTTAGTGATTTCAATTTTTGACTGTTCTTTACTGTACATCTGAAAACTCATAAGACCCCACCTTTGCATGTGTATATTGAAAATGAATGATTAGAAATAAACCTCAATCCAACACCCACTCGTCATTTTCCAACTCTTGAATCGAGTCGTATTCTGTAATAACTTCATTCCTTATGTTATAAACGATATAATGCTTATTTACTGAATCCTCGAATTTTATATACCCATACTTACCGCCCTTCTTTAATTGCCTGACAAAAATCCTGTCTTGACCTGGAAGGGGAAAGTTCTCTGATGCATTATTAGATACATCATGTAACAAGTCGTTGAGAGATTTTTGTGGCATATACACACTCATTAAAAAAATTTAAAAAGAGGAATTTTTTGAAAAATTTTTGAATACATATCGCAACATAAAACAACATACGGCAATATGTAGAAACATCAAGAATAATTTCACTGAGCACATCTGCTTTTAAAAATGTATATAACTTCAGTTATGTAAAGAAATGTCAACGAATCACCACTTGACGAAACATATAAAATTATATATTATTATTAGTGACGTAAAATTTAATAAAGAGCCTTAACTACTGTTCCCTCTTTGCAATGCCGCTTCAGGCGCAATACTTGAACAGACCTCATAGCTCTTTTACTTACAGAGGTCTGTCCATGAACAAAATTCGTCCCTTCAACAACAAGCAGGATAAAAATTCTTTAGACTCGAAGAAGTATGTGCGTACTAAAGAGCTATCAATTCTACTTGATACCCCCGCCTATACAATTCGGCGTCTTGCAAGAGAGGGAATCTTGCCAGCTTACCGGATAACAGGTAAGGATTATCTCTTCGACCCTGATGAAATCTTCAGTTTCATCAGCAAAAAGAAAAAAGTTATAAAAAACTAATTGAATCACCTTACTCTGGGACGTATATTGTATATATTGCAATATACGCCATAGTCAGCCTTCACATCACAACGGAGGAAATTTAACTATGGCATATAGAATTTCAAGTAACCAGAAAGGGGTTCCCAAAGGTAAAATCAGGTTCGAGTTTGATGTTTATATCGATGATAAGCGGTATCGTCGAACCCAGACCTGTCAAAAATCTGCCGTCCAGGCTTATTACAAACGCTGGGAAAGGCGGATAAATAATGAACTTGAAGGGAACTTCACGCTCTTTGAAAAGTTGGATGAGTATTTACAATACTCACAGGAAATGAAGACCCCAGGAATGTATCGTCATGAGAAGATGATTATCGAGGAAGTGGTAAAAAGGTTCTTCAGCAAGGATATGCTCCTCAGGGACGTAAAACGAGCCCATGTGGATGATTTCATCGCCTGGCGCAGGAACCATGTGGTTTCGACCTTCGATAACACTAAGGAGGGGGGTAGACTTTCAAATGCCACGATTAACAGGACAATGGCTGTTTTATCGTATTTTTTTAACTGGGCAATAAAGAAGGACTACTATAAGAGCCTGAACCCCTTCTATATGACAAAGCTGCGTGAGGTTAATATCCGTGAAGTTAAGCTGTCGCCTGAGGACATTCGAGGTTTATTTCAGTTGGCCCAGCAGCAGGATATTAGGCTCTATCAGATAATGATGATAGCTTTGTTGACCGGAATGAGGCGAAACGAGATTTTTTCCTTGCTCTGGTCAGAGGTCGATTTTGCTTCCTCGCATATTCGGCTTTCCCAGTTAAAGACGAAAAGCAAAAAGGCCCGTTCCATTCCCATATCACCTATTTTGAGGGATATTCTCTTGGCGATTAAGAACAACAATCCTTCGAGTGATAAAGTGATAAGCAACTTGACTCCTGATATGCTGAGGAAGGGTTGGAACAGGCTCGTTGCGAAAGCTCCATTCGGGAAGCTGGATGACGGTACACGACTCAGGTTTCATGACTTGCGCCATCTTTTTGCTCAGAACCTTCTGAATCAAGGCGTGGGTCTTGAAGACATACAATCTATCCTCGGCCATGAATCATTCGAGACGACTCAGAAACGATACGCCATGTTTAGCCGTCCCGACTTGCAGGAAAAGGTATCGAGGATTGATAACATATTGAGTCCACAGAGAAAATTGGGATGAGTCGCTATATGTATTTTTTTGTGGTCAAAATATGGTCAAGTCGCTTAGGTTCGACAATGCGGGAAGTCTTCGAAAAAATTAGAACCCCTGAATATTTCAGGGGTTCTGTGGGTGTCAGAGATGATTTATTTTTCTGACCGTCAGATTCGTAGTCCGGCGCTCTATCCAACTGAGCTACGGACGCGTGGTTAAACTATATGCAGTATACTTTTCCCCGCCGCATCCGGCAACAAGAAAAATATATCAGCAGGATTAATCAGACATTAATTTTTTTCGCGTATTGAATGATGAACGGAAAATCGTATTTTTCCAAGCCCATTACTTTCATAAATCCCAGGGCGCATAAGGCGAAATAGGCCCCGTGGGACAGGTAGATCAGGATCACTATGATCAGCTTGAGAACACGGAACGAGATAGGCACGAATACGGTTGAAAAGGTCAGCAGTATCGGCAGCGCGGTGAAGAACAGGGCCATGATGAATGCTTGCTTCCCGTGGTGCATGGCGAAGGCGTCGCCCCTCCTGAATGCAAAGGGATAGATCCACCCGATAAAGGGAAAATAGGTGAACCAGATCAGGGGCACGTCGAAATCGATGTTGAACCGCTTGATTTGTATACTGAACTTTTCTGCCATAGCTCGTCATCTCATGCGGAGAAGGAGGGATTCGAACCCTCGGTACCGTTACCAGTACAACGGTTTAGCAAACCGTCCCCTTCGGCCTCTCGGGCACCTCTCCATTGATAAGGGCACAACCTGTTGTGCCCTTATCAATGCCAGGTTCGGAGAGTGAGGGATTCGAACCCCCGGTACCTTGCGGTACAACGGTTTTCAAGACCGCCTCCATCGGCCACTCGGACAACTCTCCGGGAGCAAAATTATTAAAACACGGATGATTGTCAAATAAAAAAGATGGAATCGATGCCTGTTGCAATTAGTGAAGGTGAAAATTTAACAAAAAAGCGCGCGCCGAAGGGTCAAATATCGACATTGAGGCCGAATTTAAGGGATATTTCCCCTGCTACCGGAAGGGGTTTGTACCCGGAGCCGTATATGCTGATCCTCTGCCTGGTGAGCATTACGTCCAGGGCGAGGCACGGCTCAATAAAGAGGTTGTGATAGAATTTCCAGATATATCCCCCCTCAAGGGTTAGAAAGGGAGTGATGGAGTTCCCCTTTTTATTGAAAAATTTATGGCTGACCATGTTGTTCCAGACGCCTATGCCGGCGCCGATGGTGAAGCCGTCAAAATTTTTTCCGAAACAGTATTCGACGGCAAGGGAAAATGCGTTGGCGTCGTTCTTGTAAAAATACCTGGTGCCGACCAGTGAATTCGGTATGCGCATGTGGACTATGTTGAGCCGTATCTTGAACCGGTCAATGCCGAACCACGGCTGTATGGACAGCCCGAATTCGGTGTCAACCAGACTCACAATCGTGGGGAAGAAATCCAGGTTGACGCCGAGGCCCAGGCGGTGCTGCGCCGGCTGCGACGCTGAATCGGGGGGTCTGTCGTCCACTATCTCGAAGGGGATTTTTTTACCGGCCGTGTCCTGTCCCAGAACAGGTGCACCGCCGGCTGCGATCAGTGCCGCCGAAACGGCGGACAGGCACATGAAAAGTTTTATTTTTTCGGTAAATGACATCGTTTTCACTCTTGAAACCAGTGCGGCCAGACCGGCAACGGCAGCGTCGTTGAACCGCAACAGTATAAAGCAGATCGGATTTTTTTCAACTCATTTATTGTTTTGGGAGCAGGATGAGTGATTGACGGGACTGTTATCCGGCTTCGACCAGTGCTTTGATGTCGTTTATGACAAGGCCCGCCAGCATGAAACCGAAAATGCCGGTAATGTGGACCAGGGCGCCGTTGATCTGTTTTTTCATGCCGCACCAGTCAACCGGCGCTTCGTCATGGTCGGCGCAGAATTTTTCGCGGTCTTTCGCGCAGGGACAGTCGCCGGAGCCGCACACTGTTTCGGCGGCCGGGTCCACCGGCAACTCCTCGCTGTACACGCACAGGATATCGGTGGAGATGTTGTTTTTTCTGAGCCTCCTGCGCACGTTGCGCGCGAGGGGGCAGATTTTCGTGTTGGACAGCAGGTCGACCCTGATCTTTGAAGGATCGGTCTTGGCGCCGGCGCCCATTGAGGAAAATATCTTCACTCCGGACGAGACGCACTGCTCCAGCAGCAGGACCTTGTTTTTGAGGGAATCAATGGCGTCGATGACATAATCGTATGATGAAAGGTTAAAGTTCCGGTAACTGGTTTCATCATAGGCCGCGTGGAGGGCGGTGATGGAGGCCTGCGGATTTATTTCCAGGAGGCGTTTTTTCAACTCTTCCACCTTTGATTGCCCGACATTGCGCGCCAGGGCCTGTATCTGGCGGTTGATGTTGGTGGGGCACACGATGTCCGAATCGACCATGGTGAGGTTTGTCAGGCCGGACCGGACCAGGCTTTCGGCGCACCAGCTGCCGACGCCGCCGACGCCGAAAATTATCACCGATACCCTGCCGAGCCGCTCCAGGGCTTTCCCGCCGATAACCATCAGGGTGCGGTGGGTCATGTTATCGTAAAAACTGTTCATAGTGATTGGCTGCCGTTGGTATTACACAACGCTGCGGGAGGAGATATTGTCAATGATTATTATGGGATATGTTCTTCAACTATAGTTATAGGCGATTAAAAAGCCGGGAGCTGTTCCACTCGTCCGCCTCGTATAACATCCGTGTGGACTCGGCGGAATCGGCGGCATCCATGTCGCCTACTCGCTGGAACAACTCCCGGCTTTTTTAAATTGATTAAATTGTGAACAAAGAGTTGGCATGGGATTGGGCATGAAGAATTATAATTGACTTTCCGGCGGGTTCCATGGTTGATTCTGTTCCATGAAACGGATTCTATTCGCCTTAACGATTGCGTTCTGCATTGCCGGGATCCTGGGGGGCGACGCCGCGGCCCGGAGGAAGTCCCGGGACCACGCAACCTTCATTTCCATCCGGGAGATCAGGGACCTCGAACAAAAGGGACTTCTCGTCCCTGCGGGAAAAGACGCGTGGAAAACAAAGTCCGGCCTTTTAATCGCCGGCCGCGATCCGGACGGACGAACCCGCCTTGACCATATCATGCGGCACGCGTCGGACATTCCCGGGAGGCCGAAGCACGGGGTCTTCTCGGTGACAAAGGCGGGCGTGATCGATCTCATGGACGAGGCCTGGAAAAAAATAAAGGCCGGCGCCGTCCCGGAAAAGGAACGGGGCGGGAAGATCGCCTATACGGTCGGGATGGGACGGCCCATCGGCTATCTCGGAGGCAGGAAGGGGCGCGAGCGGGGGAACCCGAAGCTCGCTTCAGTCCGCCTGGTCATAAAAAAAGGAACGACGGCGGTGGTTACATTTTTCCCGATGTAAGAGGGAAAGTTCCAAACAGGGACCGCCCGTGATCACGGGCGCAATGAGGGAGGGTTTTTCATGAAAGAAAAAGAGTCTATCATCTGCCCCTTCTGCGAGGAGGGATCCCTCAACAGAGTCACGTGCAAGAAGTGCGGCCAGCTTTTTCTCCGCTGCGATGAATGCGAATCAGTTTACAAGGACCGCGGTTCTCTTGACAAGGATTACGGGCCCGGATGTCCCCACTGCGGGGCTGACATTGATAGTTAAGTACGATAAGGGGCCATCCTAAAAGCCCCCTACATCCCCCGGTGGTGCGCTTGCCTGATCAGAACTTGCCAAATACGCCCCTCCGGGAGGGGTTAAACTGCCCTTTTTCTCGCCGTGACTCGCCGTCAGTCGCCGATTATCTCCGTGCCGATGCCCGCCTGGGTGAAGATCTCCAGCAGCACCGCGTGTTCGACGCGGCCGTCGATTATGTGGGCCTTGCCCACGCCGCCGGCGACGGCGTCGCAGCAACAGTTGACCTTGGGGATCATGCCGCCGGTTATCTGGCCCTTCTCGATATGTGTTTGCACCTTTTTTACGTTGAGGGTGGAGACGAGCTTTTCATCCAGCATGACTCCTTCGACGTCGGTGAGGAGCATGAGCTTCTCCGCCTTAAGGGCCTCGGCGATCTTTCCGGCGGCAAGGTCCGCGTTGATGTTGTAGGTGGTCCCCTCCTCGTCAACGCCGATGGGGGCGATGACCGGGATGAAGCGGTCGCGGTCAAGGGTGTCGAGGACCGCCGGGTTGATCGATTTGACCGTACCCACCTGGCCGATGTCGACCTTCTCGCTGTCTTTCGTGACGTGATACATCTTCTGCGCGGTGATCAGGTTCCCGTCCTTGCCGGAAAGCCCCACGGCCTTGCCGCCAGTGAGGTTGATGTTGTTGACGATCTCCTTGTTGATCTTGCCCACCAGCACCATCTCGACCACCTCCATGGTCTCCCGGTCGGTGACGCGCATGCCGTCAACGAAATCGCTTTTTTTTCCGATCTGCTTCAGCAGGTCGTTGATCTGCGGCCCGCCGCCGTGGACGATCACGGGATTCATGCCCACCAGTTTCAGGAGCACCATGTCCCTTGCGAAGGATTTCCGCAGGGCGTCATCAACCATGGCGTGGCCTCCGTACTTCACAACGATGGTTTTTCCGTAGAATTCCCTGATGTAGGGAAGCGATTCCAGGAGGGTGTTTACTTTGTCGATATATTTTTTCATAGGGGGCCGCCCGGCGATGGAATTATGACAGAACGGGATTGCACAAAAACCCGCATATGTCTGGTGGCAACCAGGGGGCACGTTTACCGTAACGTCAATAATATTTTTCAATTCCGGAGGTAATATTCTTGCTATAATCGGCCCGATGAAAATATGGTACTTCACGATGACATCCAGTGAACCACATACGGCCCCGGTACAATCGCGCACCCGCTGGCATGCCTTTCTGGTCGCCAGCGGCATCATGCTCAGCCGCATGGCGGGGCTCGTCAGGGAAAGCGTATTCGCCTACTTTTTCGGAAATTCTGCAGCGGCCGACGCCCTGAAGGCCGCCTTCCGAATCCCCAACCTGCTCCAGAACCTCTTCGGCGAGGGAGTGCTCTCGGCGTCCTTTATCCCGGTCTATGCCAACCTGATGGCCCGGGGCGAAAAAGAGGAAGCTGACCGGGTGGCCGGGGCCATCGCCGCGCTTTTGATGGCGGCGACCTCCGTGCTGGTGCTGATTGGGGTGCTGGCAACGCCTTTGATCATCGACCTGGTGACCCCCGGCTTCGAGGGGCCGAAGAGGGATCTGTGCATCGTCCTGGTGCGGATCCTGTTCCCCGGCGCTGGTCTCCTGGTCTGGTCGGCCTGGTGTCTGGGGATCCTCAACAGCCACGGCAGGTTCCTCCTCTCCTACGCGGCGCCGGTTGTCTGGAACCTGGTCATTATCGTGGCCATGATCTTCTTCGGCGGTAGGACCGGCGAGGAAGGCCTCGCCGAATGGGTCGCCTGGGGGTCCGTCGCCGGCAGCGCTGCGCAGATACTGATTCAGCTGCCGGTGGTGCTGCGGCTCCTGGGGAGGTTCCGCCTTTCCCTCAATCACCGCGTGACCCACGTGCGCGAGGTGGTGCGCAATTTCGTCCCGGTCTTTTTCAGCCGCGGCGTGGTGCAGATAAGCTCCTATATCGACGCGATGCTGGCGAGCTTCCTCCCCACCGGCGCGGTCGCCGCCTTCACCTACGCGCAGATACTCTACACCCTGCCGGTGAGCATCTTCGGCATGTCCGTGTCGGCCGCGGAGCTTCCGGCCATGTCCCGGGCGACCGGCAGCGAAGCGGAAATAGCTGACTACCTGAGGAAGCGCCTCAACGCAGGTCTCCGCCAGATCGCCTTTTTCATCGTTCCTTCCGCCATGGCGCTTTTCGCCCTGGGCGACATCATAACGGCCGCGCTGTACCAGCGGGGAAAGTTCACCGCTTCGGACTCCGTGTACGTGTGGGCCATCCTTGCCGGCTCGGCGGTGGGCCTTCTCGCGTCGACCATGGGGCGCCTCTATTCGTCGACCTTCTACGCCCTCCGGGACACGAGGACGCCCCTCCGCTACGCCCTGGTCCGGGTCTCCCTGGCGGCGCTCCTGGGATTCCTCGCGTCGCAGTCCATTCCGGGGATGATCGGCATTGAGAGGCGCTGGGGAGCCGCGGGCATCACCGTGGCGTCGGGAATGGCGGGCTGGATCGAATTCATGCTGCTGCGCCGGAACCTCAACAGGCGCATAGGAAAGAGCGGCATCGAATTTTCCTTCACGGCAAAGCTCTGGGCGGCGGCCGCAGCCGGGGCGGCGGCCGCATGGGCGGTAAAACTGGCCACCCTCCACGTCCATCCCATCCTCCAGGCCCTGCTGGTCCTCGGCCCCTACGGCACCATCTATTTCGCCGTGGCCTTTCTGTTTAAGCTGCCCGAGGCGCAGTTCGTCAGGCGGCTGGCGGCGCGCTTCCTTCCGTTTATCAGGAAATAACGTCGTGCTTCGTTGCACGGTCAGGCAGGTTTATCGCCATCCCGGCAATAAAATAATATTGATTTTTCCATGGAGGGGCGTCATGCTTTTTCCCGATGAGAAGGGCCCCTATGAACACTGTGAAGTATTGTGAAAAGGAGAAATGGCATGGACTTCAGGAAACAGATCATTCTCGGAAGAACGGGGCTTCCGGTTAGCAGGCTCGGTCTCGCCTCCGGCTACGGCGTGCCGGCCCGGGCGGTTGAGAAGGCCTTCAATGAATACGGGATAAATTATTTTTTCTGGAGCTCGCCGCGCCGGTCCGGTTTCGGCGACGGCCTGGGAAACATCGCCGCGGCGGCGCGGGAGAAAATCGTAATCGTCCTGCAGTCCTATGACCATTCGGGCCTGCTCGCCGAGCGGGCCGTCGACAGGGGTCTCTCGGACCTCGGCATCGATTATGCGGATATCCTTATCCTGGGGTGGCATAACTCAGCGCTCCGGGGCCGCCTCCTGGACGCGGCGCGGCGGCTTGTGGAAAAGGGGAAGATCCGCTTCATCGGCATGTCGGGGCACAGACGGAAAACCTTCGGGGCCATGGCCGCGGATCCGTCGTGCCCCGCCGACGTGTTCATGGTCAGGTATAACGCGGCGCATCCCGGCGCGGAACAGGACATATTTCCCTTTATTCCCGAAAAAAACAGGCCCGGCATCACCATATACACGGCCACTTCCTGGCGGAAGCTCCTGAAGCCGGACCGGATGCCCCGGGGCGAAAAGCCGCTGGCTGCCGCCGATTGCTACCGCTTCGTGCTGTCAAATCCTCATGTGGACCTCTGCCTTTTCGGGCCTTCCGACGAAAAGCAGATGATAGAGGGAATCGAAGCCCTTGCCCGGGGGCCCCTGACGGATACTGAGATGGAACGGGTCCGGAGAATCGGGAGCCATGTCCATGGTTAATCAGGTCCAATCTCTTCTGCGAAGAAGGCAATCCACGAGAGGTAACATCAAAACGGGAATTATCATCGTCACCGTGACGGCTGCCGCCATGGCGGTCCTGGCGATGGCGCCCCCGGTCCTGCGGGCTGAAGGAATTTCCGCCGGCGATAGGGCCCTCATCTGGATAAAAACAAAAATGTATGAGCGCCAGTACCGGCGGAATATGCGGAATTCCGCCGTGCTGGACGCCGTCCTTTCCCGGATGAAGCCGGACCCCGGATTATGGAACAAGGAGAGTCCCGCCCACCGGGAACGGCTGAGCCGGTATATCGGCGATCTCCGGGACGCGCCCCGGGGCGATACCATCGCCTTCGGCGATTCCCTGCTGGACCTGACGAGGACAAAGCTGCATTCAGTGCCGGACCGCCTGAATTTTTCAATCAGCGGTTCATGGGCGCACCACATGGCCAGGATGGCCGCTGACATGCGTCCGGCCCTGGAGCGGGCAGGGATAATCAATTCCGTCAGATATGTCGTTGTCGGGAGCCTGGGGGGTAACCCGCTCCTCATGCGCCAGCCGGCGGACGTGACGATAACGCACAGCCTGGCCGCCCTTGACGCCGTCAGGCGCCTGTATCCGTCGGCGCGGATCATCGTCTTCGGCATTCCCCCCACGGTCAGCACCTATGTAAACATTACCGCCGTTTCCTTTGAGGCGGCGCTGTACCGGTGGGTGCGGGCTGACCGCGACGCGGTGCTGCTCCCGCTTCAGCGGAAATTCGCCGGATGGCTCGGCCTCTATCCGAAAGCGGTCATGTCCGTGGACGGCGTTCATTTTTCGGGCCAGGGGTCCCTGGAGTTCGACAGGCTCATCGAAAACGGGAAGCGGGCTCCGGCGGGGTCCATTGTCGATTGACGCTTCGATAGCATGGAGGCACCTTTTTTATAAGTAAAAAAATAAGCCTTGATATAGTTGTATGCATGAATATTTTGTATTTTAGACATGTTGCTTATATAAACGAAATGTTTCGACACCCCTTGCCGGGGCGAAAAACCTAAAATTACAAATGCCATTACAATTTCTCCTGATCCCGGAATGTCGGGATTTTTCAAAATGACAATTCTGCAGCCAGTCCGGTATGTATGCCGTTATTACGGAATTGAAGATACAGGGATGACATCCGGCCGAGCAGGGTTAACTTATAAAACGGAGGACGATGATGAACGCGACGCTTTTTATCAAGTTGTATCTGATAACAATCCCGGTTTTTTTTGCAATAGACATTGTGTGGCTGGCCGTGATTTCAAAGGGCTTTTACAGGGAACAGCTGGGTTATATCATGTCTGAATCAGTGAAATGGCCCGCCGCACTGCTTTTTTATCTGCTCTATATTGGAGGCCTTGTCCTGTTCGCCGTCATGCCGGCCGTTGAAAAACAGTCGCTGCTCAGGGCGCTTGTAATGGGGGCGGCCCTGGGGCTGGTAGCTTACGCCACCTATGATCTTACCAATTATGCCACGATCAGGGACTGGCCCCTGGTCGTCGTTATTGTTGACCTGATCTGGGGAACAATTTTATCGGCAGGGGTGTCGGCCATTGCCAGCCTTGTAGCCCTGCGCTGGCTCTAGGGGGATTTCGTCCATGAAGAAGTTCCTCCATGTTCTGTATCAGCCGTATAAATGGCTGATATTTTTTCCGCTCTTTGCCCTGTTTACCTGCATCCTGGTGCTGATCGGCGTCATGGTGCTTCTCATTTTTGACGATTACGCCGCCAACAGGACCACCGGCGTCTGGTGGGCACGGCTGACCGGCTATATCACCCCCATCCTGGTGAAGGTCCACGGCCGTGAACATATTAAGAAAAAGCAGTCCTACATAATAGTGTCGAACCACCAGAGCATGTACGACGTGCTGGTCCTGTACGGGTGGCTCGGCGTTGACCTGAAATGGGTGATAAAAAAAGAGCTCCGGAAGGTCCCGGTCATTGGATTTGCCGCTGAAAAGGGCGGGAATATTTTCATAGACCGCTCTGATCCGAAAGCTGCGTACGAATCCCTCCGGCAGGCGCGGAAGAAGGTGGTGAACGGGACTTCCATCATCATCCTGCCGGAGGGGACCAGGAGCAGAAACGGCGAGGTGGGCGAGTTCAAAAAAGGCGCCTTCTGGCTTGCCCGGGAGCTCAAATTGCCGATACTTCCGGTGACGATCATGAACACAGGGAACATCCTTCCCACGGGGACCTTCAATCTGTTCCCGGGGAGGGCTGTTATGAAGGTCCATCAGCCCATGGATACCGCGGCCTGCGACGAAGCGTCCTTTGATGATCTTATTGTGCAGGTGAGGAATATCATCAAGGACGGTCTGGATGAAAAATAACGTTTGCCAGTAAGGAGGGCCCCATGATCCTGATTGACACGATTCTGTTCGCGGCTCTGGTCATCTTCTGCTACATGACGCTCCTTTTTATTCTGGCTCTGGTCATTAAAGATAACAGCATAGCCGACATAGCCTGGGGCCCTGGCTTCATAATCGCCGCCTTTGCCGCGGTCTGGTACAACCGGTCCTTTGACGCCCTTCAGGTCATTGTCGTTCTCATGGTGACGGTATGGGGACTGCGGCTGGGGATCAGGATTTTCCTGCGCAACCGCGGCCGCGGAGAAGACCCCCGTTACAGGAAATGGCGCGAATCATGGGGGAAGTTCTTCGTTCTCAGGAGCTACCTCCAGGTCTTCATGCTCCAGGGTTGCATACTCCTGGTGAACGTGTCGCCGGTCCTGGCTATAGCGGCCTCGGAGCGCTATGCCCCCGCCTGGTCGGATTACATCGGCATCGCCGTGTGGATCTGCGGTTTCCTGTTTGAAACAATCGGAGATTATCAGCTTGACGCCTTCATGAGGGACCCGGCCAACAGGGGAACGATTATCGACCGCGGCCTGTGGCGTTATTCGCGGCACCCGAACTATTTCGGCGAGGTCGCCATGTGGTGGGGCATCTTCATCATCGCGCTTCCCGGCGACAAGGGATGGATCTCCGTCGTCGGCCCGCTGATGATCACCGCCATGATACTGTTTGTCTCCGGTATCCCCATGACGGAACGGATGATGGCGCGGCATCCGGGTTTTGAAGAATATAAAAAGAGAACGAGCGTCTTTATCCCCTGGTTCCCGAAAAAGGCCTAGCCCCCGGGAATGGCCGATAGCCGTTTCGCGATTACAGGCTGAAAGGGAAAAAGGCGGTCCACACCAGGGCGTCGAGCAGGGCTGTCTGCACGATAAAGGCGACGGCGCCGGCCACGGCAATGCCGAAGGCCCATGAGGGCCGGCGGGGCCGCATCATGACTAGGGCCGTGAAAATTCCGATGGAACCGAGACCCACCGCGGCCAGCACGATCCGGATGGCAATCCATATCCCGGCGGAAGGATCCCTGATCATCTCAAAGGTCAAGGGCATCCAGAGGGCCGACGGCACGAGAACGACCCCGTAGAGAAAAAGGAAGATGCGGTACCGGTGCCGGCCGATGCGCGCCTCCCCGGGATTGACCGCCAGGAGAATGTAAAACGTGAAGGCCAGATACCCTGCGGCGGCGGTCAACATCGAGGCCGTGTAGAAGGGCATGAGCCATGGCGGCACCTCGCCCCAGAGGGCGCCTCCGGCGGAGGGATTGGCGAAAAGACCGTGGGCATAGCTGATCAGCACCGCGCTGCCGCAGACCAGGTTCAAGATCAAAAGCTCAATTTGTTGCCGATGCACTGTCATGGCGTCTCCTCCGGTATATGCAACTAATGTCTGCCGTCACCGCTTTTTCTGGAGCAGCGACTCGATCCTCTGCATCATGGCGTCGGGAATGACGACCCCGGCCGTCTTGAGGCGCGTGATGTACTTGTCAAAGGATTTCCTGGTGTCCGATGAGGCCGCCAGGACGCGGAGATAGGACCTCATGTTCTCCTCGACCTGCCTCCGCAGGGACATGTTCCTGTTGAGCAGGTCCTCCACCGGCGCCAGGAGACGGTAGTTGACCGGCCTGCAGAAGGACCGGTACACGGCGAAGCGCTGGGTCATGTCGCAGTCTGCCACTCCGGCGTTGATGCTCTCTATGACCCGGTCCAGGTTTATGAAATCGATCACCTGGAAGCCGTGCCGGTCCGCCAGGACGTCCCTGATCCGCGCGGCGACGTCCCGGGCGAAATCGCACGATTCGAAGTCCCCGCCGCATGCCGTCTGGTCCTTCAGGTAGAGGACGGCGTCGACATCGGACGAGTCCTGGGCCATGCCCATGTTGACGGAGCCGACCAGGTCCAGGGCTATGTGGCCGGTGAGGTCGCCCAGGGACTGGAGGGCGTTTTCAAGGTTCAGGACCCGTTCCTCGCTCTGCTTCGTCTGGTGTATCCTGAAAAAATTCCGGATATCTCTGAAGATACGCAGCTCCGGCACCAGGGTGTACCGCTCAATGTTTTCGTCAATGACGGAGATGTCCCTGAGGGCCTTGAGGCGCGCCGGATCAATCACATTTTCCGCATATGATCCGTCTGTTTTACGGTAATCGGCTATGTCGTACACGCGGTAATCGACGATTTTTTTAAGATTCACTTCCGGCACCGCTCCGCCGTCCACGGTGACCTCGAAGAAAAATCCCCCTTCGGAAATGTCCCCGCGCGAAGTCATCACCTCCCCGAAATTGGACGGGTTCAGGTAGAGGGTTCCGTTCACGAAGCGGACCCCCCAGTTCTCGTGGACGTGGCCGCTGAAGCACGCCATGACGGGGTTGTTGTCGCAGTAGGTCCTGAGCGCGGGGGCGCCCCATGACCCGAGGAAACTGATGGCGTCCAGGATGCCCGAGGCGGGCTGATGGACGACGATGATGTCCGGCCGCGCCCCTTCCAGGAAACGGTACAGTTCGGAGTCGGTGTCCCTTGGGGCCCTGCCGCCGTAGCGGACCAGGTATTGTTCCGGGAAGCCGGGGGTTCGCACGTCTGCGCCGCCGTACCCGGCAACGACAAGGCCCCCGGCGTCCGCGGTCTTCAGGTGTATGTTCCGTTCGGAAAGGGCCGTCCCGGTCAGGTCCATGTCGTAATTCCCCGGGATGGTGACGATCATCTTCTTTGCGCCGGCGCTGAAAATATTCTCTAAAATCTGGTATTTTTTCAGCATCACTTCCCGGGCCATCCCGGAAGCGTCAAGGTAGTAGCGGGCGGCGCCTTTCAATTCATCGCTGATGTCGCCGCCCTCGAGGAGTGATTCGACGTAATCCTCAAGGATGACATGTTCTTCCTTCGACTCCCGGCGCATGGCGCGAAAGCGGTTCTGGACCTCGGAATACTCGACGGACTGGCCGAGGGAATAGAAGGGGAGGTCGATAAGGTCGCCGGCAATGATATAGAGGTCGGCAACGGTCTCCTTCAGGAGGTTGTATACCTTTGAAAAGCTGCCGTGGATGTCGGTGCAGTGTATTATTTTCATGGCAACGGCCCCGGTCGGCGAGAGTAGTACGGTTTTTCCCTCTATATAATCGCCCCCGGGTTATAGAATTAAGCACCGGCACATGGTTCCGGTCAAGCACATTCCCGTTCCGGCCGGGTTGTTCCATCGTTCACCCGTTTATTGAGGGGCGTTAAAATTATTATTGATCATAACCTGCCGGTTTGTTACCATGCTGCCGATCCCATGAACTGCGTCAGGAGGAACCATGATCACCTTCCCGGGCTATGAGGCTGTCATCACCAGGGTGTACGAGAACAAGCAGGACCATGTCTTCGAGTACTGGAACGCGCTGGATGAAAGCGAAAAAAAACAGCTCCTTGATGACCTGTCCGATGTGGATTTTGACCTGCTCCACCGGCTCTTTTCGTCGAAAGAGCTCATGGCGGACACCCGTTTCGAGCCCGCGCCCTTCATACCGGTGCCGGCAACCGATGCGGAACGGTCAGAGCACCGGCGGGCCCGGGACGCGGGGGTCGCCCACGTGCGAAGCGGCAAAACCGCAGCCTTTGTTGTTGCCGGCGGGCAGGGCTCCCGCCTCGGGTATGAGGGGCCCAAAGGAAAATATCCCGTGGGGCAGGTGTCGGGGAAAACGCTCTTTCAGATCCACGCGGAAAAAATAGTGAAATACTCAAGCAAGTACGGCACGGCGATCCCGTTTCTAATCATGACCTCCCGGGCCAACCACGACGAGACCGTGGCCTATTTCCGGGACAACAGCTACTTCGGCCTCGGCGCCGGGAACGTCTTCATTTTCCCCCAGAACATGATCCCCTCCCTTGACACGAAGGGAAAGCTTATCCTGGAAACGAAAAAGAACGTGTTTAAGAACCCGGACGGCCACGGCGGCAGCCTCACGGCGCTCTACACGTCGGGGGTCATCGGCGAAATGAAAAAGCGGGGGATCGAGACCATATCCTACTTCCAGGTCGATAATCCCCTGGTGAAGATAATCGACCCGGTCTTCATCGGCTTCCATGTTCTGCGCGCGGCCGATATTTCCAGCAAGGCGGTGAGGAAGGCATACCCCGAGGAGAAGGTGGGCGTTTTCGTGCGCTTCAGCAATAACACCATCGGCGTGGTTGAATACTCGGACCTGCCGGAGGAGAAGACGTTCAGTAAAGATGAAAAAGGCGGTCTGCGGTATTCCTCGGGAAGCATTGCCATCCACCTGTTCCAGAGGGAATTCATAGAGCGGGTAACCGCCGGGACCGAGATATCTCTCCCGTTCCACACGGCGCGGAAAAAGATAAAGGCCTTCCGCGGCGGCGCGGCCCGGGAAATTGACGGTTTCAAGTTCGAAAAATTCGTCTTTGACGCACTCCCCCTGACGGAGAAGAACATTGTTTTCGAAACGCTCCGCGAGGAGGAGTTCGCCCCGGTCAAGAACGCTTCGGGGGTGGATTCCGTGGAATCGGCCCAGAAAATGATGGATGACCAGTTCCGGTCGTGGCTTGCCGGCAGGGGAGTGCGGGTCCCGGCCGGGGTGAAGTCCCTCGAGATATCTCCCCTGGTTGCCGTGGAACCCGAGGACGTCGATCCCGGGCTGACCGTTCCCGATGCGGAAAAGGTGTATCTTGGATAACGAGAGGCGGACAAAGATGCGCAGAAGAAGAATGTACCGGACCTTTGCCGCTGCCCTGATGGCGGCGGCCGTGCTCCTGGGGCCGTCGCTCCGGTCAAAGCCGGATGAACCGATCCTGGTCTTGGGCTTTGACACGAAACTTCTCAATGACATCCAGGATCGGCTGCTCAGGGAAGCCGTCATGAAGGAGCTCAGCCTGTCCGGGTACCGCATCGTGCCGGTGATGGAGGTGGAATCCATCTTCCATGACGGCCGGGAGAGGCAGGTGCGGAAGCTCAAACGGGAAGAGATGAAAAGCCTCTGCGAAGAGATGAAGGCGGGCTATGCCTGTTGCGGCGCCATAGTTCCCGAGACCGCCAAGGCGGATGAGGAAATCAGGAGCGGCGTGAATTATCTCTGCACGATAACCCTGTATATAAGGGGAAAAAACAGGTTTGAAACCGTGACCACCAGGGCCGCCGGCGAGGATAATCTGTTCCGGTTCTATGGCGCTCTGTCGAAAAAGATCGTGGCTGAAATGAAGAAGCTGCTGTGACGCGGGGCTGTGCCGCAGTCTCACGCGTTATTCGTTTTATTTTCCAAGAATGAACATGTTGACCAGGAAATCGGTCTGTTTCGGGTCCAGGTCGAACTTCTGGGCCGCCTCTTCGATCAGCTTCGACTTGTTCGCCTTCGGGTCAGACTTCAGCTCGCCGCTTATGAAGCGGATCGCGTCTTCCATCGGTTTATCCATGGCGTTTCTCCACTCTGTAATGAACTATGCCGTCGCCTACAATGCCCTCATGTATTCCGGCTTGAGCAGGTTTTCGTCTCTTTCCTTCAGCACATGGTCGAGCAGGTTCAGGACCTCTGCCTTCTGGTCCGGAAGGACCGCCCGGATGGGAAGGTAGTTCGACGCATGGTTCGACGTGAACAGGCACTGGTTGCTCACGTCCATGTTTTCCACTATGATCTTCAGCTCCTCAAGCAGGCCGAACTTGTCCGGAAGCTTGAACGTGCCGGACCGGTATGCCTGGTAGAGCTCCGTGTTGGGAAGGAGCATCACCGTGAGGGCCGAGGCGAAGTCCGGCGACATTTCGCCCAGGAGCTTCCCCGTATCGCGGGCGTGGTCCATGCTCATCTCCGTGCCGCCGATGCCCAGGAGCACGGTCTGGGACAGGAGGATGCCCGATTCCTTGACCTTTGCCGCCGCCTCCTTCATGTTGACGGGGAAGGCGCCTTTTTTGATGCGCCGCAGCACCTCCTTGTTTCCCGATTCGATCCCCTGGTACATGATCCCGATGCCGGCCTCTTTCAGTTTCTTCAGCTCGGCCGGCGTTTTTTTTATTATTGCCTTGGTGTTGGCATACACGCCGATGCGCTCGACGCGGCGGTTCTTTTTCTTTATATAGGCGATGATATCAAGGAGCGTCGCCGTGGGCAGGATGAGGACGTCGCCGTCGGCGAGAAAGACGCGGTCAAAACGGTACCGCGACGCCTCGTCAATGTCCCGCCTGATGGTTGCCATGTCCTTGACGCGGAATTTCTGTTCCTTGTATGTTCCGCAGAAGGTGCACATGTTGTGGGAGCACCCCACGGTGACCTGGATGATCATGCTGTATGCCTCGCTGGGAGGCCTGATGACGTGTCCCACGTAATCCATGGTGTTAACCTTACCGTTTTTTCAATATCCGCGCATTATTCAATTGAGCGACCGCTTCGCTCGCGATGACGGACATAATTAATAACCTATGATGTTTCTCAACCTGTTCCGGTTACACCTTTTCGGGAGGGGATATTTTTAGCAATAATAATTTCTATTTCCCTTGTGCGTCGGGTCCCCATAATATCTTGTGCAGCTGAAGGTTGAGCCGTACCGGGAGACGGTCCCTGATGATCAGGTCCGCCAGCTCAGTCCCGCCCATAACGCCGGAGACGGGCGAAAAGTTGATGGTTACCCCTTTGTTCAGAAGATATTTGCCGAGGAAGTCCTTTGAGAAGTCATAATCGGCCGGATCCGATATCACGAACTTAATCTCGTCCCTGTCGGTGAGATACTTGAGGTTCCGCGTTTCGAAAGAATCGGACTCGCCGCTGGAGGGTGTTTTTACATCAACGATTTTACGCACTTTCTCCGGCACGTCTTTCAGGAGTATGCTTCCGTTCGTTTCAACCTGGCATTTCCATCCGCTCTCGAGTATCAGCTTCATCAGGGGGATGGCGGCGGCCTGGAGCATCGGTTCGCCGCCCGTCACGGTCACATGGTCCGCCGAGGGGTACTGCTCCAGCTCGCGCATGATGTCATCCAGTTCCATGACGGTGCCGTTCTCCCGGGCATGCCTGGTGTCGCAATACGCACAGTCGAGATTGCATCCGGTGAGACGCACGAAGGCCGAGGGAAGCCCCGCGGTCACGGTCTCGCCCTGGATGGAATAGAATATTTCATTCACCGTGAGGTTCATGGAACAACTATACCATACAAGGAAAATAAGTCAATGGGCATTTTTTCTACGTGCTGAGCGATGGCCAGAGGCTTGGAGTTTCACAATGGCCACCGGGTCACATTGGAATGTGGGGAATGCGGAGCTCTCTCCTGAATGACGACAGCAATCATGCTTCTTTTCCCCTTGCTCCTGAAATAATAAAAAAAATTCCGGCAACAAGCAGGATCCCGCAGAGCGCGTAAATGGCGATATAGGTGGCCCTGTCATGACTCTCCGAGTCAATAAAGGCTGTTTCGGGGTTTTCCCTGCTGTATCGTACCCTGACCGTCTGACCGGCGTAAAATGCCCCGCAGGAATAACAACCGTAGGGTGAAAAGGTATGTCCGCGCCCCGCGTCATCCTTGAATGAAATGTCCGCGTAACAGCACCGGGCCCTGTTGCGCAAAGTTTCCCGTAACTGGACCACGGTCCCGGTTGTTCGGGCTGATTTCTCTTTCCATTCCCTGTCGGCAGCGGGCATTATTGTCAATGCTGCGTAAAGCATATAGCCGGCCAGCGGGACAGCCACGGCACCTGCAATGATTTTCCACCAAACAATTGTCTTTTTCATCGCCACTCCCGCATTACATGAACTACCCAAAAGGAATCGACGCCATCCTGGAGACCGGATTAAGGCGCACAGCGGTACTTATCTGAACTGAAACATTAAATATGTCAACAGTAAAAGTTCCCGCCGGTGGCCATGTTGCCCGCGGAAGATGATGAATTCCGAATGAGGCACGTAACCGGCTCATTCTGGGATAAAACTATTTACATTAATTTCGTTTTTCAATATATTGACAATGATGAAAAGCAGGGATGTGTCATGACCGGCGGTATCAGGCTCAGGGTCACATGTTATGAGGGAAGCAGGGCCAATGAGCGGCCGATACGCTTTCTCCTGGGAGAAAAGCAGTATGCTGTAACGGACGTCATCGACCGCTGGTACGGGCCGGATTACCTCTATTTCAAGGTCCGGGCCGATGACGGCAACATCTATATACTGCGCTGTGATGAAATAAACGATGAATGGGAGCTGGAGCTGTTTCAAAAGTCAGGGGAGTCTTCATGAATCGAATCAAACTGATAATTGCCGAGATATGGAAACATCTTCCGGCCTGGTTTGTCTTTTATATAACCACCTATACCCTGTTCGGGTATATTGCCCTGCTGAAGCATCCCCGCCCCGATTATGCCATGACCTTTCTGTTCCCCTACGGGCTTTTCCTGTTTTATTATTATGCGCGATTGAAGGCTGATAGCAGCCTTGAGGCGAAGAGCAGGGTGCGGAATTACCTTGTCATAGCCGGCATCACCTCGGCCATTCTCGCCGTGGCTGTTGCCGCTGCCAGGCCGGTACGGCTTGGACCGGACTGGCCGTCGCACTTTGACAGGGCCGTCACGTACTACGAGATATCCAACATCCTCTGGACACTGCTCATCGCCGGCCACTGCCTTGCGTTCCAGGGTTGGAGGAAATTCCTTCTTTTCTTCGGCGTTGCCTTCCTCTACGGCATGATCCTGGAAAGCTCCGGCGTGACCATGGGCTTTTTCTTCGAGGACCATTATCACCTGTATATTCCCGGTTTCAGCGCGCCGGTTGCCACCATGTTCGGATGGAGCACGGTATTCTATCCCTGCGTATTCATTCTGGAGGGTATCCGCGGGGGGATTCCCCGGATCCGGAACAGGTCCTTCGCCTGGCAGGGATTCTTTGTCGCCATAGTCGCGGTATTGTTTGATTCTCTCATTGACCCCTTTGCCACCGATTTCGGACTCTGGACCTGGAACAGGGCGTACAACCATCAGAACAGCTTCTACTGGTTCGGGGTGCCCCTGGCGAATTTCGTGTCGTGGTTCACGGCGGTTTTCACCTTTGGTGCCGCGTACTACTACTTCGAGCTGAAGAAAACAGGATGGGAGCAGATGAAGAGGAATGCGGCCATGCTCTGTTCGCTTCCCCTTGTCCTGCTCGCGGCGGGGATAATCGAGTTTTCCTCCCTGGGGCTTATCGAGGGCTTTCATGGCCCCAGCTGGACCATCCTGAAGCAGTATGTCCGGGACGGCATGCCCCTGACCAGGCCGCCCATCAAGGGAAAGATGCAGGAATCTCATTGTGAAGGAGAACAAGATGTCATGTTTTGAATTGGGACCCATCAGGCCGCCCAGCGAGGCCCAGAGCATTCTGCTGAGACTGACCCGCAACTGCCACTGGAACAAGTGCGCCTTCTGCCCGGTCTATAAAAATCAGCAGTTCTCCATGCGGAAGGCGGATGAGATACGGCGGGATATTGACGTGATGTCAGGTATCGCGGATACGATTTACCGCGAGCTGAACCGGCGCTATCCGGACCGGAAGGACAATTCGCCGGTGGTGCACGTGATCAAGGATATCGATTTCGGCGAAGGAGTCGACCAGGGGTGCGCGCGGCAGGTGGCCTTCTGGATCTACCATGGCATGAAGAGCCTCTTTCTCCAGGATGCCGACGCCCTGGTTCTCCGGACCGGTGACCTGCTGGAGATCCTGAATTACGTGAGGGAAAAGTTCCCGACCATAGAAAGGATCACCACCTATTCGCGGGCCCAGACCATCAGCCGCAAAACCCCGGAGGAGTTGCGGGCCCTCAGGCAGGCCGGGCTGAACCGGATCCATATCGGCATGGAGACCGGCGCCGACGAGGTCCTTGCCCTGGTCAACAAGGGGGTGACCCAGGAGGAGCAGATCCGCGCGGGAAGGAACGTGGTGGACGCCGGCTTCGAGCTTTCGCAATATTTCATGCCGGGCCTGGGCGGGCAGGAGTTTACCGCCGAGAATGCCGTTGAATCCGCGAAGGTCCTGAGCCGGGTGAATCCCACCTTTATCAGGATTCGCAGCACGATACCGGTGCCCGGCACGCCGCTCCATGACATGATGGAACAGGGCAAATGGACGACCCTCACTGAAGAAGAAAAAGTCCGGGAGATCCGCCTCTTCATTGAAAAGCTGGAGGGGATCACCAGCACCGTGCAGAGCGACCATATCATGAACCTGCTGGAGGACGTTGAAGGGACCCTCCCCGGCGACAAGGACCGGATGCTGAAGGTCATTGACTCGTTCCTCGAGATGGGCCTTGACGACAGAGAATCCTTTACCGTGGGGAGGAGGATCGGGCGGTACCGGTATCTGTCTGATTATGTCCAGTTGTTTGAGGTGGAGAACATCAAGCGGGAAATAATCAGGCAGTACGGTTCTATCGACAGGGGAATACTGGAAATCCTTACAAATTTCATATAGCGGCTTCGCCGGGCGCCATAAATTAATTCACCGGGGCACTATTTGCTCTTGACATATTAACGAGACTCTGTCTATTTTTTTATACCGGCATTATCAACAGTCGATGTATTCTGCTCCGCGTGGAATGGTATGAAGATAAAAACCAGCGTTGAAAATTCAATAGCCGTCATCGAGATTGAGGGATCCCTTTCTTCAGACATGAAGTTTGATTTTGACAATGAAATCAGCCGGTACGTGAGCCAGCCGGTCCATATCATCCTCGACCTCTCGAAGGTCGCCTTTGTCGACAGCGCCGCCCTCGGCTCGATCATCAAGTTCTATTCCGTGCTCCGGAAGAACGGCAGGCACCTGCTTCTCTCCAGCATCAACCAGAAGATATACGACGTATTCCGGCTGACGGGGATAACCAGGCAGATAAAAATATTCGAGTCCCTTCAGAACGCATTGGATTACATTCGCGAAAACAGCTGATCTGCCCCGGAATGGAGAATACCGAAATGTTCGTTGTCGCCTGCCTTGGAAATCCGGGTAAAAAATATGCTACAAACAGGCATAATATCGGCTTCCTGCTGGGCGAGTATATAGCCGGCTTGTACCGGATCTCCCTGGCCGCCTCTTCCTTCAGCGCCCTTGCGGGCAAGGGAACCATGGAGGGCCGCGACGTGCTGATCGTGATGCCCCAGACGTACATGAACAACAGCGGCGGCCCGGTCCGTAAGGCCGTCGACTTTTACAAGGTGCCTCCGGAACGGCTCGTCGTGGTCCACGATGACATCGAGCTCCCCTTCTGCCAGTTCCGGTCGAAGTTCGGGGGAGGCCACAAGGGCCAGAACGGCGTCAGGTCCATCATCCAGGAACTGGGCACCCCGGATTTTTACCGCATACGATTCGGCGTGGGAAGGCCGGAAAATCCCGATGTGGCGGTGGCGGACCATGTGCTTTCGAATTTTACCGGCGACGAACTGGAACGCATCCGGGAGGCCGCGCCTTCGGTCGCGGAAATGCTGATCGCGATACTTACAGCCCAGTGACAACGGGGAGGATTGTCCGTGAAAAGGTTTTTCATTCTCTTTCTTGCCGGCACGGCGATATTCGCCGCATGCTGGCAGTTCACCGTCCTCGGGTTTCTCCTTTCGTCCGTGGCGGGGGCCACCGGCATGATGCTCCTGGGGTCGGCACTGAAGCTGTATGACCGGATGAGGCGAAAGCGGGCGGAGGACCGTCCGGCCCCGGAAAAAGCGGCAGGGGAGCTGGTCAGGGACGGCATGGAAAAGCTCCGCCAGATCAGCAACACCACGCGGATGGTCCAGAGCAACGAGGTCGCCGCCAGGATCAGGGATATCTGCAAGGTGGGAGTGGAAATCTTCGACTATATCAAGAAAAATCCGGGCAAGATCAACAAGGTGAGGCAGTTCACCAACTACTACCTGGACGCGACCAAGAAGATCATCGAGCAGTACGTTGAACTGTCAGGCAGGCGCGGCAGGACACCGGAAATCGAACAGGCGTTGCAGAAGGTAGAAGGGATGCTGGATCTGATCAAGCAGACCTTTGACCGGCAGATGGCGAACCTCCTGGAGGACAATCTGCTGGACATAAACACGGAGCTCACGGTTTTAAAGAACACAATGAAGATGGAAGGATAGCGGCCGATAGGCTCACCTCGGAACACCCCCCAAACCCCCCGGAGGGGGGCTTTTAGGGTTAGCTCTAATTCAATAAGTCCCCCTCTGGGGGATTTAGGGGGCTTTTAGGACTGCTCCATCGACTGGTTTAAATAATGATTGAATTTCAAATTTGAGAAAAAAGGAGGATGCCATGGATTTGCAGAAAGTGGACGCCCAGGCGGCGCAACCGGTTGAAGTGAAGGAGCTTACGCTGGCCGACCTCAAGGACGATGAAAAAAAGAAGGTCGAGCAGATACAGAAAGAGCTGGACCTGGACAATTCCCAGAGCGTAATCCAGTTCGGCGTCGGGTCCCAGAGCGGTATCTCCAATTTTTCGGACACCATCCTGGGCGAGATCAGGGCCCGGGACAGCGGCTATGTCGGGAACATCCTCACCGACCTGATGCTCAAGGTGAAGAGCCTTGACGTGGGCGACCTGTCGGCGGGAGAGAGCGGCCTGTCAAAGATCCCGATCATCGGCAGCCTCGTCAGCAGCGCCAAGAAATCCTTCGCCAGCTTCGAGAAGCTTTCGGAGCAGATCGAGAAGATCGTCGACGAGCTCACCAAGGCCCGGATGCAGCTCCTGAAGGACATTACCATGTTTGATTCCCTCTACGATAAGAACATCCAGTACATCCGGGAGCTTGACCTGTACATTTTGGCGGGGAAGCTGAAGCTGAAGGAGATCGGGGAGAAGATCATTCCGGAACTGAAGGCCAAAGCCGACCAGACGAAGGACACCCTGGACGCCCAGAAGGTGCAGGACATGACCCAGGCCCAGAACAGGCTTGAGAAAAAGATATATGACCTCCAGCTCTCGCGCATGGTCGCGCTGCAGACAAATCCCCAGGTGCGGCTCATCCAGAGCGGGGACCAGGTGCTGGTGGAAAAGATCCAGAGCTCGATCCTGAACACGATCCCCCTGTGGAAAAACCAGGTGGTCATTGCCATCGGCATCGTCCGCCAGAAGAAGGCTCTGGAGGCGCAGACGGCGGTCTCCAAGACCACCAATGAGCTGCTGCAGAAGAACGCCGAGATGCTGAAGGCGGGGACCGTTGAGGTGGCCCGGGAATCCGAGAGGGGCATCGTGGAGATGGAGACCCTGAAGAAGGTCCATGATAACCTGATATCCACCATTGAAGAGACCCTGAAGATCCAGCAGGAGGGGAAGGCGAAGCGGCAGCAGGCGGAAGGCGAGCTGGCCAAGCTCGAGAGCGAGCTGAAGACCAAGCTGAAAGAGGCCGGTTCGTCCCCTGCTGGGATGAAGTTGACTTAGAGGGCTCATGCATGGCGGGAATCAGCCGCCATTGCGTATAAGGCCCCGGGACTAGACAGGGGCCGTGACACTGTGACAGGGGGTTTGCCATGGATGTTATTGTGCCTCTGGCTGAGGGGTTCGAAGAGATCGAGGCCGTCACCATCATCGATGTCCTGAGAAGGGCGGGGATCGGAGTGACCGCCGTGTTCCTGAAAAAAAATCCGGTAACGGGCTCACATGCCATAACCGTAACGGCCGATAAGAATATTGACGATATACGGTCGTCAGATTTCGACTGCGTGGTTCTCCCCGGCGGCATGCCGGGCAGCAGCAATCTCAAAGACGACCCGAGGATCATATCCCTGATCAGGGAAATGAGCGGGTCGGACAAAATCACCGCGGCCCTGTGCGCCGCGCCGCTGGTCCTGGGCCACGCAGGGGTCCTCAGGGGCAGGCGGGCCACCTGCTACCCGGGCTTCGAGGCCCAGATGACGGGAGCGACGCCCCTGCCCGATCCGGTGGTCCGTGACGGAACGGTCATCACCGGGAAGGGACCGGGTTGCGCCATACCCTTCGCCCTTGAGCTGGTGGCGGTCCTTGCGGGGAAGGACGCGGCGGAATCCCTGAAGGAGAACATGCAGGTGTACTGGATGCAACCAGATGAATGATCAAAGCAAGAGGCTCTTCAAGGCCGGGTCTTATATCTACATCGAGGGAGATGAGGATGTGGACGAGGTATATATCGTCGAGAAGGGCCTCGTCGAGTTCAAGAGCACCAACCAGCGGGTCCGCACCCACGGGGAAAACGCCGCTCCCGGCGACGTCTTCGGATTCATATCGTCCCTGAGCCAGCGGCCGCGCATGGAGACCGCCTTTGCAAAGGTGAATTCGACGGTCATCGTGTTCAACCGCGAACGGTTCCTGGTGCTCCTGAAAAAAAATTCGGAGATAGCCATCAAGCTCCTCAATTCCTACGCGGACGAGCTGCGTCTCTACGACACGATGATCTTTCCCCTGGAGGGCGTCAAGGGTGTGTTTTTGCCGGAAGAAACGCAGCTCTACAGTTTGGGCCTGTATTATTACAACGGCAGAATGCTCTCCAACGCCTACTATGTCCTGACACGGTATGTCCAGCTCTTCCCCAATGGACCCGACCTGAACGGGGCCCGGAAAGTCCTCGCTGAAATTGAAAAGAGCGGCATCAAGAGAGTCCCCGAGCCGGTGCCGGACGGCATATACCGCCAATATGCGGACAAGCAGATAATATTCTGCGAGCATGAGCCGGGCAATGAGCTCTACATCATCAAGAGCGGCCGGGTAAAAATCGTCAAGTATCACGGGGACAGCGAAATCATCCTCTCGGTCCTCAGGGAGGGGGAGATATTCGGCGAACTGGCCATCGTTTCGGACAAACCGAGGAATGCCACGGCGGTCAGCTTCGGCACCACGGTGCTCCTTCCCATCGACAAGGAGTCGATGCTGAAGCTGATACAGAAGTCGTCCGATCTGTTGAAAAGGATCTTCACCGCCATCAGCCAGCGGGTCTGGTTCACCTTTATCCGCACCGAATCCAAATTCTACCAGAAGCCCATCACCAGGGTCTACGTGTTCCTGGAGAACAAGCTCATCGAGGACAATGTTTCGCTCAAAAGCAGGGAGCCGCATATTTTCAATTTCGGAATCGATGAGCTGTTGAAAATGAACAGCATTCCCAATGACAAGATCGCTGACGCCATGGCCGAGCTTTCTAGGGACCAGAACCTTAATTTTTACATGGGGCAGACCGTGATCGATAATCCCAGCCTGGTTTCCTCCAAGGCGCGGTACCACCGGTCCCGGGACCACCTGTACGAGGGCAGCGAGGCCGTTACGGCGATACCGCCGCAGGACGAGGAGCCGGGAGTACCGGAACCCGCGGTTATTGAGGAAGCGGAAATCACCGAGGACCTTGCGGACATGAGGGTCCCCCAGCGTGAAGTCGAGGAAATGGTGCCCGGATCGGCCGGGACGCTCTTCGAGGAGCTGGATAAGGAAATAGGTAAAAGCGGGCGCTGATAATCCCGGTGAAAAACCGACCGGGGCCGCATCATAAGCATCCCGTGCCGACCGGCGGACGGATTTTTTTTATTGACTCGCTGAATCGAATTCCAATAAATATCATTATTCTTGAGACCTGCCGGGCGGTGTTTTCTGATGTGTCCGGCGATCTGATCATGGAGGGGAAGCATGCGATACACAGTTGTGAAGCAGTTTTCTAACGGCGTTATTGATAATATTTTTTCGTTTATTTTCAAATGGGTGGATTGCGGCAAGATGTTCGTGGAATTTATCTGGTCCTTCATTGAGATATGGATAGCCTTTTTTCTCATCTTCTACAATGCCGCCATGTACGTGTATTACCTGTTTCTGTTTTTCATAGACCGCGGCGCCGAGTCAAGCGCCGGTATGTTCAGGCTCAGGGGAACCTACAGCGGATCATCGATGATCCCGAAGTTTGAAATTACCCGGAGCCCCGGCACGGTGCCGCCGCAGTACGGCCCCCAGGCGGTAGCCAGAACGGCGGAAGCGGTAAGCAAAGGAGCGGGAGCGGTCGCTTCGAAAACCGCAGAGGCCGCCACCCAGACCCTCAATGCCTTCAGGTCAGGGGGCTCCGCCGCCGCCCGGGGCATGAAAACGTCTTGGATCAAGGAAGCATCAAGCGCTATCGCCGATTTTTTCAAGTTCGTCGGTGGCCTGCTGGCGCTGCCCTTTAAAAAGCTCGTACTGCTCTTCGACCGCGGCAAGGAAATCAGGAACCAGCGGGAAGCTGAGTCCGATTCGAGCAAGAGCCTCATTGACGAATACATCAAGGAGTACGAGCAGAAGCGCCGCTGATCGCAGCGCGCGCAAACTCTGCTCCGGGGACGAGAGCGCGCAAAACATTATGCGACAAAATACCCCGCAGCTAGCTGCGGGGTATTTTGTCAGTATACCAGCTGGACCACGATCTCCCGCCTGCGCGGCCTGGTGTCGCAGTCGATGAGGACAACCTGCTGCCATGTCCCGAGGGACGGTTTACCGCCGACGACGGGCACGGCGACCGACGGCCCGATCAGGGCCGCCTGCAGGTGGGACGACCCGTTGTCATCGTGCCAGGTCTCGTGATGGTGATACGCCCCCCCGTACGGCACGAGCTTTTCCAGAAAGATATCGATGTCCTTTTTCAACCCCGGTTCATATTCGATTGTCGTTATGCCCGCCGTAGACCCCGGGGAGAAGACAACGGCTATCCCGTCGGACAGGCCGTGCCTGCCGATGATGTTCCTCAATTCGGGAGTCAGGTCAATGACCTCCCTGCCGCCCCTGCTTGACACGGTTATGAAATCAGTTTTTACCGCCACTGGACCCCTCCTGCTGTCATCTGCAAGAAAGTGTATCATCATCTTCACTGCGGTCAATTATATTTCGCCGCCGGCCGCTCCCCCGGTGTGCAATGTATGAAGCCGCGAATAATATTCAGGATATGAAAAGTGTGTAACGGTATACGGCCGGGGAACAGGACCGCTAACAATGAACTGACATGTCATTTTTATGATAAATCGCTTGAAAAAAAAATATGCTGGATCTTAACTGGCGGACAGCATATTGATCGGTTCCGGCAGGTTGAGCATGAAAAATCTAGAATCGCTTTTTAACCCGAAAAGCATAGCCGTCGTCGGCGCAACGGAGGGAAGGCTGAAGTGGGGCTCCAATGTCCTGACGAATATCCTCGACGGCGGTTTCAGGGGGCCGGTCTATCCGGTATCCTCGTCCCGCGACACTGTCTACGGCCTCAAGGCCTATAAAACCCTCCAGGAAATACCGGGACCCGTCGACCTGATCTACGTGGCGACCCCGGCGAACACGGTCATGGACGTTCTCCAGGAGTGCGTTGAAAAGGATGTCCATAACGCCGTTATCATTTCATCGGGTTTCAGCGAGGCCGGGGGGGAGGGCGTGCGCCACGAGAAAGAAATGGTCGATTTCGCACAGAAGCACGGCATCAACATAGTGGGCCCCAATACCATGGGGATGTCCAACATCAACTGCGCCCTTAACGGCACGGGCGCCCATCCGAGGCCGAAGCCGGGAAGGATCTCGATCATTGCCCAGAGCGGCAACGTGGGTAACCAGATCATGCTCTGGGCCGAGATCGAGGGTTTCGGCATAAGCAAGTTCGTCGGTTCCGGCAACGAGGCCGTCCTCAAGGTCGAGGATTACCTTGACTATTTCAACGACGACGACGACACCTCGGTCATCCTGATATATCTTGAAGGTGTCGACGACGGAAGGAAATTCATCGACATTGCGAAAAACACATCCTTGAAAAAGCCGGTGATCGCCCTCAAGGCGGGGAGGACCGCGGGTGGCAGCAGGGCGGCCCAGTCCCACACCGGGGCCATGGCTGGTTCGTTCCAGATATTCGAAAGCGTGATGAAACAGACCGGGATCATGATCGCCATGAACCCGACAGAGCTCCTGGAGCTTTCCGCCGCATTCGACAGCTATCCCCTCCCGAAGGGCAATAGGGTCGGCATCGTGACCCTGGGCGGCGGCTGGGGCGTCATCACCGCGGACGAGTGCGAGGAGCGGGGGCTGGTGCTGCCGCCGCTCCCGGAGGATATCAAGAAGAAATTCGATGAAAAGCTCCCTCCCTTCTGGAGCAGGGCGAACCCGGTGGACCTGGTCGGACAGCCCGACGCCGGTCTCTTCAAGGAATCCATCGAGCTCATGGTCGCTTCGGAAGAATTTGACGCTATCATCGTGCTGGGCCTTATCGGCTCCGCGCCCTTCGGCATACGGCCCGTTCAGGCCGCGCACCGCCTGGGCTATATCCCCGCTGAAGAGCTGAAGATCTTTGAAGAAGGGGCCAGGGTCGTGGACTATTTCATCCTGGACGCCATCATGACCCTCATGGACAAGTACCACAAACCCATCTATCCCGTGTCCCTGGCGGCCTTTCCGGAAGATAAAATAGTCCACGCCAGGGAAGGGAGCCCGTACAAGGTCATCGTGTACCAGACCCCGGAAATGGCGGTGCTGTGCCTCTCCAAACAATACCTGTACAGCAAGTATATCCAGATGCGGGGGAACGGCCGGTACAAGCCGCCTGCAGCCATGGCGACAAAATAACTTGACTTTTTCAAACCCCCGTACTATGACCGGTGGGCTACTAACGGGGGTTCGAGTGAGTGAGGTACTGTTCATGGGCGCTCTTTTTCTGCTGATGGTCCTGCTCGGCGCGGCGGAATACGCGTATCATGAAAAAAACCTGCGGTCGATCCCCATCCGGATACACGTGAACGGCACCCGGGGGAAGTCCTCCGTGACCAGACTGATCGCCGCGGGCCTGCGCGAGGGGGGGATCAGGACCTTCGCCAAGACCACCGGCACGCTCCCGCGCATGATCATCCACGACGGGACCGAGTATCCCGTCTACCGCCAGTCAAAGCCAAACATCATTGAGCAGGTCCGGATCATAGCCTTCGCGGCCCGCAACCGGGCCGAGGCCCTGGTCATCGAATGCATGGCGATCCAGCCGTACCTGCAGAGCCTGTGCGAGCTGAAGCTCGTGCGGTCTACCCATGGCGTGATAACCAACGTGAGGGAAGACCACCTCGACATGATGGGCCCCGGGGAACGGGACGTCGCCCTGGCGCTCCTAGGCACGACCCCTCCCGGGAGAGAGCTGTTCACCTGCGAACGGGACTATTCCCCCGAGTTCGAAACGGTCTGCCGGGAACGCGGCGCCCGCCTGGTCGTCGTTTCCGATGCAGAGATGCGATCCGTGAGCGACCGGGACCTCCGCGAATTCCGTTATGTGGAGCACCGGGACAACGTCGCCCTGGCGCTCAAGGTGTGCCGCGCCGTCGGCGTGCCGGATGATGTGGCCCTCCGGGGAATGAAGAAGGCTGAACCGGACGCCGGGGCCATGAGCGACCTGAAGCTTGATTTTTTCGGCAGGCGCATCCATTTCGTCAACGGGTTTGCCGCCAATGACCCTGAGTCCACCGGCATGATCTGGCGCATGGCCCTGGAAAAGCACCCGGACGTACAGCGGCGCATCATGATCATCAACAGCCGCATTGACCGTCCCGACCGGTCGCGGCAGATCGGGGAGGCCCTGGCCAGCTGGGAGCGCGCTGACCGGTACGTGCTGATCGGCTCCGGCTCGTATTTCCTCGTCCGCTACGCGGTCAAGGCCGGCATCGATGCGCGCCTGTTCACCAACGCGGAGGACCTCGAGACCGAGGTCATCTTCGAAGAGGTGCTGAAGTACTGTAAAAAATCGACACTGGTGATGGGGATCGGAAACATAGCCGGCCCCGGTCTGGAACTGATCACGTATTTCCGGAACAGATCGGAAGATATGCCGGTGTAATTGAACGGGGACCCATGGGTCCCGGGGAGTCGTACTGGTATGGAAAACATCATCACACTTTCAATCGGCCTGGGCCTGTGCGTGAGCCTTCTCTTTTCCGAGTTTTTCGGAATCGCCGCGGGAGGGATGGTCGTGCCAGGGTATATCGCGCTCTATCTGAACAGGCCCCTGGTCATAATCGCCACGGCCCTGGTGAGCTTGCTTACCTATTTTATCGTCAATTCGCTGGGATCTTTCATGATCATCTACGGCAGGCGGCGGACGGTCCTCATGATCCTCCTGGGGTTCCTCCTCGGGTGGCTGGTGCGGACCCTGGAGCCGATCCCCCTCGGCCCCCAGGCGGTCGAGCTTTCCATCGTAGGCTATATCATTCCCGGCCTGATCGCGATATGGCTTGACCGGCAGGGGATCATCGAGACCATGGCCGCCCTTATTACTTCCAGCGCCATTGTCCGCCTCATACTGATACTCTTTTTCGGCAGGGATATGTCTTTATGAAAAAGCTGATCTGGAAGCCGAGCACCGTTTCGTGGCAGATTCATCTGGTTATCGCCATCATGGCGGTCATAGGACTGGTCATAGTGGAGTCCTTCAAGGTCAATGTCAAACAGCCCTATTACCGGGAAAAGGTCCTCGCGGCACGGTACATGATGAAGGGTATGGAGATTTTGAAGCGGCACCGGCTTGAAAACATCGGCCCCATTAACAAGGTGATCGACCCGATGCGGTCAGGCCTGATCGGCGTGCTCACGACGCCGATCACCAGCACCACCGTGGACATTGACTCGAAGCTCACCAGCATAAATCCCAACTGGGCCGCGGTCATCGTTTCCATGCTCAAGGAAGCGAAGGTGAAAAACGGCAGCACCGTGGCCGTATCCCTCACCGGTTCCTTTCCGGCGATGAATCTGGCCGTCTTTTCCGCGGCCAAGGCCCTGAACCTGCGACTGATCATCATCACCAGCGTGTCGGCATCGACCTGGGGGGCCAATATCCCCGGGTTCACCTGGCTCGACATGGAAAATGTTTTACACGGGGAGAAGTTCTCTCCCTACCGGTCCGTTGCCGCGTCCCTGGGGGGCGTGCAGGACAACGCCCTGGGCATGTCAGAGGAGGGGAAGACCATATTGCGCACTACGATAAGGAAATATAATATAACCCTTCTCGAATATCAGGACATGAAGAACAGCATCAACGCACGCATGGAAATATACTATGACCAGGCGAAGGATTCCCAGATCGCGGCGTACATCAACGTCGGGGGCGGGACGGTCGCCATAGGCTCTTTCATAGGAAAGAAGCGCTACCGGGCCGGGCTGAACCTCAAGCCATCGCAGAAGGCGATGCGCATTGAGAGCGTCATGAGCAGGTTCGCCCGGAACAACGTGCCGATCCTGAACATCAATTACCTGAAAACCCTGGCGCAGAATTACAGGATACCCATCGGCCCGAAAAAGATCCCGAAGATCGGGCAGGGCGAGATATACTACCGTCAGGAATACAACAAGGCGGTGGTGGCCGTGGTGCTGGCGTTCCTGCTGGTTTTTCTGTTCCTGTTCATGAAGCTCGGCATCGGTTACCGGATTTTCATTCCGCAGAAAAAATCTGTCAAGGCGCGGCCCCCCGAACACATGGTCTAAGCGCCGGCTGTCTGTGTATAGGTAATCTGCTGGCATAGGGGAGACCATAGAGGATGATCCCCTTCAAGGGGGTGAGGGGCCATTAAGTTTTTTATACTTAGGACCGGGATCAAGTCATGAGCGGAAAAAAATTTTTTGCGGATGTACCGAAGGGATACGAAGAATACGCGTCGGCGGGGATCGTGGTCCTGCCGGTCCCCTATGACGGAACATCCACCTGGATGAAGGGCGCCGACAGGGGACCCGACGCCATTATTGACGCGTCGTATAACATGTACCTCTATGACATCGACACGGACTCCGAGGTCTATACCAGGGGCATCCATACCGATGAGCCTGTCGGTGAAAAATCATCGCCGGACGCTATGGTGGAAGCGGTCAGGGCCCGGGTGTCCCGGCACCTGGCGGCGGGTAAATTCGTGGTGACCCTGGGAGGCGAACACTCCGTCACGGTCGGGACGGTGCGGGCCCACGCGGAGCGTCATCCCGGCATGTCGGTGCTGCAACTTGACGCCCACGCGGACCTCCAGGAGGAGTTCCATGGGTCCCGGTATAACCACGCCTGCGTGATGGCCCGCGTCCGTGAATCGTGCCCGATCGTGCAGGTGGGCATCAGGAGCCTGGACGACGTTGAACGGAAAGCGGCTGACCCGGAGCGGCTCTTCCTGGCGGAAGACATCCAGGGCAGCCGGGACTGGATTGACCGCGCCGTGTCGCTCCTCACGGAGGAAGTCTATGTCACCATTGACCTTGACGCCTTTGACATTTCCATCATGGCCGCGACGGGGACGCCGGAGCCCGGCGGGCTGGGGTGGTACGAGGTGATCGCACTTCTGAAAAAAGTATCCAAGGAGAAAAGGATAGTGGGCTTTGACGTGGTAGAGCTCTGCCCGAACCCCTATGCCAGGCAGTGCGATTATCTCGCCGCCAAGCTCGTGTACCGGCTCCTGAGCTATGTCTTCAGGGATGGACGGTGACCCGGGCCGCGGATGAGCGCCGGCCCGGACGGATGAGGGCGGTTGTTCCTAGGAACAGGTCCTCTTCACAATGAAGGGCATCACGACGTTCAGGTCGAGATACTTTTTTTTCAGGTCCCCGGGCAGGTGCTTGAAGTCGCGCACTTTCCCCCTGCATGCCCTGTCGCCGCAGAGGCAATCCATCTCCCAGCAGTCCTCGTCCATGGTGGTGGAATAGTCGAAGGACAGTTCCTCCCCCTTCCGGATATCGCGGATCGCCACGAAGAGGACCCTGCCGTCACGGCAGGTGAGCCCCCCGTTGGGATTGCAGGAATGGTTGATGAGGTCGTCGGCGTTGCCCGAGGGCCCCATGAAGCAGTCCTCGTCAATCTGGACAAAATGGTTGTTATCCGGGTCATGGAGCTCCAGGTATTCGGCCATGGTGTATTTCGGGCCGGTAAACTCGCACACGACCTCGCCCTTGCGTATGTCAGCACCGGCAAATACGGCCTTTCCTTTCTCTGTTTCCTTTATCTGCAAATAGCACGAATCCATCGTTCTTTTCTTCTCCTTTAAAAATGCAGTCACGGTCTCGCTGGGGCCGGAACATGGATATCCACATGCAATAGGGCTGCCTATTTCTGTAAATCTTTTTTCCGTACAGCCGGCCGATAACTGTTATGTATCATTACCTGAGCTTCAGGCCATGAACCCTTATTGATTCAATGGAAACAACCTGGCCGTTGGATGGGAAAAAGGTAATGGTCACGGAATCCCCCGGCCTGGCCAGGGTAATTACGCGCGTCTGGTCAGTTTCACCGCTTGAAGAAAAGAGACGGTTTTCATAACCATCAATGAGAATATAATAGGTCTTGTTGCCGCCGATAACGGTATCGCCCATGCGGATAATTTTTGCGGGACCGATTATTTGCTTGCCGTTGATGTCGGAAATCGCCTCGTTTCTGGTCGCGCCATGGCGGGAAAGAATTTCACGGTATTTCTCCACCGCCCTGTAGATGTCGCCATCAATGGCAATGGAGCTGATATTGTTCATGTCAACGAGGGCGACCTTCTGGTATATGCCTTCGTTCGACACAATCGGCAGCACCCAGGTGGGTATACCGTACAGGTTGTATGGGATAGGCTGTGTCGGGGACCAGCGCGATGAATCGGCGCCCAGCGCTGCATCGACCGCCTCGATGACGCCGTTTTCATTGGTGCCGTTTATATCATAGAACGTGGATCTGCCTGTCCTGGTATCGACCATGATGGCGCCGACCAGGGACTGGTCTTTTGAGGACGCTGAAGTCATTCCGGTAAACCAGTATTTCCGGTTTTTAAAAATAATAAACCACATGTCTTTTCCATAGGAAAAGGTTGTCGGTACCTTGATGTCTTTGCCGCCCAGAAACGAGTTCCACCAGCCATGGACATATTCTCCCCAGTACGTCACCTGATTAATGGTCTGGTGCAGCGGTTTTACCCGGTCAACCCAGGCGGGAATTTTATTCCCGGCAAGAAGTTCTATTTTACCGGTCTGCGGATCGGCTATGATGACGCCTCGATTCTGCTGTCCCGCAAAGCCGATTTCGGGAGAGGCTGCCGATATCACGTAATAAGGCCGCCACTCATCATCGACTTCAAAAGTATACTCATCATGATTTATCCGCGGGTATTTCCAGTATACTGCGCGATCAAGCCAATTCCCGAAATAGGCATTCCGCGTATAGGTCAGCCTGAATTTCTTTTTTGTTGCAGGATCTGCATCGATCAACTCAGCTTCTTTAGTAGGATTTTGCGCGTTTACCCGTATGTATCCCGGGACAAACTCCCTGTTTTTCCATTTAAAAAAACCGGAAAAGTCTAGGGGGAAAATCCACCAGAGCTGGCCATTGACTTCCTGAATGGCAGCGCTGTCTGTATCGATTTCCAGCTGAGACCCCAGCACTGTTCCTTCCTTGGTCTGGCCGAGCACCTTGTTCGCCAGTACATAGGCGGTACTTTTCGATACCAGCCGGATATCCTCGATTTTCACAGGAGGGATGTCTTCTGTAAAATTTTTTTCCTGGACGCTTCCGATGAGGGAACGGTACTTCTTTGCATGAAACATTTCACAGGACGTGGGGACATAGATGAGTATCAGCAGGACCAGGATAAAGCCCGGCGTTATGACTCCCAGGATCGTCCTGTTCGACAGAAAAGCAATGGCAGCTCCGATGGCGCCGGCAGTGATGAGGGACATCCATGGACCAGGGTAAAAGAAGCCGATGGCCGGTAAAACCCATAGTTGAATACATCCCTGCACAATGCCGGACAGAAGCGCTGAGATTACTGTCGGCATCGCCGTTTCATAGGCGTTGTCCAATTTCAACGCTACATGGCACGTTGCTGCGGAAACGGCAATAGACAATAGTATCATCAGAACGGTCATGTCCACCTCGTTGCGCCGGATTGGGAAAGCTCGATGAGAAAAAGGGACGCCACCGCTGTTATTTTTTTTGTTCGGGGAGCTTCAGTTTCTGTCCCGGGAAGATCATCGTCGGATTTTTGATGATATCCCTGTTTGCGTTGAACAGGTCGATCCACCGGGAGTAACCGCCCAGCATCTTTTCGCTGATGGAAATAAGGTCGTCCTTCACCTGCACGGTGTAGTATTCCCCGCCTGCTTCCGGTCCTTTGGCTGCCTCGGGCTTTTCAGCTGATTTTTCCGGTACGGCGGCGGTGTCATCCTTCTGTTCCTCGGCAGGTTTTATTATTTCCGGTGCCTTGTGCTGCTGGTCGGTTGACCCGATCAGTCCGGATATCCTGTTTTTCATATATTCGCGGGTTGAGGGTATCAACAGTAAAAACATGAATACAAGGATGATGATGACCAGGAGAAACTGGATAATCCTCCCGAAGAGACCCGGGGCCGCTTCATCCCCCTGGACTTCAGGCTCCTGCAGGGCGGGGGCCGGCGGGGCCGGATGATGTTCAACCCGTGCGGCTGCGGCGTGAGAAACGGCTTTTTTCGGTTTTGAAGTTTTTCGCGCCGGCTTTTTGACTTTCTTATCTGCGGCGCCCCGGGTGGCGGCCCATTTCCGGATTTCGCCGCGGAACCACCGGTCGGCTTCCGGAGTAAAGGCATAATGGTCCCTGATGTATTTCATGGTGCTTTTTTCGATATCCGAATAATCGCTGGCGTCCTTGACGGTTCTGAGTATCTTCTTCGCATCATTCAGCGATATGCGGCCGTCTCCTCTGCCTTTCACCGATGAATCGGCCGAATCGATCAGTTTTTTGTCGTAATTTTTCCCTTTGATTTTTTTGTAATAGGTAGCCATGAAACACCCTCCTGTGTATTTGTTTCGCTGCTTAAAGGGAGATGTAACTGAATTGAACCAAACAGCTTGTTTACGTATCATATCTGCATTAAATTGTCAAGCGACTCTGCAAATAAAGTAGCGCCGGAGCCCGTCATCATTTTTAATTTGACACCCCATGACAATGAGAATAAACAATGGCGCAGGGATTGACAATCATGGAAATAATTCCGCTGCACATGGCTCCCGAGTACGCCCCCATCCTGGCCCACTGGTCGTTCATGGAGTGGTACCGCACCCGCTCCATAGATTTTACCCTGGTGCTCAGGGCGTACCAGGAACGGGCGCACAGCGAGGGCATCCCCCTTTCATTCGTGGCGGTCGACGGGTCCCTGCCCGTGGGGATGGTCACCCTCAAGCTGGACGATCTATGGTCGCGCAAGGACCTGAATCCGTGGCTGGCGTCGCTCTTCGTGCTGCCGCAGTATCGCAAGTCGGGCGCGGGCCATGCGCTGGTTCGGGCGATTACGGCCCGGGCGAAGGAGCTCGGCTATGAGCGGATCTACCTTTTTCTCGGCCAGCATGACCGCGAATGGCTTGAGGGTTTCTATGTGAGCCGCGGCTGGGCTGTTGTGGAAAACGCCGTGGACAATGACGGTCTTGAAACGAAGATCCTCGCCTATGACCTCGGCCGGTAATACGCCGCTCCGCGATGCCGTTTTCATCCAGCGGCTCAACCGGTTCGTGGCGCGGGTGACCCTCGACGGGACGATATGTTCCGTGCGCGTCCCCAACACCGGCAGGCTTGCCGAGCTGCTCCTTCCGGGGAAACAGGTGGTCCTGGTTCCGTCCCCCGGTAAATATCCTTACAAGATACAATATGTCATCTTTAACGGCAGGCCGGTGCTGATCGACTCGATCATGAGCAACGCGGTATTCCGCGATTGCGTTGTTTCGGGGGTCATGCCGGGTTTCGAGGATTTCGAGATCGTCAGGCGCGAGCCCTCGGTCGGCAATCACCGTTTTGACTATGCCGTGCGGCATGACGGGAGGGATTTCTTCGTCGAAATCAAGTCCTGCACGCTGGCGTGGAATTCCGTCGCTTCCTTTCCCGACGCGGTGAGCGCCAGGGCCGCTGAGCATATCAGGGTCCTGGCGGAAACAAAGCGGGGGATCATCGTCTTCATGCTTCTCCACGAGGGGCTGGATCTCTTCGTGCCCAACTATCACACGGACTTCGCCTTTTATGAGACACTGCGCCATCATAAGAATGACATTGAAATGCGGGCCTATTCCGCCCGCTATGACAGGGATTACCGGATAGCGGGGATGGTCCCGGTCAGGATTGAAATCCCGGATGTGGAGCCCCGCGGCGTCTATGTCCTGGTCCTCCGCGCCGGTTCAGATGCCGATCTGTCCATCGGCGGCCTGGGGGCGATGAAGTTCAGCAAGGGATATTATATCTACGTCGGCAGCGGAATGAACAATCTTTTCAAGCGGATAGAATACCACCGCAGAAAAAGGAAGGAGCCTCACTGGCACATCGATTACCTGTCGGGGCGGTTCCCTGTCGCAGCGGCGCTGCCCATCGTAACTAAAGAGAAGCTGGAATGCGGCCTGGCGCGGTCGGTCGGCGCCCTGGGATACCGGTGCATTGAAAAATTCGGATCAAGCGACTGCTCGTGCCCGGGCCACCTGTTTTTCGGGGAGACAAACCCGCTTCATGACGAGAGATTCATCGGCATGATCTATGAATACCGCTATGGCGGGATGACGCGGCAGTACGGCGGGAATTAGGGCATTTTATATTTTTTTTCCAGGAACAGGCTCAGGCAGATGTCAACGATGTCCTTGTCGAAGTTCTGTCCCTTCTTGTTCCTGATCTCGGTCAGGGCCTCGTCGATGCCCCGGGCAGGCCGGTAGGGACGGTCGGATGCCATGGCCTCGACGACGTCGGCAACGCAGATGATGCGCGCGCCCAGGAGAATCGCATCCCCTTCAAGGCCGCGGGGATAGCCGGAACCGTTGAACCACTCATGGTGCTGGTAGACCATCTCCGCCAACGGCCAGGGAAAATCGATGGTCTTCAGTATGTCATAGCCGATCTGGGGGTGCGTTTTGATGAGATCGAATTCTATGGACGACAGCTTTCCCGGCTTGCTCAGGATCTCCGTGGGGATGCAGATTTTTCCGAGGTCATGGATGATGCCCGCCATGAATATCCCCTCAACCTGCTTTTCGGGCAGATGCATCTCGTTGGCTATGCAGCGGGCTATGTCCGCGACGCGCCGCTGGTGACCGGCGGTGTAGGGGTCCCGCGTTTCCAGCGTCTGCGCCATGGCGGTTATGATGCCGCCGATGGCCTTCTTGATCTGGATGTAGCTCTCCTTGATCTTCATCTCGGACCGGACCCGTTCCGTGTCGTCGCGGAGAATGATGACGGACCCGGAGCGCTCCCCGTTTATATCGCTGATATGGGACACGCTGAAATCGATGGGGACCTGTTTGCCGCTGGGCGTGTAGAAATAATTGAAATGGATGTTGCCGTCGGATTCCGGGTTGGTAAAGAGCCCTCCGTGGACCCCGTTGTACCTGATGTTAAGCACTTCCGTGAACCGTTTCCCGATGAGCTTGTCAATGGTAAGCTCGGTTATTTTTTCGGCGACGGGATTGACGTAGGTTATGAGGTCGGCATTGTCCATGACGAAGACGGCGTCGCCGATGCTGTTCAGTATCGTGAAGAACCGGAGCTCGCTCTCCTTGAGGCGGTCCTCCATCTCGTGGCGCAGTATGGCCAGGTCGATGGCGGATTTAAGTTCTTTTTTGTCGACCGGCTTGACAATGTAGCCGGAGGGGTTCGTGGTCAGGGCCCGCTTCAGGGTGTCGCTGTCCGATGATGATGTGAGATAGATTACGGGAATGTTGTGAATTTCGTTTATCTGCCGGGCGGCCTCGATGCAGTCTATTTCGCCGTCCAGGATGATGTCCATAAGAACCAGGTCGGGGCTGGTCACGATGGTTTCCCTGACTGCTTCTTCTCCGGTCGGTACTGTTTTGGTGACGCTGAACCCCAGGTCTTTTATGAATTTATGGAGCAGGAGGATCGTTGTTTTGTCATCTTCGACAAGAAGAATTTTTTTATTCATTAATGATCCTTTACGTTTCCGAAAATTATGCCCTTTTTTCTGCTAAGTGTTCAGAGGGATGTGGGGTGACATTTTTTTCTGCCAATTGTAATATAATGAATAAAAAATTCAAATTATTCTTATTAGATTATAATAAAATTTTTAGCAGATGTAAAGATATCATTACATAAAACAGCTGTTTTGTATATTAATAAATTGGTTCAGGATAAAAAAACTTTATGGACAAAAAAAATTGTAGATATTTTTATGGGCCAATCTTTTAACTGCAGTTCTTATTTCGTTCCACGGGGAAATAGCGGTATTTTTCAATTTATTGATCAAATAATCAGCAATCATTTTACGCACTACAAACATATAAAGAAAACAACAGTATTACCGGGAGGCTCTTTTCTATGCAAAGTTTGGGAATCAACATAGGATCTTCAAGCATCAAGGCGGTTCTTCTGGAGGACAAGAAGGTTCTCTGGAGCACCAGCGTGGCCCATGAAGGCAATTTTCTTGAGACCCTTAAAACGATACTTCTTGAAAACAATGTGGCTCCCGGCGTGCCTTCTCTGGTGACCGGCACGGAAGGCCGTTACCTGATCAATCTGAATAACGTCCTCGAATCGATCTGCATCGAGGAGGCGCTGTCGCAACTGGACCTCAAGGTCGATGCGGTCGTGTCCCTCGGCGGCGAGAATTTCGTCGTATACACCATAGACGAGAACGGCAGGATCATAACCAGCTTCGCCGGGAATAAGTGCGCCTCCGGCACCGGCGAGTTCTTTAAACAGCAGCTCGGCCGGATGGACCTGCGCCTCCATGACGTGGCGAACGTGCCGGATTCCGCCAAGGTCTGCCACATGTCGTCCCGCTGCTCAGTCTTCATGAAGAGCGACTGCACCCATAAGCTGAACAAGGGAGAGGCGACCAAGGCGGACATCGTCCTGTCCCTCTCCGATGTCATGGCGACCAAGGTCGTTGATTTCCTCAAGCGCGCCCGCATCAACACCGGCCGGGTGCTTCTTGCCGGAGGCGTCACCCGGAACAAGTACATCATCCGCTTCGTGAAGGAGAAAATGCCCGACATCGAGATCATCGTGCCCGAGGAGGCCGCCTATTTTGAAGCCTTCGGCGCGGCTCACCTGGCGAAGTCTTCGGGAAGCCAGTTCCCCGGCATCGGCAATCTCTTCAAGCCGCAGGAGATAGACTTTGCCCGGTACAAGAGCCTCAAGTCCGCGGAGGGAAAGGTGAATTACCTCAAGTCGAGGCGGGGAACCGCCAAGCCCGGCGGCGAATATATCCTCGGCGTAGACGGCGGCTCCACCACCACCAAGGTCGCCCTCATAGACATTCAAACCGACGAGATCGTGGCTTCCCACTACGGGCGGACACACGGCGACCCGGTGAACGCCCTCAAGGAATGCCTTGTTGAGGTCAAGAAACAGCTCAAGGAACAGATCGGCGACGCGAAGATCAATATCACCCTCGCCTCAACGACCGGTTCGTCGCGGGAGATCCTGGGCGTGTTCCTCGAGACGCCGGCCGTGTACAACGAAATCATCGCCCACGCCGTGGGCACGACCTATTTCAAGCCTGACATAGACACCATCTTCGAGATCGGCGGGCAGGACGCGAAGTACGCCCTGCTGAAGAACAAGGTCCCCATAGACTACGCCATGAATGAGGCGTGCTCCGCCGGCACCGGCTCCTTCCTCGAGGAGTCCGCCTCCGGAGACCTGAACATCACCAACGTCCGCGACATCGGCGATATCGCCATGCAGGCCCAGGGCCCGCTGAAATTCGGCGAGCAGTGCTCCGCCTTCATCAACTCGGACATACGCAAGGCGATCCAGCTGGGGGCCTCCCGGGAAGACATCACCGCCGGCATCATCACCTCCATCGTTTCCAACTACCTCAACCGGGTCGTGGGGAACCGGACCATCGGCGACAACATCGTCCTCCAGGGCGGCGTGGCCCTGAACAAGGCCGTGCCCCTGGCCTTCGCCATGCTCATGGACAAGGACATCACCATCCCGCCGGACCCCGAGCTCCTTGGCTGCTTCGGCGTGGGGATACTGGCTAAACAGAAGTTCAATGACGGCATCATCGCGAAGGGTTCATTCGTGATAGACGAAATACTGAACACGAAGATCGTGTACGAGCGGGAATTCCGCTGCAAGGCCTGCGACAACGACTGCCCGATCCGCGTCCTCAATGTGAACGGACACAAGTACATGTTCGGCGGCCGCTGCAACAAGTACGCCAACATGCGGAAAAAGAAGAATATCGACGAGGCGAAGGTCTTCAATTACATCGAAAAGCGGGAACAGCTCATGTTCCACGAGTGTGCGCCGTCAAAGGACGATTTCGTCAAGAAATACGATTTCGTGGTGGGTGTGCCCAAGGCCTTTTCCGTGTACACCCTGTGGCCGCTCTATTCATGGTTCTTCCATACCCTGGGCATAGAGGTGCGGCTGTCGGAGGAAATCTCCCACGAGGGCATCGCCCGGACCGAAGGGTCCTACTGCTTCCCGGCGGAAATCGCCCACGGCGCGGTGCAGGATATCATCAACTCCGGCCTGGATTACATTTTCGTGCCCCACTTCAGGGACCTGGAGAGCTACGAGGACACGGTGCATGCCACCTTCTGCCCCATCACCCAGTCTCTGCCGTATTATATCATGAAGGCCTTCCCGGAAATTGACGCGAACAAATTTCTTACGCCGATCGTGAGCTTCAAGTTCGGCATGGAAAAGGCCCTCGAGGAGTTCATCAGGATGGGGGTCCAGCTCGGCGTGCCGGAGCGGGACGTCAGGCGCGCCTTTGCCATCGGGTGCGACAGGCAGAAGGATTTCTGGGACAGGTACCATGCCATGGGCCGGGACGCCTACGAAAAAGCCAAGGCAGCCGAGCACCCGGTCATCGCCATCCTGGGAAGGCCCTATAACGCCTTTACCCGGGACGCCAACATGGGCATCCCCCTCAAGTTCACGACCCGCGGCTACTCGGTCATCCCCTTTGACATGCTCCCCATCGACGAGGCGCATATTTTTGACAACATGTACTGGTACTACGGCCAGCAGGACATGCGGGCCAGCGTTGTCCTCAAGGACCAGCCGAACATATTCATCACCTATATAACGAATTTCTCCTGCGCGCCGGATTCCTTCATGCTCCATTACGTGAAGTGGATCATGGGGACCAAGCCGTTCCTGGTGCTCGAGCTCGATTCCCACTCGGCGGACGCCGGGGTCGACACCAGGGTCGAGGCCTTCCTTGACATTATCGAAGGATATCGCTCCAAGTTCGACCAGATACGGGAAGAGCGTTACGACAACGGCCTCCGATTCATCAACAACGGCACGGACCCGCTGCATCTCATGGACCTCAAGAACAACCGGAAGATCGAGATCTTCGGGAACAAGAAGGTCAAGATGCTCCTCTCCAACATGGGACGGCTTTCAACGGAGCTCCTGGCCGCGTCGCTCCGGGCGGCCAATGTCACCGCCGAGGCGATGCCCCTGCCCGATGTCTACACCCTCCAGATGGCCCGGAACCACATGTCGGGAAAGGAATGCCTGCCCTCGCAGCTGGTCCTGGGGAGCGCGCTGAAATACTTCTCGTCGGACAAATACCGTAAGGACGAGATATACCTGCTCTTCGTGCCCACGACGACCGGGCCGTGCCGCACCGGCCAGTACTTCGTGTTCTACGAAAACCTGTTCAAGGACATGCGCCTGGAGAACGTGGTGGTGGTGACCCTCGACTCGGACAACTCCTACAACGAACTGGGCCCGCATTTCAGCAAGAGCGCGTGGTGGGGACTCGTGGTGGCGGATTACATGAAGGACATCGAGACGTCGCTCCGCACCTGCGCGGTGGATCCCGTCACTGCCATCGCCAAGTATGACGAACTGTGGCAGGAGCTCATCGACATCACCGAGACCGATATCGCCCAGGTGCTGCCGGCCCTCCGGCGCATTGCGGCGGAAATCGCCAAGATCCCGCTGAAGCGCAGGCTCGAGGAAACGCCGAAGGTCCTCATCGTCGGCGAGATCTACGTGCGCCGCGACGATTTTGCCGTGGACGAGATGATCCGCATGTTCAGCAAGCGGGGCATCATCGCCAAGGTTTCCGGCGTTACCGAGTGGATTTACTACTGCGACTACACCAGAAAGCACGATATTCAGAAGCGCCTGGGGCTCCTCCCCTGGTACAAGAAGCCCTTCTCGAAGGTGTTCCGCGACCTCATCGGGTGGAAGATAGAAGAGATGTTCAAGCACAGCGTCGAGAAGAGGGTCAAGAAGGCCCTCGAGTTAACGAACCTCATTCCGCACACGCCCCATGACATGGAGCATATCATGGACAACGCGGAGAAGCATTTCGTGAGCGACGAGCTCTACTCGGAAATCTCCATTTCGAGCGGCGTTGCCTCCACAGCCATGATGGAGGACTTTTCCGGCATCGTGAACATATCCCCCTTCGCCTGCCTCATCGGCAGGGTGATCGAGGGCCTCATAACGCCCTGGTCGCGGGAACGCCGGTTCCCGGTCATTTCCGTGGAGATCGACGGCGACATACTCCCGCCGAACATCGTCAACAAGCTCGAGATTTTCATGCTTAACGTGCTCCGGTTCCGGTACAACCCGTCCATAACCGAACTGATTGAGCACGAGGGGAACGAGGTGGTCTCCCTGGACAGGAAGATCATCAAGGCGTAAAACAATAGGCCGCGATTCTTATCGCGGCCTATTTCATATGGTGCGTCCTGAAACCTGCGTTCAAGCAGTTTCGGGATTTACTACTATATATCCGATTTCTTGTTGGTGAACTTGGATTTTATCTCGTCGATCTTGTTTTTGTACGTTCCCAGAATCCTGTCCCGGGCCTTCAGATAGTCATCCCTGATCTTCTGCAGGGCAGCCAGGTTCTTTTTCTGCTGCTCGGCCACCAGGCCCGACTGCTTTTCAATCGTCCGGTACCGTTCGCTGATACCGGCGTCCCTGCCCTGGAACGAATCGGCTATGTCCCGGGCCGACCGGTTGAGCGCTTCATTCATCAGCAGGTCGTCCTCTGTTTTTTCAGAGGCGCTGTTCAGCTGCTCGCCCGCCCGTTCCAGCGATTCCCGGCTGTCCGCCCCGGCAACGGCGCTCCGGACGCTTACGATGGCGCTTCCGGTTTCCCGGTTGCGGCTGTCAAGGGCTTTCAGCTGCCGGTCATAGCGGCCGGACCTGGCCGCGGGGTTTTCATCAAAGTCGCGGTCATTTCTCGTTTTCCAATCCTCGCGGCTGCCGCTTGAAGGGGACGGTTTCCCGCCCATGGGCGTTTCCGACTGTTCGTTTTCCGTTACCGCCGCGCTTCCCCCGGGGCTTATGATTTCAACGGTCCCTTCCTTCACGTCGACCCGGGTGTCGCCGCCGTTGCTTACGGTCAGCGTGTATTCGGTGCCGCGGACGGCGCAGACGATGGTCGGGGTATAGCTCTTGGCGCTCCCCTTGAGGAGCTTCCTGATGCTTCCCGTGGCGGTACCGGAGATGAGGGAGACCCTGTCGGAGCCGGCGATGTTCCTGCTCCCGATGGTGGCGCTGCTCGATTCGTTCAGCTTGATCTTGCTTCCGTCCGGGTATGATACCTCAAGGAACGAGCCCTTGCCGGTTTTCAAAAGGTCTCCCGTTTGAAGCGTTTTGCCCACTGCGACGGCATTATGCTTTCCGTTGCGGACCAGGGCGACGTCCCCGAGGTAGAACGAGATTTCCGCCGGATAGACGGCAGAGGGAAGCATGAAGATGAGCGCAGCCTGCAGGCAGGCGATGGTTTTCATCATGACGGTCCGCTCCTTGTTATAAAAGATCATACCCTCAAGATACAAGGTATGGCAGGATTCGTGCTATTTTTTTACCATGCCAGCGATTATCTTTACGTCTTGCGATGAGTCCTTGTTGATGACCAGGACCTCGTTGCCGGCCTGGACAACAACAATGTTTGAAAGTCCCACGACGCTGATGCGGCTGTTTTCGGTGAACACGGAGCAGTTCTCAGAGTTGAGGAATATTGCCATGTCCTTTTCGGGAGAGCGGTTGCTGCTCCCGTCGGGCGGCAGGATGTCATCGATGGACTTCCAGCTTCCCAGGTCTGTCCAACCGAAGTCGCCCGGGATGACGATACGGTTTTCCGCCCGTTCCATGATGCCGAAGTCAACCGAAATGGATTCAACACTGTCGAATATCTTTTTCTTTATCTCCCAGGCGCGCCCGTCGTTGGAGGCGATGTCCTGCGGCTCTAACTCCGACAGCGGCTTGAAGGCCGCAATCTGGTCCGGGAGCAGCCTGCGGAATTGTTCAAGGATTATCGAGGTTTTCCAGACGAAGATGCCGCTGTTCCAGAAATAGTTGCCTGACTCGAAGTACTGGCGCGCGCGGTCGAGATCCGGCTTTTCCACGAAGGTGTCAATGGGATAGACGGGGCCCGTACCGGCCATGGCTTTTATGTATCCGTACCCCGTTTCGGGGTAGGTGGGCTTGATGCCGATGGTCACGAGCTTGTCATGCTGTGCCTGCCGTATGCCTTCCCGCAGTATCCTGGTGAATTCATCGGTGTCCTTGATGTGGTGGTCCGCAGGCAGCGATATCATGATTGAATCATCGAAGAGCTTTGTCAGGTACAGGGCCGCGTAGAGCAGCGCCGCCGCGGTGTTCCGCGGACGCGGCTCTGACAGCACGGTGCTGGAGAGATTGAATTTGCGGACCTCGTCCCGGGAGAGGCTTTCATGTTTTTTTGAAGTGACGATGACAAGGTGCTCCGGCTCGAGGGGAAGCATCCGCTTTATGGTCTCCTCAAGGAGCGTTCCCGCCCCCGATAGATTATGGAATTGCTTCGGCTTTTCGTCTCGCGAGAGCGGCCAGAGCCGTGTTCCGGCCCCGCCGGCAAGAATTACAGGTATTACGTTCATCTCGGGTCCATGGGCATCATAATTTTTAACATGAATTTGTCCGCTCAAATGATATATCTGTCAAGAAATATTCATGAAATTATTTTAATGACGCACTGTTCGAGGCGCCGCGGGAGCATGTCGATTTTGAGGGAGGCGGAACAGGGGCGGGGCAAATAGGGATATATATTTTATCCCAATAAATGACGATAAGTATTATGGCAGGGGGCGCCTTTTTTTATTGCAATTACCATGAAAACGTGAGTATGTTATACCTGTTTAGGCACGGCTGGCCGGCGGGGATGTAACGATACCAAGAAGAGAACGGGGATTAAACAGTGGCTGAAGAAAAGAGTTTTTTACAAACCATAAAGCTTGAGATCAGCAGGAGCTTCAAGCTGGTGCCCTACGAACGCCTGGCTTTCCACAAGGTGATGGGCATAATGAAGTCCGACATCGGTATGAGCATACTGGCCAAGGAACTGGACAAGGGGCCCGATGTACGCCACAGCGCCATAGCAACCCTGATCACCTTCGAGAATCCCGGGGTGCTCCCGATTCTTGTCGCGCAGCTCGGGAAAATTTCGACCGATGAAGAAAGGATCATGGTCCTCGAGCATGTCAAGAAGCATGGCTCCAGTGATAACATCAAGGATGTCATCGCATTCATAAAGAAGAAGCAGGAACTGAACTATTCGCATTTCGTAACTTCGGTCGCTTTTGACACACTGAAAACAATTGGCGTTGAAACTGAGGAGGTGCTTGCTTTCCTCGTGTCGATCATCAACACGGAGCGCGTTGACCCGCAGCTCAAGTCGCTGGCCATAGAGTCCCTCGCGTCGTTCAAGTCAATGGCCCTGTTCGAAAAGCTGCTGAAGCAGGGCGATGACGCCATAAGCTATTCCGTTTACAAGGCCATTTACTCTCTCGCGGCGGACCTGGCGGACAAGGCCAGCAAGATGAAAACCGACGATGACCGCCTCTATACCTATTCCCCGGACAGCGAGGACAAGATCGTCCTGGACATCCGGGTCCTCCTCGGAAAGATGACCCATGAATTCGACGGCTTCTCGAACCAGACCAAGAACGCCTTCATCTGCGCCATGATGGCATGCAATCACCGGGAATACCTGATCTATACCATGAAGGCCCTCACCTCCGGGGATATTGACCTAATCAGCATGGTATTGTACGCCATCTATCACAACATCGAGCGTCTCCGGGACCCTGACAAGCTGTTCAGGAACCTGATTGCGATATCGACCGAAATCGACCGGTTCAACGAGATGATTGTCGAGATATTCGTCAAGTATTTCAAAATGCCCGTCAACACCCGGCCCTTCAACCTTCTGAAAGACAAGCTGTACAATTATATCGTCGTGACCCTGGAGACCTATTTCGAGAATTACCGCAAGGCCTTCATGATCACGGACGTCATCGAAAAAGGGCTGCCGGAGAGCTTTCAGCGCATCAGGAGGTTTGTTCTGAATTACTGCACCCCGGAACTGAAAAAGGAGATTCTGGCCTTTCTGACCAAGGACGATCCGACATTGATCAAGCACATCGTGTCCAGCCTGGCAAAGCGCATCAGTTACCTTGAGGGGGACGGGGTCGGGGACCTGGCGCTGCTCATTGAAGTCCTGCTGGACAAGGACCAGAAATCCCGCGATAACTCCGCGTCACGGCTCGAGGACCTGAACTTTGAAAAGCTGTATCTTCGGAACCGCATCATCCGTCTCTGCCGGATCATAAGCCTGCTCTCTATCGACGAGGCTTCCTCGGTGCTGGTCAATATCTACAACTACCTGAAAAAATATCCCGACAAGGACATTCTGGATGCGACGGTCCTCACGCTTTCGACGCTGAACTATTCGTACATGCTCGGCGAGATCGAGGTCATGATCACCACCGGCTCCGCAGAGGACCAGAAAAGCGCCCTGCGGCTCCTGTCCCTGTTCACGGAACAGCGCTCCCTCAATATCGTCCTCGAGCTGATGAAAAACAGGATCTCCGAGGATTCGGAGGTCGTCGAGTCGGCCATCACCATTCTCCTCGACAGGGACATCACCGGGAATATCACGGCAAACCAGATATTCAAGAGCGTAATCGCGAACAACCCCAGTCCCGCGATCCGGAGCCTTGCCGTCCTGGGTCTCGGACGGTGCCGCATTGACTCGGACATTGATTATCTCAATGATCTTTTTTACAAGATGGGCCAGGACAATTCGAAGGACGTCATCGTGCGGGCCATTGCCATGATCGTTGCCCACAGCCCGAGCTTCAACAAGCGCCAGGTCGTCCGGTATCTCCAGGAATACCTGAAGGACCCGGGCATCAAGGTGAGGATATACTCCTGCCTGCTCCTGGCGCAGATGGGGAACAGTGACGCGTTCCGTTCGATCCGCGACATGCTGGTCATCAAGAACAAAGGCATTCAGCGGGACATCCTGGCCATACTGGGAGACCTGAAATCGATCGAATTTTCATTTTTTCTGCTGTCGCTTCTCAAGGAGGAATATGGTATATCCAAGGATATCATTCCCGTCATCGCGAAACTGTCGATTGAGGAAATGAAAGAAATCGACGGCTTCGTGGTGAATATTTTCCGGAAGTACGAGGCGCCGGTCATCGAGGGGATGCAGGCGCCGGCGCCGGACTCGGGGTTCATATCCATCGATGGCCTGAAAAAGGAGCGGGTGACGATACTGAACATGGTTCTCGCGGAGCGGAACCTGGAATCAATGACCGGGAGCATCCCCGATCTTATCAACCTGAACCTGCGGATCAAGGCCTTCATCGCGTCCGCCATCAATGACGGCGGTGGCACCATCAGCAAGATGTCCACTTCGAATATCGTGGCCTACTTCGCCAGCGCCAGGGCGGCCGCGGAGGCGTCCATTAAAATCCAGAGGAATATCATGGCCTTCAATTCGCTGCGGATCGCGGACAGGAAGATCGACATGTACCTGCAACTGGTCACGGAAACCGTGAACATCATCAACGATGAAATAATTGAATTTCCCCATATGCTGAAGGCGTTCCTGACGCTCCCCGTGAAGAACAAGACCGTCATAGACCATGCCACCATGGAATTGATAGCCGATTCGTTCAGCCTGCGGGAAATACCGAAAATGATCCTCTCGATGAGCGGGTTTCCCGTCAGCAGCTACGAGCTCCTTAACCCGATAAACTTCATCCAGCTTTCAGAACAGACCATACGGACGATCAGGGAAGAGGAGGAGAAGCGGAACCAGATGCAGCAGCAGATTCAGGCCGAGCTCAAGAAGCTCAAGCAGGGGAGCCGCCCCGCGTCATCGGCGGCGATTGTCCGAGGGCTGGATAACCTGAGCGGCCAGCTGCAGAACGAGCTTGATGAGATAGACCGGTATGTCCAGAAGCGTTCCACGGACCGGGAGCTGATCAAGAATGTCCGCAAGATGCTCACCAATGTCCACAACCTGTACAAGGTTGAAATATCGCGGCTGATCGTCGACTGACCGCGCGCATCATTTTTCTATAAAGCGGTTGCTCAGATTGAGCTTGTGCTCGATCAGCGTCACGGAATTGGTAATAAAAAATTTGTCGTTCTTGTTTTCCAGCAGAATGGCATACTGCTGGCTCGCCGTTTTGTAGTCCTGGAGCTTGAAGGACGTCTCCGCATAGTAATAGTGGTACGCCCGGTCATAGTCCTTCCGGGTGTCTATGGCCTTGAGCGTGACCAGGGCCTTGTAGTAGTCTCCTTCTTTGAAATGCACCTTCGCCTTTCCCAGCACGGCATTGTTGAACCGGTGGTCGATCCTGAGGCACTGGTCGTAATATTTCTTGGCCAGCTGGAGCTGGTTGCGGTTGAAGAAGAGGTCGCCGATGAGGACGTAGGTGTTGAGCTCGTTCTTGTTCCACTTGAGCGCCTGCCGGTAGCTGTCGATGGCCTCGTTGTCACGGTACCATTGCTGGTAAATGGAGCCCATCTGCAGATAGGTGCCGTAGTATTCCGGTACCACCGCCTGCGCTTTCCTGAAATGGAGGAGCGATTTCTTCAGCTCGCGGAGATGCAGGCACGAGACGCCGAGATTGTAGCGGAACGGGAAGAAAAGAGCCGAATTTTTCAGGGCCTTCTCGAGGAGGTCCATCGCGCCGGCATAGTTTCCCTGTTCCATCATCGCGGCGGCCCTGTTATTGACATCCGCGAGGGCGCTGGTTCCGGTGCAGTATACGATCTCGTTTTTGAAAAATATGCGGTCTTTGGGGCCGGCGTCGTCAGGGTTCTTGTTTGCCAGGTACAGCAGGTAGTGAAGATAGGTGTAATCCTCCGGGGCCCCCGAGGGGCGGCCCGGCGACGGCTGCACGGCCAGGAGCAGGGCCGCGGCGAGCGTAACGAGAACGCCCGATAGCCTCAATACAGATGGCATGCCACCCTGGCCTTCCTGACGGTTTTCACCGGGGGATATTCTTTCCCGCAAATGTCCATCGCGCAGGGGCAGCGCGGGTGGAAATGGCACCCCCGGGGAGGACTTTCCGGAGACGGTATTTCCCCCGCAATGACGCTGAAGCCGTGGCGGGACGCCCTTGTTTCAGGGATGGCTTTCATCAGGCTCTGCGTGTAGGGGTGGAGGGGGTTCGCGTACAGGCTTTTCTTGGAGCTCTCCTCAACGATGCGGCCGAGGTACATCACCACGATGCGGTCGCTCATGTGCTCGACGACGGCAAGGTCATGGGAGACGAAGAGATAGGTGAGCTTGAGTTTCCTCTGGAGGTCGCTGAGCAGGTTCAGTATCTGTCCCTGGATCGACATGTCCAGGGCCGACACCGGTTCGTCCAGGATGATGAACCGGGGATTCAGGGCCAGGGCCCGGGCGATGCCGATCCGCTGCCGCTGGCCGCCGCTGAATTCGTGGGGATAACGGTCCCGGTGGGCAGCCTCGAGACCGACCAGGCCCGCCAGTTCCTCGAACCTGCTGTTGATTTCGGCCTGCTTCATGGCGGTGTGGATCCTGAGCGGCTCGGTAATAATCTTCTCCACGGTCATGCGGGGGTTGAGGGAGCTGAAAGGGTCCTGGAACACGATCTGCATGTTTTTCCTGAAGTCGCGAAGCTCCTTCCGGTCAAGCTCATGGACCTTGGTCCCGCCGATGACTATTTCTCCGGCATCCGGCTCGATGAGCCGCAGGATGGAGCGGGCCGCTGTCGTTTTCCCGCTTCCGCTTTCGCCGACCATGCCCATGGTCTGCCCCACCGGTATCGTGAAAGAAACGCCGTCGACCGCCCTGATGGTCCCGGGGCGCTCGAACAGTCCGGCCTTCCGGGTCGTGTAATATTTTGCCAGAGATGTTACCGATACCATCCCTTTCTCCTGTTTCATTGCCGCTTTCATGTGCCCCTTGATGAAATTTTATCTTTTTGTATTAATTATCATCCAATTATATTGTCAACACTATTTGAAAGTGCCCGCAGCAGGCTTTTTTCCCGGCCGCCGGCCGGGATGATCAGGCCTTCGTTGGACGAGAATTAAATCCGGCCTCCGCTATAAAGGAATTGAAAAAACGGCACGATCAGATCATGGTGAATTGAATCAAGTCCAATCATAAGGCGGGAAAAATGAAAGCACTGCAGCGAAAGACGATAAAGCCGGATACCCGGGTTCTCATACGGCGCTGTGAAGAATATGATGAGAAGGCCATACGGGAAATCGTGCGGCAGGGGATGAAGGACCTCGGCTACGAGCCGTCGGGAAAGGTTTTTGTGAAGCCCAACGTGGTATACGCCACCAAGAACGGAAAATACGGCTCGACGGCATTCACCCACCCCGCCCTGGTGAGCGCGTCGCTCTGCGCCCTTGCCGGCGCGCCGCGGGTTGCCAGGGTCGACATGGGAGAGAAAACCGCCATCGGGTATCCCACGCGTCTCACCTACCGCTACGCCGGTTATTACGACCTGGTGCGGAGAGCGAGAAAAAAGGGCGGCGCGAAGATAGGGATATTCTGCATCGACGAGGAGCGCCGCGACCGGGTGTTTGTGGGCGGTGCGGTCCATGACACCCTGCGCCTGTCGCGGCGCATGGCCCGGGCCGATTCCATGGTCTACCTGCCGAAGCTCAAGTGCCACTGTGTCAGTTCCATGACCGGCGCGGTGAAGCTCAACATCGGCATCTGTTCCGATGATGAGCGCTCCATACGGCACGATTTCCTTCTGAACGACAAGATCGCCGACCTCCTTTCCGTCGGGTATCCCGATTTCATCGTCATGGACGCGATCGATGTCGGCGTGGGCACCGAGGCCGTGCCGACGCCGCGGCGGTTGGGCCTTGTCATCATGGGACGGAACCCCCTCGCGGTCGACCTGGTGGGGGCGCGCCTCCTCGGGTTCAACCTTGAGGACGTTCCCTACCTCCAGGAAACGGTGGCGCGGGGGTACGCGCCGGCGCGCCTGAAGGACGTGACGATCACGGGCGACCTGAAATCCGTAGCAGACCTGGACCGCCATGCCCGGCGCGTACAGCCGTACGATGACGAATTTTACCACTGGCACGACGTGGAGAAGGAACTGAAGCGCCTCCGGTCGCCGATACGCTTTTACTGGGGTTATAGCAGGCCTGATAAAAGCCGGTGCAAGACCGGATGCATAATGGCCGTCAAGATGTATTTTGCCTTCACGGAGCGTTTCGCCGGCGGTGATGCCTTCCGGAAGGGAAAACCGGCGGTGATGGTGGTTGGCCGCGTGGATGAGGAGATAGACGCCAAAGGAGCCCCGGTGATCATGCTGGGGAGCTGCTCCAAGGCAAAAATCGTGGACGCCGGGAAAATCATCAGGATCGACAGCTGCACCACGACCGCGGTGGAGATGACCGAGGTGATCCGGGGAAGGCTGGGTATCCCGACGCCGCTTTACGCGCCTTCCCAGATCGGCCCGCTGGCGGGGGCAATGCTCGTTGCATCAATAAAGAAACTGGTCAACCTGAGATACGTGCAGGATATCGGTCATTTCATCAAGAGGGGATTGCTGAAAAGGATCTGACGGGCGCGCCATCGCATTAAAAAAAAAGGGAATGCTGTCATCCCCTTTTTGGCGTTCTCTTCATGATTCAGGTTATCAATGGCATTCCTTGCACTTCTGCGGCCCTTCTTTGCGAGCTATATGGCAGTCGAGGCAGAGGCCGTGCATGGTGTTGTAGCCGTTGTCGCCGGTGTGGCACAGGGCGCATTTTTTCTCGCGGTCAGGGTTGCCTTTTTTGTGGTGGCACTTCTCGCAGGGAATCCCTTTGTCCTCATGGACCTTGTGGGACATTTTAACCGCGCCGACCTGGCTTTTGTATTCCTTGCCTGACGATTTTTCCTTGTCAAAGGCCCTTGTCGTCTTGGTTATGGTGACGATGTCAGTGGGTGTATCTCCGCTCGTCCAGGGATCAAGCTTGCAGGAAACAATGAACATTCCGATGATAACTGCGACGGCTAAAGGCATGCATTTTTTTATTTCCACCTGAATCCTCTTTTGTAAATATGAGAATCTATAATCCTATATGGCATGAGGCCGGCCTCAGTCCACATGGAGATCAACGCTGTTGTCTCTTGTGAATATCAATGGAGTGATGAATCGTGTCAACTTTAAAATATTTTTCCGTAGGACTGGTCGAAGAAACCCGCACCAGATGACGGGTGCCGCCGGGATACCAGGCGGGGAGTCCACCTGTCGTCCGGCACTATGCATGGGCGGTGCCGGTCATTTTGCGAGGTCATGCGGCAATGACAGCGGTTGGTATCCAGGGTAATTCGGGAAAAGAATATTTTTTAATTGATTTTTTGTTGCACAAATTATTTATATCACCCAGTTTAACAGAGTTCAGGTTTTTACAGCATTCATTATGCCGCGTAACATCACCGGGGAACCATTTAATGGAAGATTTTACGATAATATCATATCCGGGAACCAGAAACGACCTGCTTCTTTCGCTGACGGAGTCGAGGTCCCGGTACATGCTTCCCATCGGCGGACGGTTCCGGGTCGTTGATTTCACGCTGCGCAATTCCTTCACCTCCAGGGCGCGGACCACCATCATATACAACAACTTGGACGACGACCTTGAACGGTACGTTGACCGCTATGGCCCCTTCGGCGACATGAAGTTCCCCCCCATCAAGGTGATAACCCGGGAATATTCAGACATCAAGGTATGCTACAATCTTATCCTGGAAAGCAACACGGAGTATTACGTCATTTATAACGGCGACAATCCCTCGATCATTGATTTTGCCACTATCATAAAAAAATACAAGGCCAAGAAGACCGGCGCGGTCCTTTTCCGGCTGAACATGGACGGCAAGCCGACCATGGCCTACACGGTGCTCATTTCAGACCAGAAGACCCTCCTGAACGTGATCAAAGGGGCCATCAAGGAAAAGCGGAGCGCTCCCAACCTCTTTGAGATGATCATCAATATCCTCATCAACACGGGCATATCCAAAAGCAGTTTCGATGCCTATTACTGGCCCATCAAGAACGTGCCCGAGTATTACACCTTGAGCCGGGATATCATCTGGGACCCCGAGATCTTCGGCATGCTCTACCGGGAACAGATCATCAAGAGCCAGATCGCGTCGGGCGGCATTGCCCACATCGGCAGGCACGGGAAGGTCGTCAGGTCGTTCGTGTCGGATTTTTGTAAAATAAACGGGACCGTCGAGAATTCCATCATATATCCCGGCGTCGAAATCGGCGAGCAGACCCTGGTGAAGGATTCCATCATACTTCCCTATAACCGCATCGGGTCGGGGGCCCGGATCGTGAGGGCAATCATTGATGAGCGCACCGACCTGAAGGAAGAGTCGACCTATCTGAACATCGGCAATTCCAGCCGGATCGGTTCAAACGAGGAATTCATCAAGAATGCCGATTTCCCCCGGTCCCTGTTTTCTAGCATCACCCTGGTGGGTAAGGACTGTCGTATCGCCGATGGCGCGCGCATCGGCGGCGGCTGTTATGTCGCTTCCGGCCTCGGGGACGAGTTTCAGGGTTCCAAGAAATTCCTCTACGACGGCACATCCCTGGTGCGAAGCGTACCGGACGCGGTATAAGGTGCGGCAATGACCCTGAAGCCGTGGATCGCCGTCATGGGCCTTGTCATCTGCGCGGTGCCGGCCCTACGGCCGGAACCGGCCTTGCCGGCGAAAAACAGGACAGTTAAACAAATGGATTTCCATGAATTTACCCGACAGGTCAAGGGAACGGATCCCTTTGAACTGACCGTCGCCGGCGCGGAACATGTGTCCTTTTTTACCGGCAGATCCTATGTCCATTACGAGGCCGTTGCCTTTTGCGGCCGCGATGACATCAGGTCAACATACCGCATCCTCTTTCACACCGCGGACGACTTCACCATCATGTATGGCCCCTATGCCGTTGATTGCCGGTATTCCCAGGTCCGCACCTGCATCGCCCCTTCCGTTGAGCGGAATTACAGGAAAGATGAGCTGTCAAACCCCGAATCGGACAGGCAAAAATCCCTGCGTTCAATTCTCGATGATGGGGAAGGGGAGAGACTTCTGCTGGTTGAATACGGCCTTGAGGCAGGGAGGAAATATTACGGCCGCGTCAAGACCGAGAGCCACCACCTGCCGCCGCGGGAACAGGGAGGGAAGCCGGAACGCGGGGAAAAATCGGTCCTTGTCATATCGGACCGGCCCTTCCCCAATGATTGTGAACTGACGCCCCTCTATAAAGGGTGGAGCTACTGATGGGCGCCCGTCGCCGGTCCGCCCTATCAAGGATTGGCCTCACTCTGCGCGACCTCCTTTTCATGAAAGGATTGACATTTTCATGTTTGACCGTTACAATGCATGGCATGCGATGGTGCATAAACCGCATGGGGCCGCGCATGCAAGGGAGGAACCCGATGAAACGAATCATCATGACCGCAACGATTATCAATTTCCTCGTCATTGTTTTTTCCGGCTCTTCGTGTTCCCGCGACTGCTGCGATACATGCTGCGGCCGGAAGGACTACCGGGAGTTATGGGACCGCCATGACTGCAGGGACTGGCATCGTGACGTGATCATGGGGCGTGAGTTCCTTGATCCCCGGGATTTCGATCCGGACAGCATCTACGGCGGCACCCATGGATGGCGTGACCGGGATTGCAGCAGGTTCCATGATGACCCATGCCGCTACCATGACGGTGGACGGCGCTGGAAGCCCTGTCACCGTCGCGGCCATCGCAGCTATAATCGCGACGACGCGTTATCCGAGGGGCACTTGCCGCCCCCCGCGCCCGACAGGGAATATGATGAATGATCCACGAGGTTAGCCACCGGGTCCTGTTGACCGCAATAATTTGCTTAAAATTCAGGCGTTTTTGTACGATTATGTACCATGACATCTGCTTATTATTGCACAGGATGACTCCAGTTGGATAAAACCATTTCATTCCTCCGCGACAATCCAAGAAGCCTTAAAAGCGCCACCAATGTTGATGCGATCAAAAGGGTCCTGGAAAAGTATGTCGATTTCGAGCATCTTTACCTCCGCGAGGAGTTTGCAATTGAACCGGTCCAGTACCTTGGCCGTGTCGATGATACCACTCTGGTGCTGCAATTTAATCGGCCCATCGAAGAAGAGCAGGCCCAGATTTTCACCGTCGTCCGGGAACGGTTCATTGATTTCAATCTTGATATCCTGTCGCCGGCCGAAGCCCGTTTTCCGGCCAACAGTTACGTCGCCCGGATAAACAATTGCTCCATCGCCCTGGACAAGCGCGAGCATGAACGCACCCGGTTCGATGGGGACTTCCCCCGGGCAAGCGGCATTGCGACAATAAAAATCCTCGAGCGTGAAAGCGATTTCAGGAAGTCCCTGTCAGTGCGGATGATCGTTGAAGAATATATCAACAGGATCGAGGGTATTGATGTAAAGAAGGTCAATTTCAGGGATGACAAAGACCTTTCACCGGCAGTCGGTTACGTCATGGAATCGGGCAGGGTCCTGCACATCGAAGATACCTCTGACGTGTCCGGATTTTTTAACGATAACAATGCGTATTTTGAATCGACAAACTCGGTGGAATTGCGCGATACCCTGCGTCAGTGGCTCCAGAACAACAGCGCCAGCATACACTCGCTTCTCGTAAGGCCGATCATGTATTATCCCCTGGTGGGCAAGGAATTCCCCGTTGCGTATCTCAGCGCCATGAACAGGGAAAGGCCCATAACCGGCGGCGATGCTGAACGCATTGACGCCTTCATGGAAGAACTCTCCGAAAGAATTCGGAACGGAAACCTGGTCGAATCTAAAAGCGAGGGAACTATCATCGATGTTTCGACCGGAGGAGTCAGGATCGGCCTGGATGATGCTGCCATGATCAACAAGCTCATTTCGCAGGACATCATAGTCCTGGACATGAATTTTAAGGAAAGCAGTCCGATCACCATATCAGGGCGCATTGTCTGGGTCTACAAGAAAGATGCCGGCGGCTTTTTGCTGGGGGTAGACTTCAGCGGCTCACAGTTCGGTCCGCAAATGAGGAATGCCCTTGTCATCCACGTCAAGCATTTCCTTTCCAGGAAGAATCATCGTGCGGGGCGCTGACATGAAAAAAAAGGCATCAATGATGGCGGCTGTTCTGTTCCTGCTGGGCGCATCCGCCCTCCATGCCGAGATTGCCATCATTCCTTACAAGGTGGAGAATTCTTCCGCTGATTTTCCCGAATCGACGGGCGGCGAGTATTCGCGCCTCCTTTCGGTCGCCTCGCTGCTGCTGAAAGATGACGTCGAGATAGCCTCTCCGCGGGAGGTTGACCTGGACCTGGAACGCATGAAGCTGTCGCCCCAGGACGTGATAACAAAGGAAGACCTCGATGTCATGGGAAAGACCCTCAAAATCGATCATTTCCTTCTGGGAAGCCTGACGCGCCAGGGCGGGAAATACCGTTCCGAAAGCGTGCTGTATTCGGTACGCGAGCGGAAGGTCGTTGCCCGGGCCCGGGTCGCTGACAAAGACATCTTCGGCCTTGCCCAAAAGGAAATCGGTGAAGCATTGCGGGCCTTTCGCGACAAAACGGCATTTAACCCTGACAGTGCCGGCGGCGGTTCCATGGACCTGGTGCTCCTGGTGGACCTTTCATACCGGATACACCGGGACTGGCCGTCGGTCAAGAACGCGGCAGTGGGCCTCGCGTCGCACCTGATCGACAGCCGCCGGGTAGACACCAGGTTTTACGTGGTGCCCTTTTCAGACCGCGCGGCCTATCCCTCGTCGACCGTATCGGTCAACTCGATACCATCGGTGCGCGAAGAGCTTGACAAGCTGAAACCGGGCGGCAGCGCCGGCCAGGAAGAATTCATGAAATCGCTCAAGTATGCCGTCAGGAACATCAAGTGGCGTTCCGCAGCGAAGAAGGTTATCGTACTGATATCCAATTCCCGCATCGGGGCCGGGAGCGCCGACACGTACGGCGTCATGGCGCGTAACAGGGGGATCGTCATCAACGCCGTGTCGCTGGGGGGGATTCCGGGCGACCTGAGCGAGGTCCCTGACCGATTGGCGAGGATCACCGGCGGCATCCACTCCCACGCGGCCTATCACCAGAGGCTCTTTGACCCCGCCGGCGAGGGGGTCGAGGTGTTCATGGAAAACGGCAGGCTGTTCAGGTCCCGCGTCCCGGACGGGGAATGGCGGAAGGGTCTCTATTCCAGGAAGGGCCAGCGCAAACAGCATGCGAAACCGAAGTCGTTTCTGGAAGAGATCTTTATCTCTGAAAAACAGGCGCTTCCGAACCCCTACGACATGACCAGAACGTATACCCGGGCGACCATGGAACATATCATAAACCAGGAAAAGCTGGAAGACAACATCGATCTGCTGGTGAAGCGGGGAACGGGTAAAACCGCCGGCCGTAGCGCCTCCGGACCCGTAACCGCCGGAAGGGCCCTTCTATCAGACGGGACCGTATCCTTCTGGGTGAACGCCCCGGGCACCGCTTTCATTGATTTTTTCATCGAACGTCAGAAGACGGGATTCGTGTTTCCCCTCGGGGTCAGGGTGAAAAAGGACAGCGGTTCGGCGTACGGTATTTCCCTCATCCCCGTCATCAAGGGCTTGGGCGCCGATTACCTGCCGCCGTGCATCAAGGCAAGCCTGAGCGATATCGTCAGGCGGAACGATTATTTCAGCACAAAAGGTCTTTCCTTCCCGCCGGTCTGGTTTGTCGATGTGAAAGTGGAGCAGGCGGAAAAGGCGCGGGGCGAACGGGATATCAGGGGCAGATAATAAGAGTCCTGCGCCGCCGGTCGTTTCATCATTTCCTCAGGTGTTCTTCGCCGGCTCGAATCTGCCTTTCAACCGGTTATGGAGTTCGGTGAACTTGTTGACGTCCAGCAGGTTGTACTTCTCGAGAATGCTTTCGTCTATGTAATAATAACTGTAACGGCGGTCCTCGATGCCTGCCATCATGTTGGCAAGGTAGATGACATTGACGATATCGTGGAATTTCGGGGTGCTGTTGTACGGCGCATGGTGGTGGTTTATGGCCTCGATGAGATACTCCGGG
>CALMRZ010000089.1 GCA_937872225.1 uncultured Spirochaetota bacterium
GACGGGGCGGTCCGCGTTCGCCGTCGCCTCCCGTCCGGCGGCCTGGCGGCGGCCGGGATCGCCAGGGTCCTTGACCGCCATTTCAAAGGGCATATCCTTGATGTGACCGGCGGCCAGGCCTGCGCCATCGCGCCCGACCCGGTTCCGCTGGAATCAATCACTGAAGATAAAACGAGGGACGTCATCGCATCGCTGTCGCTCCCGGAACTGGTCCGGGGAGCGCCGCTTCTGCGGGACGATATGGAGAACCTGGTCAGGTCATCCCGCGGCACCGGCGTGAAATCAAACGCCGCCCCGGGGAGGGACCTCTTTGCCGAGCGCGAGGACGCGGGCGAGCTGGGCAGGGCCCGGCTCATGTATATTCCCGTGCTTGACTGCGTCGTCAGGATAGGGGACCGCTCCCTGACGGCTGTCCGTTCCGGAGACGTGCTCTGGTCTGTCCCTATCGACGGCCCGGCGACCTCCCTGCCTGTTTTTGAAGCCACGTCGATGTATGTGCCAACCGCCAGGGGCATGATCGTCAAGGTTGATCTCTTTACCGGCGCCGCCCAGTGGAAGGCCGTGGTGCCCGGGGGCGCGTCCGGGGGCATGACCCTGACCCTTGACGGCGGCGGTCTTTACTGCGCGACAGCGCGGGGGACCCTCTTTAAATATGACCGGGGCGGAGATATCCTCTGGAGCGCGGCCGCCGGTGAAGCCATTTCGGCCTTGCCGGTCATAGCGGGAAAGCTCGTGTTTGTTTCTACCCGCAAGGGGAGCCTCTTCGGCTACGACATGTCAAGCGGTTTGAAGGCCGTAACGGTGAGTATCCCCGGGAGCATCGTTTCGACCGCAGCCCGGAAAAGCTTTATCTTCATGGCCACCGAATCCGGCCGCCTCTATTGTTATGATTCAGCCGACGATGCGATGCTGTGGGAATACCGGGTCAATGACACTCTTGCCTGCGACATGTCCGTAAACGGCGATTCGGTGTATCTCTTCGGGCGGAGAGGAACAATCTACCGGATAAGCAGGGAGGGCAGTCCGGTCTGGGAACGCGATCTCGGCGTTGCCCTGCTGAAATGTCCCTCGGAGGACGCGTCCAGCTTGTATGTGCCATCCAGCGATTCGCTTTTTGTCGTTGATAAGGTCACCGGCGATGTTACCTGGTCGCTCCTGTTGCCCAACATCACCTCGGGCAATGTGGCCGTGTCCAAGGGGCATATCTATTTTGATACCGGGAAAAATAGACTCTCAAGCCTGAAAAAGTAATTCATTCCGCACTGACGGCCCTTTTGTCCGGTTGTTCCGCCGTCAACAGCCCATTTATTTAAAAAAAATGCTTGAAAAGTACGGCTTTTATTTTACAGTAAATTGTTTACAGGCATATCAATAAAATCAGGACGACCTCTATGGATCTGAATGAACTCATGGACAAGCAGGAAGAGCTGAAGGTTAGGATATCCGGAGAGGAGGAAGAGGAGCTCATTGCCGAGGGTTCCATAATCCAGCTGGTAAGTTTCGTTCTTGAAGACGTTGAGTACGGGGTGGACATCCTCGCCGTCCACGAGATCCTCCGGTTCCCGGAAATAACCCGCCTTCCCAATACGCCGGATTTCATCAAGGGAGTCATCAACCTGAGGGGGAATGTCATCCCGGTGGTCGACGTGCGCAAGAGATTCGGATTCTCCCGGGCAAAGGTTACCGACCTGACCCGCATTATAGTCATAGAGACCAACGACAAGCTGACGGGGCTGATGGTTGATAACGTCCACCAGGTCGTCCGGATTTCACGGAACAACGTTGATCCGCCTTCGGAACTGATCGAGGGGGTATCGGAAGAATACATATGGGGCATCGGGAGATTGAAAGACCGATTGATAGTTATTCTTAACCTGTCGAATATCCTGTTCCTCGAGGAAGACGAGGAACGGGCGTGATGGCGTGCCGCCCGGGTCATGCCTCCGGTACGGCTTTCAGGCGGGGCGAGCGTTTAACGGTGATACCATGATGGTATTCCCTGTTCCAGGCAGTGACGGACCGATGCCTGTTAATTGAAATCGTGGAGACCGATTATGGCTTTCTCTCTTGGCGAATACCAGGATATTTTTCTCGAAGAGGCTGACGAGCAGCTCCAGGAGCTCAATCAGAACCTTCTGGAACTTGAGAAAAATCCGGAGAATCTGGAGATCATAAACAATATTTTCCGCGCCGCCCATTCTCTGAAAAGCTCGGCCGCCTTCGTCGGCCTTAACGAGCTCAGCGACCTGGCCCACATGATGGAGAACCTTCTCCAGGGGATCCGGGACGGCAGCATGGGCATCACGCCTGAAATCATAGACATCATCTTCAAGTGCTTCGACGAGATACACAATGTTATCGACACCATAGCGTCCGGCGAAAAGCCGGAGCAGGACCTTCAGTGGCTCATAGACGACATCAAGGCCATCTGCGAAAAATCAACAAAGCCGAAGAAAGAAGACCGGAAAGCCGCCCGGGAGATTGTGACAGACGGCCCGCACCAGTACGAAGTCCCCAAGACGTTGCTGGACGCCGACGCGAGGAAAAAAATCAAACACGGCCTGGACCATGGCAAGTCCTGCTGCGAGGTCACGGTGTTTATCGATGACAAGGCCCAGATGAAGTGGGTGAAGGCCCAGCTGGTCGTCAATAACCTCGGGAAGATCGGGGAAATCGTGGCGACCTTTCCTTCCATGGAGGACATGGGCGACGATGGGATGAACAACGTCGTCAAGATAGTCCTGCTGACGGACCAGCCCGGCGAAGACGTTCGCCGCGCGGCCAATATTGACCTAATTCACCGTATCGACATACGCACCATACGGCTCAGTAAGAAGGACGGCAAGCTGATGCTCCAGTTCAGCGACAGCGAGACCTTCTACGGGGACCAGCTGCTGGCGGAGGGCGGCGGGAGCGCCGCGGCAGGCGCGGTCCGCGGGGAAACGGAGACCGCCGGGATCAAGGAAGAAATCGAAGATGCAGCCGAAGATGAAGAGGAAGAGGAGGAAGGCGCCGAGGCGGACCATGCCGTCAAGGGGGCCGATAAAGACGCCAAGAAAAAAGTGGCGATGCTGAAGACCGTGAAGGTCTCCATCGACAAGCTGGACCTCCTCCTGAATAACGTGGGCGAGCTGGTCATCGCTAACTCCGGTTTCTTCAAGCTCTACGAAGAGATGCGGAAGATCAGCGAGGAAAAATCGATAATCAATGAATTCAAGAGCCGCATGGAGCAGATGTCCCGCATTGCCAAGGATCTGCAGAGCGGCATCATGAAGACCCGCATGGTTCCCATCGGCCAGGTCTTTACCCGTTTCCGCCGGCTGGTCAGGGACCTTGCCAAGGAATTCAACAAGGACGTGGAGCTCATCATCAAGGGCGAGGACACGGAGCTGGACAAAAAGGTCATCGACTCGATCGGCGAACCGCTGCTGCACCTGTTGAGGAACGCCGTGGACCACGGCATCGAGACCGCGGCTGAAAGGAAAAAGCTGGGCAAGTCCGAGACGGCCCATATCACCATGAACGCGTACCAGAGCGGCAACCAGATCTTCGTCGACGTGAGCGACGACGGCCGGGGCCTCAACCTGGAACAGATAAAGCGGAAGGCCGTGGCGATGGGCCTGGCAACCCCTGAAATGATCTCCTCCATGGACGACCAGGACATCTATAATTACATCTTCACGCCGGGCTTCTCCACGGCCGAGAAGATCACCGACATATCCGGCCGCGGCGTCGGCATGAACGTTGTGAAAGAGATCGTGAGCGAGCTTAACGGCTCGGTGTCCATTGAAACCGAGCTGGGCATGGGGACGCGCTTCGTCCTGTCTTTCCCCATAACCCTGGCGATCATTCCCGCCATCATGGTAAAGGTCCGCAACGAGATGTACGCGATACCCCTCACCGACGTCATCGAGACGATCAAGATATCACAGTCGGACATCACGACCATAGAGGGACACGAGGTCATAAACCTCAGGGGCGAAATCCTGTCGCTGCTCCGCCTGTCCCGCTTCATCAACCTGGAAAGCGCCCTCGGGCCGGATGACAAGATGCCGGTCGTGGTGGTCGGCTTCGGCTCCCGGAAGATCGGGCTTATCGTGGACTACCTCGAGGGCAAGCTGGAGATCGTCATCAAGTCCCTCGAGCAGAATTACAAGACCGTTGAAGGCCTTGCAGGCGCGTCGATTCTCGGCGACGGCAGCATCTGCCTTATCCTCGATATCTCTTCAATGATAAACAAGGTGATCCTCGAGCAGGACAGGGTTTCAAAGTATGACCGCAGGAAGATCGCCGAGGCCGACGTTGAAGAAGTGGAAGATGAGGATATGCCGGTGAAGGAGCCGGCGGGGAGGGCCGCGGTACGGGAAACCGCCCCGGCGGCCGGCGCGAAGGCCGGTGCCGGCGCAACGGTTTCCTCTGAAGCCAGGACCGCTGAAGCCAAAAAGCAGACCCCCGCGGAGTCGAAGACGTCCGAGCCGGCATCGAGGATCGCTCCGGAGAAAAAGCCGGATAATATCGTCCGGGTGTTCGCCGACCAGGAAGCCCCACGGCCGCAGGCAAAGGCGCCGGAACCGGACGCCAAGATTGAACAGCGGGTGCACAAGGCCCTTGACGAGTTCAGGGAGGAGCTCCGCGAAAGCATCAAGACCACGGCGGGAACCGGTTTCCCGTCGGACCACATGGCCGATTCGATCTCGCTCACCAGGGATGAATTGCGGGAATTCCAGCTCGTCGCCAACATAGGCGCCGCCAACGCGGCGGAGTCCCTGTCGAAAATTCTCAACAAGCAGATAGACCTTTCGATTCCCGAGGTGACGGTGATGCCGATAGAGCAGATACCGAAACATATCGGGGACATCGACAGCATATACATGGGCATCATGATGCCCATCCTCGGAGATACCCGGGGCACGGTCCTGTTCATCTTCAAGGAAAACTCCGGGTTCGAGGTGATAGACCTGCTGTACGGTCTCGCGTCGAAAACGACCCATGAGTTCAACGAGGACGGCCAGTCCGCACTGCAGGAGCTGACGAACATCGTCGGTTCCTCGGTGATCAACGTCATTGCGGAGAAATCGAACCTTGTCATTCGCGCCGGCCTGCCGACCATCGTGCATGATTACCTGCAATCGGTCATAGACTCGATACTTGTCCTTCACAACATGCTGAGCGATTACGCGGTCATCATGGATACGGCGTTCTTCTTCGAGAACGACAAGATCATCGGGAACCTGCTGCTTCTTCCTGAGGCCGATTCTCTTAAGATCATTGTTGAGCGCATGAGGACCAATGTCGGATCAAATTAAGGTACTGGTTGTCGATGATTCAACGCTGGTGAGGAAGATCGTTACCGACAGCCTGGAAAGCGATCCTCAGATCAAGGTCATCGGGACGGCGGACAATGGCGAAACCGCGGTCAAGCTGGTCAAGGAGCTTAACCCGGACGTCATCACCATGGACATAGAGATGCCCGTCATGGACGGGCTCACGGCCCTGCGGTCAATAATAGCGACGAACCCCAAGCCGGTCATCATGCTGAGCGTCTTCACCCAGCATGGCGCCGAAGAGACCTTCAAGGCGCTGGAATACGGAGCCGTCGACTTCATTCCCAAGCCGTCATCGATGGTTTCCCTGACCCTCAATGACATAGGCGAACTGCTCCGCACCAAGGTGAAATCGGTCTGCCAGTCGAAGGTCGAAGGCTCCGATGCCCCCCTCAGGAAGAAAACCGTTGTAACCGTCGACAGAAAGCCGGCGGCGCCGGCCGAAATGAAGGCGGCCAGTTCGCGCGTCGTGGGTATCGGCACCTCGACGGGGGGGCCGGCGGCGCTCATGCACGTGTTCACGAACATTCCGCCCAACTTTCCCTCGTCAATCCTGGTGGTGCAGCATATGCCGGAAGGCTTCACCAGGGCCTTCGCGGAACGCCTTGACGCCATGTCAAGCCTGAAGGTCAAGGAGGCCCAGGACATGGACCAGGTGCTGCCCGGCTGCGCCTTCGTGGCGCCGGGAAACATGCATATCGCCATCGAGGAAAAGAACAGCAAGCGCTATGTCAGGGTTTTCCAGGGTGAGAAGGTGAGCGGCCACCGTCCTTCGATTGACGTGCTTTTCGATTCCCTGGCGGCGACTACCGGCAGGAACACGGTGGCGGTGATCATGACCGGGATGGGCAGGGACGGCGCGGACGGCATTACGAAAATAAAAGAAGCCGGAGGGAAAACGATTGCCCAGAACGAGGAGACTTCCATCGTTTACGGCATGAATCGGGTCGCCGTTGAAAAGGGCGGCATTGATGATGTCGTCCCTTTATCCGAAATTCCAAAAAAAATTGTTGAATATATTTAACGTAATGCTGTATTATGACTATAAATTTGTGTATTGCATGGAACGTTTAATTTTTTAGTTGCATTTTTTAAGATTCCGGTAATATTTCACCTATTATTGAAATTTTAAAAAACACTTAAAATTTGGATGTTAAGCATTAATTTTTATCGTCCGAATGACGAAACAGTAAATGGGGTAGGTGCATGGCGACCATTTTGATAGTAGACGATGCGAAATTCATGAGGACCCTCGTCAAGGACGCGCTGGTTCCGGCAGGACATGAGATTATAGGTGAGGCTGAAAACGGGAACGAGGCCATTGAGCTTTATAAAAGGCTGAAGCCCAATCTGGTCACCATGGATATCACGATGCGGGAAAAGGACGGAATAGAGGCCGCTGAAGAGATACTGCGGCAGGACCCGAATGCCAGGATAATCATGGTAACGGCCCTGGGCCAGGAAAACCTCCTTACCAAAGCCATCAAACTTGGCGTCAGGGACTTCGTGGTCAAACCGTTTCCGCCCGAGAGGCTCCAGAAAGCTGCGGAGAAAGCCTTGGCTTAAATAAACTGATTGACATATATTACGTTGGTTGTATAAAAAACCCCTCCATCCAAGAGGGGTTTTTCATGCATACCGGCCTCCCGGAGCTGGCCGGGGACGTGCCCGATGCATACTATTTTTTCATGAGACTTGTATCATAATTCAATTGCAACGGGGCGATGATCCAATAATGGCCCCGGCAAGGTTTTCCGGCGTTTACGTATGAGCGATATAGAAGATAAAATTGAAGCGGAACCGGGCGAAAATCCCGAGAACAATCCGATCATCCATATTGATAACTTTGACGGGCCCCTCGACCTCCTGTGGGACCTGATCAAAAAAGCGAAGATCGATATAACCGAGATAACCATATCCCACATCACCGAGCAGTACCTGGCCTACCTGAAGCTGATGGAGAAGCTGAACGTCCGCGTGGCCACCGATTTTATCCGGATGGCGTCGGAGCTCCTGTTCTACAAGAGCTGCGCGCTGCTACCGGCCGGTCAGATCGAGGACGAGTATTTCGTGCCGCCCCTGCCCCCGGAGCTGGTGCAGAAGCTGCTGGAGTTCAAGAAGTTCCAGAACGCGTCCCGCAGGCTGATGGAGGAGTTCGAGGTCAGCGCGAACAGGTATACCAGGGTGAACAAGGTTGAAGAAATCATCGAAATAGACGATTACGGTGAAGTGTCGCTCTTTGACCTGCTGAAGGCCTTCGCGGACGTCATCCAGTCCCGGAAGGCCGTTGACGAGAAGGAAATTGTGTTTGACGAGATACTGGTGAGCGACAGGATAGAGCATATCAAGAACATGCTTGAGAGATCGGACGTTATTCAATTTCCCGACATATTTACGGCGAAGCCGTCCCGGATGGAGATCGTGGTGACCTTTATGGCCATCCTGGAGCTGGCCCGGACGAGGATCATCAAGCTGCTTCAGCACAAGATATTCGGGACCATCCGCATCGTGAAGCATGCGGTGGCGGCGGTGCAGGCCCCTCCGGCCCCGGAAGGGGCGTAAAAGGATATCCGCGATTCATACATCGCGCATTTCAATGGACCGCGTGTAACAAGGAACAGTACCATGGCAAACGATATAGAAGATGATGTAGTAGAGAAGATCGACCAGGAAGCGGAGCCCGATGAGGGGCACCGGGACGACGACGAGGTCATCAAGGGTCTGCTTGAGGCTGTTCTATTTCTGAGCAACGAGCCGGTGCCGCTGTCGTTCTTCGTGAACAGTTTTTCAATCGACCAGACCCACGCGAAGATACTCCTTGACTCGCTCGTTGACGAGTACGAGGACCGGGACGGCGGCATCAAGCTCCAGGAGATCGCCAAGGGGTACCAGTTTGTCACGAGCCCCAGGTACGGGGAGCAGCTGCGGCGGGTCATCGGCGTCAGGAAGAGGGAAGGGCTTTCCAAGGGCATGCTGGAAACCTTGGCCATCATCGCCTACAAGCAGCCCATCGTGCTGGCCGAGATCGACGAACTCAGGGGGGTGTCGTCCCGCATGATGGTGGCGAAGCTGATGGAGCGCACCCTGGTCAAGCCGGTGGGGCGGAAGGAGCTCCCGGGGCGTCCCCTGGCGTACGGCACCACCAATGAATTTTTAAAGTATTTCGGCCTCAACAAGCTTTCCGACCTGCCGAAGCTGTCGGAGATCAAGGAATTTTCGCTGAACTGGGAAGAATAGCATGGCGGAGCGCGACGACATAGGCGCAATAGACCGGGAGATCATCGGGCTGATCTCGCGGAGGACCGAGCTGTACCTGCAGGAGCTGCGGAAGAGGCCCGAGGGGGACCCCTTCGTCGCCGAAGAGCGGAGCAGGCTATTTGACCTTATCGATTCATGCAATGCCGGCCCCCTGGGCGCGGATGTCATCAAGCGCATCTACACCGATATCATGTCGGCAACCATGGCGTCCGTGGCGCCGGTCCATGTGGCCTTCCTGGGACCGGAGGGCACCTTCACCGCCATTGCCGTGAAGGAGCTCTTCGGCCAATCCATAACGCCGATGCCCCAGCGGACCATACAGGACGTGTTCCTCCAGGTGGAGGCGGGGGCCGCGCGGTACGGCGTGGTCCCCATAGAAAACAGCACCGAGGGAGCGGTGACCTATACCCTTGACGAGTTCATGCAGACGAGCCTGGTCATCATGGCCGAGCAGTACGTGCGCGTCACCTACAGCCTCCTGTCGCGCGGCAGCGACATGGCCGCGATAAAGAAGATCTACACCCATCCCCAGACCCTGGGCCAGTGCAAGTCATGGATCAGGGCGAACCTGCCCTACGCGGAAATCGTCAGTGTCGATTCGACGTCACGGGCCGCCGAGATCGCCTCGCAGGAGGACGGCGCCGCGGCCATCGCCTCGGGCCTTGCCGGCGAGATATACACCCTGAACACCCTCGCGTCGATGATCGAGGACTCCCGGCTGAATTACACCAGGTTTTTCCTCATCGGCAAGAAGAGCGGCGCACCGACCGGCAGGGACAAGACCTCCCTCGTGTGCGCCGTCAAGGACCGGCCGGGGGCGCTCCTTGACCTGCTGAGGCCGTTAAGCGAGGCCGGCATCAACATGACCAGGATCGAGTCGCGCCCCGATAAAAAGAAGATGTGGGAGTATAATTTCTTCATCGATATACTCGGCCACGCCGAAGACGAGGCGGTCCGGAAGGCGCTGGACAAGGTGAAGAACGAGACGATATTTCTCAAGATACTCGGTTCATATCCGATCGGCAGTTGACCCCCCCGGGGCGCGATGAATATCCCTTTGACCTCGTAGGGGGCACTAATGTAGGGGCTGCGGCAGATTTGATGAGATAGTGACGGATCCCGCGCTCTCCTTCAAGGGAACGGGGGTGCACGGCATATAATCCGTAAAATTAAATATAACGAGTTAAGTCCCATCCTACATGCCCCCTTGAGGGGACAGGGGGGTGTCAGATATGTTTAAAAAAGTAGCCATATTCGGCCTGGGCCTGCTGGGCGGTTCGATATGCCGGGCCCTGAAGGAGCAGGACCCCGGCGTGCACATTTCCGCGTACGGGCGGAATCTCCCGAGGATCGAGCCGGCCCTCAGGGACGGCAGCATTGACGCGGCCGGCACCTTCGACCGCGTCTCTCTCGCCGGCGTCGAGCTGGCGGTGGTGTCCACGCCCGTTGACTCCTCGATCGATATCATCAGGGGCATCCTCGGCCATGCCGAGCTGGACCCGCGGGCGATAGTTGTCGATGTCGGCAGCGTCAAGGAAGTCATTGTCCGTGAGGTCTCGGGACTCGGGCGGTCCGCACAATTCATCGGCTGCCACCCGATTGCCGGATCCGAAAAAACAGGATACGAATACAGCAGGGCCGATCTCTACAACGGCTCCTCGGTCATCATCACGCCCCACGGCGGCAACAGCGACGGCGATATCGCCCGGGTGGCGCGGTTCTGGGAGTCCCTCGGCGCCCGGACGACCGTGGTAACGCCGGAGGAGCATGACCGCATCGTAGCCTATACGAGCCACCTGCCGCACATGATCGCCAGCTCCCTTGTCGAGGTTTTCCACGAATTCCGCAGGGACAGCGAACCGACATCGGGCATCGGCGCATTCATTGGCAACGGCTTCAGGGACGTGACCCGCATATCCTCCGGATCGCCGGACATGTGGCGCGATATCGTACTCCAGAACCGGGGCAACATTTCCGGGGCGATTGACCGTATGATCGGGGAGCTCGATCGGCTGAAAAAGCTGATAGCCGGCGCCGGACCGGAAGGCGGTCCGGTCCATGATTATTTCGCCGACGCCAAGAAGATCAGGGACGGGTTGAAATGATGAAAAAGATCGTGGTCGCCGTGGACGGACCGGCGGGTTCCGGCAAGAGCAGTGTTTCCCGGCAGGCCGCCGTCGGGCTGGGGCTCAAGTACATCGATTCCGGGGCGCTCTACCGGTCGATAACCTGGTACGTGCTGGGCCGCGACGGGGCCGTGGACGAACATTTCGCCTTTACCCCCGACATAGCCGCGATCGCCATCAGGCAGGACTTTCTTCCCGACGGCACGTCCCTGACCTTTGTTAATGGAACGGATGTGACAACAATGATACGGGACGAGGTCATTGCGCGCAATATCGGCATAATATCGGACAACCGCGGGGTCAGGAACCATATCAACGCCATGCTCAGGGACTGGGCCCGCCATGATTCGATCATAATGGACGGGAGGGACATCGGGTCGGTAGTCTTCCCGGACGCCGACCTGAAGATATACCTGGACGCTTCGGTCGAGGTTCGGGCCGAGCGCCGCATCAAAGAATACCGGGAAATGGGAAAAAAAGTTGACGAAAATCTAATCAAAAAACAGATTATACAGCGTGATGAACAGGACTCGCGCCGGCCGTATGGTGCGCTGGTCCGCGCCCGCGATGCAGTGTATATCGACACATCGAACATGCCGATGGCCCACGTGGTTGACCGCATCAAGGAACTGGTTCTTCAAATACGGTAAAACCGGAAGACACCGTGGCACGCGGGGGCATATCGCCGGACAATCAACGGCGGCCGCCGCCCGGTCCGACATCTCACAAGCCAGGATGGATAGCTATGGAGAATCTCACCCCCGAAATCAATGAAAATATAGATATGGAACATGTCGCGGATTCTACCATGGATGACCTCCAGCCGGGAATGATCGTCCAGGGTGAAATCGTAACGATAGACAGCGAATACGCCTACGTCAACGTCGGCACCAAGACCGACGGGAGGATCCCCCTCCACGAGTTCGAGGAAAAGCCGAACATCGGCGATATCATCCCCGTAATGCTCCAGAACAAGAGGCTCGTTGACGGGATGTTCCAGTTCTCCAAGAAATCCGCCAGCGCCGAGCTCCACTGGAAAAAGTTCATGGAGTGGTACAATGAGGGGCACAAGACGATCATGGGAAAGATCAAGAGCTCCATCAACAAGGGGAAACTGGTGGACTGCAACGGCGTCATCGCGTTCCTTCCCTTTTCCCTCACCGCCGACCTCAAAAACAAGAATGAATCTGACACGGAATACGAATTCAATATAAAAAGCATCGATCGGAAGAAAAAATCGGTCGTCCTGTCCCGCAAGGAGTTCCTCGACGAGGAGCTGGAATCGCGGTGGGAGAATTTCACGGCCAAGTACAAGGCGGGGGACATCGTCAAGGGCGAGGGGGTCAAATATGTAGAGTTCGGCATATTCGTCCGCGTCGAAGGCCTTGACGCCCTCCTGCACCGCAATGACATGTCATGGAAAAAGGTGTTCAAGCAGCGGAAGGTCCTGAAGCTGGGCAAGGAGCAGGAGTTTGTCATCCTTGACATCAACCGGGCCGACCGGCGGATATCCCTGGGCCTGAAGCAGCTGGCCGAAGATCCGTGGCTTTCCATACATGACCGGTACAAGCAGGGCGACCGGGTGACCGGGAAGGTGGTTACCATCACGAACCACGGTGCCTTTGTCGAGATCGACGACGGCATCGAAGGCTTTGTCAATAATGCCGACCTCACGTGGAACAAGAACAGCTTCAGCGCCAAGGACGTCCTGGGCAAGGGCGATTCCTGCGAGTTCATGGTCCTGGACATCAACCAGGCGGACCGGAAGCTTACCCTGGGATACAAACAGCTCAGGGCCAACCCGTGGGACACCATCAGCGAGAGGTTCCCGGTCGGTTCCGTCCACCGCAAGAAGATCAAGAAAATAGTGAAGTTCGGCATGTTCGTCGAGCTTGAGGAAGGCATCGACGGCCTCGTCCACACGTCCGATATAAGCTGGGACGACAGCGTCAAGAGCGTCCCGGGGACCTACTGCGTGGGCGACGAAGTCGAGTTCAAGATCCTCGACATCAACAAGGGCGACAGAAAGATAGCCTGCGGCATCAAGCACCTGACCAGGTCACCCTGGGAGGAGATACGGAAGAAATATCCCCCGCGGACCCGCGTTGAGGGTACCGTTTCCGGGATCACGCTCTTCGGGCTTTTCGTCAAGCTGGACAATGACATCGAGGGCCTTGTCCATATATCCGAGGTTTCAAGAAAGCGGGTGGAAAACCTGGAGGAGCATTATAAGATCGGCGACCCGGTCAGCGCCGTCGTACTCGACGTGGACGTGGAAAAGAAGCGGCTTTCCCTGAGCATCAAGAGCTTTGAATCGGCCACCGAGAAGGAAGAACTGGAAAAGATAATGAAGGGGACGAGGCCGAGCACCGTCACGCTGGGCGATTTCGTCAATATCAATCTGGAGAACAAATAATTAATGGCACGTAAACCGCGAGTCAGACCAGAACGGGAAACCAAGCAGATAGAGATCGAGCGCAACGTCATCGAACAGTACCTCATGGACGCGAAGGAATTCGTCAGGGAAAAACGCTCCCTGGTCATATACTCGTTTCTCGGCCTCCTGGTCGCCTGCGTCCTGGTCATAGCGGCCGTGGTCATCGTCGATTATGTAAACACGAAAAACGAGAAACGCTTTGAAAAGATCATGAACGATTACGCGAAGTATTCCTCCGCCGGTGACGCCGAAAAGGTCAAGGGCGTTGCCAGGGATCTCCGTGACTTTACCGATTCGACCTATTTCGGATTTCCCCATTCCGCCGGGTATTACGCCCTGGGCAATATCCTGTTCGGCCAGAAGGAATACCGCGAGGCGCACAAGTACCTGGTGCGGTACGCCGACAAGGCGCCGAAGACGACCCTGGCGCCCCTGGCGCTCCTGAAAGCGGCCATAGCCCTTGAAGAGGCGAATGACCTCAAGGGGGCTCTCGAGGTGTACAAACGGCTCGAGGACAAATACGGCGACAGCATTATCGCCGACCAGATTTTCTACAATGCGGCCCGTGTTTACGCCAAGAACAAGGACCTTGTAAATTCCCGCAATTATTACAACAAGGTAATTGCGTCTTTCCCGGAATCGGCCTTTGCGGAACAGGCCAAAAAGCGCCTCTTTCTGATGGGCGCGCTCTGAAGAGCGGGAGGGGACATTTCCGGTAAACAGCCGTAAAAAAATCTTGACAGAATTTCGGCAAAATATTGAGAATCCCTGATACCGCGCTGTCATATTAATTAATACGGAATAATGGAGTTGTAACGTGGCATTACCAAAGAGAAGAAAATCCAAGTCTAAGTCGAGAATGAGAAGATCCCACGACGCGATCGGCGCGCCAAATCTGCGTCCCTGCCCGCGGTGCGGCGCCTATGTGCTCCCTCACAGGGTGTGCCCCGAGTGCGGCTCATACAAGGGTGAAGTGATCGTCGAGAAGAAGGTCAAGATAAAAGAATAATATCTCACTATCGATATAACCTGAGAAGGACGCCCGTACGGCGTCCTTTTTTGTTTCCGTCGGGGACGGGCGTGCGCCCCGTCCCCGCAGAATCGCATATCATTGCACAATTGCTTGACATTTTTACATTGCCCCATAAGAATAGCAGGGTGTCGGTGACCTTTTCCGGGCCGGTTTTTCATCAGACAGGGAGGAACTACCATGGCGTCTGTGTTTGAACGGGTACAGAAGATCATTGTGAAGCAGCTCAACGTGGACGAGGAGCAGATCACGGGCGACGCGTTTTTTGTCGACGACCTCGGCGCGGATTCGATAGACTCCGTCGAACTGGTGATGGCTTTCGAGGCCGAGTTCAAGCTTGACATACCGGAAAAGGACGCGGAGGGGTTCCAGAAGGTCGACGATGTCGTCAGGTATCTGGAATCGCGCATCGGAAATCAGAAATAAGCCCCGCGCCGCGGGGCCGCGGGAAGCGCATGCTACGGGAATTGAACCATAATTCAGAAGACCATCGGAAACAGAAGAAGATCGAAAACAGGAATATTGACCGGCTCCAGAAAACCCTCCATGTAAAGTTCAAGAACAAGAGCCTGCTGCAGCGGGCGATGACCCACCGGTCCTTCGTCAATGAATCCGGAAGATCGGTCAAGGACAATGAGCGCCTTGAGTACCTGGGGGACTCGGTCCTCGGCCTGGTGGTCAACGAGTATCTCTTCAAGGTGTTCGAGGAATACCGCGAGGGAAAGCTCGCCAAGATAAAGTCGGCCGTCGTTTCAGAGGCCACACTCGCCAAAATAGCGCAGGCGATGTGTCTCGGCGATTATATCCTCATGGGCAGGGGAGAGGAGCACAGCGGGGGAAGGGAGCGTCCCTCTATCCTGGCCAACACCCTCGAGGCAATAATCGGCGCCCTCTACCTGGACTCGGGGCTCAAGGTGAGCCGGAAGTTTGTCCTTTCCCTTCTCCGGGAGGAGATAGACAGCGTCAACAGCCTTACCTATCTTCGGGATCCGAAGACCGCCCTCCAGGAATACGTGCAGAAAAAATACAAGGAGCGTCCCGTTTACCAGGTCATTGAGGAGCGGGGCCCCGACCATATGAAGGAATTCACCGTCAGGCTGGTCATCAACGGAAGGGAGATCGTGACCGGCGAAGGCCCCAGCAAGCGCAAGGCCGAGATGAACGCCGCCCGGGCGTCGCTGAAAAAGATCGAGGACGGGGAGATTGATATCTAATCTGTTCAGGGATGAGGTCAGGGTCAGGGTATCCGGCATTATCATGCGGGACGACGCCCTCCTGCTCATTGCGCACAGGAAAAAAGACGATATCTACTGGCTCCTTCCCGGGGGCGGCGTGCGTCACGGCGAATCCCTTTCCGAGGCCCTCCGCAGGGAAATCAAGGAGGAGCTCGGCGTGACCATCACGGTGGGGACGCCGGCCTTCATGTGCGATTCCATCGATCCCCTCGGGAAGCGGCATATCCTGAACATATCATTCATCTGCAGCCACAGCGGCGGCGAGTACCGCATCGGCAGGGAGCGGCGCCTCCATGGTTTCGGCTTTTTCCGCAGGCAGGAGATTTCCGGCATGAAAATACATCCTCCCGTCAACGCCACGCTGGAGTCCGTCATGGACGGCAGTGACCATGATTTTTACCTGGGGAGCCTATGGCTGAAGTAACGCGCACGATCACGGCATCGGCCGGCGGCTCGTCCTATGACGTGCTCATCGGGAGCTCGATCCTGCCCGCGGCGATGGCCCGGAAGGAGCTTGCCGCCTTCGAGCGGGTGGCCGTCATTGCCGGCTCGCGCGTCTACGGACTCCACCGGGACTATATAGATAGGTCGCTGTCGGTCTTCGGCGACCGCATGGTGCTCATCCTTTACGAAGACAGCGAGGAGAACAAGAGCTACGGCCGCGCCGGGGAGGTCCTGGAGAAGTTCATAACCGCGAAGATGAACCGTAAATCGGCCGTTATCGGCATCGGAGGCGGCGTGACGGGCGATTTTTCCGGTTTCTGCGCCGGCGTGTACATGCGGGGCGTACCGGTGGTGCACGTGCCGACGACCCTCCTGTCCATGGTCGATTCGAGCCTCGGGGGGAAGGTTGCGGTGAACCTTTCGGTGGGGAAGAACATCGCCGGCCTCTTCCACCAGCCGCGCATGGTCGTGAGCGACGTCCGGTTCCTTGAAACCCTGCCGGACGACGAATTCAGGAACGGGCTGTCGGAGGCGCTGAAGCACGCCCTGATAGGCGAGCCGACCACGCTGGGAATACTTGAGCGTAACGACCCGGCATCCGTCAGGAATGAAAGCGTAACGGCCGACCTGGTGGCCCGTTCGGCGCTCTTCAAAACGGGCGTTGTCGAACGGGACGAGAAGGAGAACGATCTCCGGGCAATCCTGAACTTCGGCCACACCATCGGCCATGCCATAGAGTCGCACCTGGGATACCGGGGGGTGTCACACGGGGAGGCCGTGGCGGCCGGGATGCGCGTCAAGGCTGAAATTTCCCGGCGGCTGGGGCTCCTTACCGACGCGGAGGCCGGGCTGGTGAAGGGCGTCATCGCCCGGTACGGCCTTATGCGCGAGCGGTGGGGCCTCGATGTGGACAGCGTTATCGAACACATGGAATACGATAAGAAAAATTTCGGGGGAGCCATTAATTTTGTCTTGCTGAAAGGGCTCGGCAAGCCATTTATTAACCAGCAGATACCCGTCGGTCTTTTAAAAAAGGCGATGACGGAAGTAGTGGGGTAATAACCGGTCTGACATGCTGAACTATTCCATCAATGAAATCGAAGGCGTCAAGGTCCTCGTCATGAGCGGGAGCCTCACCGCGGACACCTCCGAGACCTTCAAGTCCCTGGTGAAGCAGGTGACGGAGCGCGAAAGCCTTATCATCAATTTCGAGAACGTGACCCTGGTCACGTCCGCCGGCATGAACGCCCTGGTGGACGTTTCGTTTTTCGCCAAGGACCATGACAAGCGGGTCATCATCCTCTGGCCCGAGAAGGATCTGCTGAAGATGGCGGAGACCCTGGGCGTGTACAATTACCTCATTTTCGCCCAGAGCGTTGATGAGGCGAAGATGAAGATCAAGTTTTTCACCTGATACCTGCCGCAAAATAAAAACAGGGCCCGGCATCTTGAACTGGTAACATGCAACTCGCCATAATTTGATTCATCCAGTTTTACCCCATCAGAAAAAAGCCTCACGGCCGTAAGAACGAAGACATAACAATGCAGACTCGGGAAGTTCCCTGCCGATCGGCTCTTTTTTCTGATGCTCAACGATGATCCCCCAGAAAGAAAAAAATTAACTTTTTTAAAAAAAACATCCGCGGGGTGTTGACGTTGTTAATAAAAAGTGATTATTTGATAATCATCGAAATGTAAGAATGTTAGTTTAATTTGTATGGATACCAAACAAATAGCCAGGGTCATGAAGGCCCTATCCAATCCAAACCGCCTTGAATTGTACCTTGAGATCCTCAAGAAATGCGAGGCGAGCTTTGAAACTGAAGACAGGGAATGCCTTGTCAGCGACATAATGTGCTCCTTTAACATCGGGGCCCCGACCATTTCCCATCACCTGAAAGAGCTGACCAACGCCGGTCTCATCACCACGGAGCGGAAGGGGAAATTCCTGACGGCCAGGGTCATTGAACAGACTATCGATGAAGTGAAAAGTGTTCTTTCAGCGACGACGAAGCGGAAGAAGTAAAAAAATTTATCGAATAGTTCGATAGTTATAGAATTGTAAAATAATTTTTTTCGTATCAAGCTGTTTATTGCAAGTTAATGTAATTAAGGGGTGGAGCCGCTCCAGCTCAGCCGCAAAAATAGTACACCCGTGTACTATGGCGGCCGGGAACATCCTCTTCACTGTGAGCGTGAGCGGCCTCGCTCCCTGAGAAGGAAAATAAATAATTAAAAAAGTTTTTAACAGGAGAATACATCAAATGAACGACCAGACAAAAAGAATTGTTGAAATACTGAAACAGCCAGGAAATTATCCCATTGAAAGGGTGAGCCTGGCTCTCATGGAAATACTGGAAATAACCAGGGAGATGTATCAAACTGCTGCATGGCCCGCTGATGCGTATGCCATGGGAGGAATCAAGAATGGATAACAAAAGAAGCATAACGGAGATCATCGGCGAGCGGTACGCCAACAGGACATACCGGGAAAAACCGATCTCACCCGAACACCGGGAACTTCTTGATGAGTACCTGGCTTCTCCCGTGAAGGGTCCCTTCGGCGCAACGGCGCGGTTTCTGCTGGTTGCAGCCCGGGAAGGGGACTCGGATTCCCTCCGCGGCCTCGGCACCTACGGCATCATAAAGAACCCGGCCGGGTTCATCGCCGGCGCGATCGACAAGTCGGATCACTACCTGGAGGATTACGGGTACCTCCTCGAGCGGATCGTCCTCTACGCCACGGCCCTGGGCCTCGGCACCTGCTGGCTGGGGGGGACCTTCAGGAGAAGCGGTTTCGCGCGGAGCATCTCCATCGAAGACGGCGAAGCGATCCCGGCGGTCATTGCCATCGGCTATCCCGCCGACAGGCCCGGTATTCTTGACTCGATCATGCGCTTCGGCGCCGGCTCGAAGCACCGGAAGCCGTGGGAAAAGCTTTTCTTCATCGGCGATTTCACCACGGCCATGACTGCGGAGTCCGCCGGGGCCTACCGGGTTCCCATCGAGATGGTGCGCCGGGCGCCGTCGGCCTCCAACAAACAGCCCTGGCGCATTGTCAGGGACCGCGGCCGCGACAATTTCCACTTCATCCTGGCCAGGACGAAAAACTATTACCGGAACTGGAAGATCGTCGGCATGGAGGACCTCCAGCGGGTTGACATGGGCATTGCCATGCACCACTTTGAGGCGACAGCCGCCGAGTTAAAGCTGAAGGGGGCCTGGACCGTTGACGCGCCAAACCTTGCGCTTCAGGCGGGAGAAGCCGAATATATCGTGACCTGGAAAGGTCTGTAGAACCGTCACGGGGCCGGGCTCCGGATTCGGCTGCGGAACGATATCCAAGGAGAGAACAAATGAGCAAGGTGTTTTTGTCCCGCTGTCAGGAATATGATCATGACAGCATGAAGAAAATAATCGCCGCCGGCATGGCCGGGGCAGGCTTCGATCCCCGCGGGTTCAGAGGGAAGCGGGTGGCGCTGAAACCGAACCTGCTGATGCCGGCCCGGCCGGAAAAGGCGATTGTCACGCACCCGGCCTTTGTCGGGGCCGTTGCGGAAATCGTCAGGGAGAACGGCGGGTCCCCGGTTATCATCGAATCGCCGGCCATGACGGCACTAGAAAGCACCATGAAGAAATCAGGTTACTCGGAGATGGTCGCGAAGCAGGGGATCGAGGTGGCCGATGTCTCCGAAGCGAAGGTCCTCTACCATGGCGGCAGCCAGAGATACAGGCGCTTCGAGGTTTCAAAGGCCCTGTTTGACGTGGACATCATCATCAACCTGCCGAAACTGAAGACCCACGGCATCACCTATATAACCGGCGCCGTAAAGAACCTTTTCGGGACCATACCCGGCCTTGACAAGTCGAAATGGCACATGAAGGCGCCGACGCCGTCCGATTTCTCGGAGTTTCTCCTGGACCTCAACGAGGCGCTGCTGCACGGCTTCGAGAAGCGGAAGCGGATACTCCATGTCATGGATGCCATCGTCACCCAGGAAAAGGACGGGCCGGGGCCTTCGGGCACGCCGAAAAAGATCGGCGCCATTATTATAGGGGAAAGCCCCGTCGCGGTGGATTTCGTTGCGGTCAGGGTCGCCGGTCTTGACTATGAAAAGGTCCCCACCGTCACCGGCGGGTTCAGGCGGGACCTGGGCGCGGGCTCCCCGGAAGAGATCGAGGTCCTGGGGACGCCCATCGACGAAGTAAGGGTTGACGATTTTATCCCGACCGGCCATTCCTTCTTGACCAGTTTCGGTGCGCGATGGCCGGCAAACACCGGGTTCTTTAAAAACATGTTTACCGAAAAGCCGGTGCCGGTTGAAGGGGAATGCACGCTCTGCTACCAGTGTAAGAACATATGCCCCGCCGGCGCAATCGGCGATTCCGCGGGAAACAACAAGGTGCCGGTATACGATTACCGGAAATGCATCCGCTGCTACTGCTGCAGGGAGATCTGTCCCCAGGCAGCCATAACGCTGAAGCGGGGCCGCCTGCAGTTTATCCTGGGGTGATACGACAGCTGGTCCGGACCCTGTGCCGGCTCTGCAATATTGTCATCCCGATGCAGGATATCATGTCATGGAGCGTAAAAAATGAAAAAGTCAAAAAAAGTCAATAGGACCGCAGACGCTGATCTTCCCCAACCCGGTTTTAATTGTCGGGTCGTACGATAGATAATGCCGGACAGGCAAATGCGATGGCCGCCGCATGGGGCGGAATTGCTTGCTCCAGCCCTCCCTGCGTTTCGATATCCCGCGGAAAGCAACCTACACCTATGGAAACATAGCTGAACGCAAGGCTTTCACCATAAGCATGCCATCGGAGCAATACGTTAAAGAAGCGGATCATTTCGGGATAACATCAGGCAGGAATGAGGACAAGTTTTCAACGGTCAGGCTCACCCCCGTGAAAAGCGATATTGTAGACGCTCCCTATGTGAAGGAGTTTCCGGTGGCGCTGGAATGCAGGCTGCTTCATATGTTTGAGCTCGGTTTGAACACGCAGTTCGTGGGGCAAATCATGGATGTCAAGATCGAAGATGATATTACCGGCGATGGCGGCAAGCCCGACATGCATAAAATCAGGCCGTTCGTGTATGATCATTCCAGCATGGCCTATTATGGGATCGGCGCGGTGATCGGCAAGGCCTTCAAGATCGGGAACGAGTTCTAGCGCCCACGGGGCTTTTGTGCCGGCTCCGGTCGCAGTGGCACTGCCATTATCGGCCCGGTCTACGCGTCGGGGAAGAGGTGGATCTCCGGCTTCCCGTTGTAGATGTTCCTTGAGATAAGCACGTCGATGCCGAAGTGGCGCTTGATGGTGTCGGCGGTCATGATGTCGGTGCTACCTGTTTCGGCGATGCGGCCGTCCGCGAGGATCACGATGCGGTCCGCCGTCTGCGATATGAAATTAAGGTCGTTTGAGCTGACGGCGGCGACACGGCTGCCGTTCATGACGTAGCGCGCCAGGGCGTTGCGGAACAGCCGTACGGACAGGATGTCCAGGTCATTGGTCGGGTTGTCGAAAAGAACCGCGTGTCTTTCGCCAATAAGGGTATGGGCGAGCATCGCCAGCCTGAAAATGCCGTCGGGGAGCGTGCTGATCTTGGCCCCGCCGTACCGACCGAGGTCCAGCGCCGACAGGTATTCTTCCGTCACCTGCCGGTCGTAGTCGGAGAAGGGCCTGAAGGGCTTCTTGTGGGCGACCCGGGCAAGGAGCAGGAAGTTATACAGGTTCTCCTCCGGGTTCTGGGGCAGCGCCGATCCGTAGTAGGCAACGCCCCTCTGGGGTCCCTTCCTGTTCCCCGCCGCCGCGTCCTGTATCGTTACCGTACCCTCGTATGAGCGTATCCTCCCGGCAATGCTCTTCAACAGCAGTGTTTTCCCGGATCCGGACTTTCCTATCAGACCTATTATCTCGCCGTCGTTCATCGTGAGGCTGATGTTGTTCAGGACGGCTGAGCCATTTATGGTCAGGCTAAGATTGCTGATATCGATCATACACGTGGACCCTCCGGGTATAGTAAAGGGAAAAAACGGCGTACGAACAGGCCCATGAAACGGCCGCGGCACGCAGCGGGCCAGCCAGGGCCCCGACCAGCAGGGCGGCCTGACCGAGGCATGCCATCGAAAGGAACATGGCAGCGTCGGGCAGCGCGCCGCGGTGGAGGCGACGCACGCTGATGCCGATGCAGCAGGTCAATCCGGCAAAAAGAAAGGAAATGGCCGCCAGCAGGCCCCTGGCGACGATGAGACCGGCTGAGGCAGCAACGCGCGCGCGGCGGGGGCGCTGTGAAAAGGGGAGGCCCTGCGACAGGAGCCTCATTTCCGGGTTCAGGGCCCTGAAAAGGAGCGGTATCAGGATTGCCGCGGCGAGCGACACTGCCGGCAGAGCCGGGTGAACGCCGGCGGCGGAAAAAAATCCGGTCAAGACCGGGCCGGCAAGAGAGGCGCCCCCCGGCAGGCCGCCGGTAACGACAAGCACGGCCATGGCTGCGAGAACCGCCTGGGCGGCCATGCCGGCCAGGGCGATCTCCTTTTTTGCCGGGGCCAGCACGGCCTTCATGAACAGCTGGTACATGATGAGAACGATGAAGATTGCGGCAAGCAGCAGGTACGGGTTCACCGTGATGAAAAGCGCTGCGGCGCCCAGGGCCAGTGTCGCCACGGCAGTTTCGCCGCTCTGGACGGTATCGCAGAGGATGTGCGGGTCATAGTCGCCGAGCAGCGCAAGGGCGGCATAGGCGCAAACGCCGACGAGGTTGAGGGCCATGTGCAGCGGCGGGACGTTCATGAGGAGGTTTGCCGCCGCCGTGGAAAGCGCCGCCGCTGAAAGGATCGCGATGGGGACCGCGTCGGTTCTAGCTGTCCTCATCGTCGTCATTTTCCTCGTCTTCTTCCTCGCTGTCCTGCGTCTTGTTTTTCAATTCGGGCCGCTTCTTCTCTTCCGGTTTTTTCTTTTCAGGACCGGTTTCCTTTTTCTCCGGTTCAGGTTTTCTGTCCCCGCTTCCGCCATCCATTTCGCGGGCCATGCCCGACAGGAGCGGGTCCCTCTTTGCCCGGGAAAGGTAATCGCCGCTGAGGGACAATTCCGACAGGAGGGCCTTCGCTTTCTGCCTCCTGCCGGTCTGCGCGTAGGCCCTGCAAAGGGTGAACTTGTCTTCGTTGTCCAGGGAGAGCTTCTCGAACTGGTCGATGGCGCTGTCATATTCCTTCAGCCCGTAATGGGCACGCGCCGTCAGCAGCCGTGTCTCGAAACTCTGGGATTTTTCGTCGAGCGTCCCGAGAATGCTTAGGGTGCGGCCGTAGTTCTTGCTCTCATAATGGTGCCGGGCGAGTTTTATGAAGGCCTTGCGGTACCGCGCGGGGTACGTTTTTTTCCCTCCCGCCAGGGCGAAGAGCCTGTCGTAGGCGGCCACGTAACGGGGATCGTTTTCCCTGAAGTAGACGCTGCCGATCTGGTAGTGTACTTCCGGGTTGTCGGGACTGGCGGCATTCGCCTGCTGCAGCGTCTTTATCGCCTCGCCGTATTTTCCCATCTTGATTTTTATCGCCGAGAGGAGAAGCAGGGCTTCGGTCGAACGGGAACTGCCGCGCACCGCCCGGTCTATGTCCTCCTCGGCATCCCGGTATTCGCCAAGCTTGTAATGGCTGGTGCCCAGCCTGATCCTGATGCGGTTTTCGGCGGCTCCGTCAAGGAAGCCGTATTCCAGCACCCTGTGGTAGTGGTCGATGGCGATGCGGTAGTTGCGCCGGCCGAACTGAATGTCGGCAAGCACATGCTGTACCTCGGCATAGAAGGGGATCTTCGCCGCGATGTCTCCCAGGTGGGATGATGCACGGTCAAGGTCGCCGCTGTTATAGGCCGCCATGCCGAGTTCGAACTTGGGGGCGAGGAATGCGTGGTCGATGCCGATGGCTTCATTGAAGCGGGACAGGGCCTCTTCCGTTTTTCCCCTTTTCTTGAACTCGATGCCCTCGTTGTATTTATCCACCGCCTCGCTATTATCCGTCCAGAGAAGCTTGTTGATGAGGGAATCTATTTTCTGGCGCGCGGCCGCGTCGCCGGTCTTGAGCCACATGGAGCGGCAGATGGACACCACGCTTTCGAAATCGTTACGCTGTTCCGCCATGAGCAGGGCGTTCCAGTAGGAATTGATCATGTACTGGCGCGAAATGCTTTTTTTCGTTATGGCGCTCTTGTAATATTTTTCCGCCTCAAGGTAGTTGCCCTGTGTCTTCTCAATTTCCCCGAGAAAATAATAGGCGTTGCCCGAATCGCCGGTTTCCGCGGCCTTGAGGAACATCTCCTTTGCCTTTTCGTACTGTTTGCGGGTATAGAAACGCCGGCCCTGTTCGTAGTAGCCTGCCGCCGCGAGCAAATGCTGGCCCAGCGAAAGGACCAAGGCCAAGGACAGTATCAGTATTGTTTTTTTCATTGTTTTTGAGGGATTTCTCACTGGGTTTTATATTGTAATCTGGAACGATGTTCGTTGCATTGTTGCAGATATTTACAGTAAATGTCAAGATATTTGCTTTCATTAATACAGTATGGCTTTACCCGCTCCATGGGGACCTGACGGGACCCCTCTAGGCTCTGAGCCTATAAGTTTTTAAAAATACACAGCTAGTCTCCTTCGATAGGCTTCCTCGTAGAATAAAAACAACTGAGCGCGTTCCTCAAAGGTATCCGCCAGTTTAATAAAATAATAATGCAATGTGATTTTAAACGGTGCGATGAAATTTTTATCAAGATAACAGTTAATGAAGCCAATATCGTTTTTTCTCGGATCCCGGGATAAGCCTTTCCTGACGGGATTATAGCCGATATACCACAATAACCATAAAAGGTATTCCTCCGGGTTATCCGCTTCCTCGATGACACTCGATCCGAAACGTTCATTCCAGAATGCCCCGGTAGTTCCCATAGCCTTATTGTATTTTTCAGCTATTCGTGCCTTAATATACTGCATTATGCGAGATATTGTTTCCTTTTCTTCGCAAGTTTGAATAACCAGATGAATATGATTGGCAACAATTTCTGCGGCAATAAGCTCAAAATCATATTTTTCCTGGCACATGGTAATTGCTTCAATAAAATATAGTTTTCCATATTTTCCTTGAAGCAGATTTCTCTTCCCATGACACCTGCTGTAAGTGTGATGGGTTAATCCCTGGGCAATATTTCTCAATGGATAGGTCATAATTTTATCTCCAGAATAGTTAGTATTGTGTATACGATTTGGGCTGGAGAAATTTAAAAAAAATAGGCTCAGATCAAATTTTTTTCGATATCTGGTTCAGAGCCTGCAACTGTTAAGTTCAAGCAAGGATAATCAATTCCTGTTATATGTTAAGGCTCAAAGCTTATTGAATTTGTTTAACGGCTCTGAGCCAGTCATGATTAATATTTTCCAATTATATGCTTGAACAAACCTTGCTTGATATATTAAAGTAGTCCGATGAACAGTCTTTTGCGGTCAACGGGCGTTGTGGCTCTGTCAACGCTGACGAGTAGGATCCTGGGCCTTATGCGGGATATGCTCATGGCAGCTATGTTCAGCGCTACGGGTGCCACTGACGCGTACTATATAGCGTTCCGCATCCCCAACCTGGTGCGCCGGCTGGTTGGCGAGGGCGTTTTGACGATTTCCTTCATTCCGGTGTATACTGAAAATGTCGTCACCCACGGTGGGGCCGCGGCTTTTAATCTCGCCGGCAGGACCCTGACCGCCTTTATGGCGGGCCTCGCGGTGGTGGTGGCTCTGAGCCTGGCTTTCGCGCCGCAGGTGGTGCATGTCCTCGCCATGGGCTTTGACGACACGGCACAGGTGGGTATGACCGTGGCGATGTTCAGGATCATGATCCCTTATCTCACAATGGCCGGCTTCCTCGCCTTTTCCATGGGACTGCTCAATTCACATAAGTTCTTCTTTGCCCCGGCCTTCGCGCCGGTGCTTCTGAACGTGGGCATCATATCCGGTATACTTGTCTTTAGCAGGTTTTTTGAAGAGCCGCTCTACGGCGTATGCGCCGGCGTCCTGGCCGGGGGACTGCTCCAGGTGATCCTCCAGGTGCCGTACCTTGCTCGGGCCGGTTTCAGGGTGCGGTTTTCCGCCCCCGTCATCAATTCGGACGTGAAAAGGATTTTCCGCCAGGGCCTCCGGGGGATCATCGGCATGGGCAGCCAGCAGATCAACATCCTCGTCGCCACCCTTATGGCGTCGTTCCTGGCACCCGGCAGCATATCCTACATATACTTTTCAGACCGCCTCCACGAACTGGTCCTGGGCCTTACCGCGGTTTCCATCGGCAGCGTGGTCTTTCCCGAAATGTCTGAGCTTTCCGCCCGGAAGGACTACGGGCGGCTGGGCGAGATTTACTCGGTCGCGGTCCGCTCCGCCCTCTTCATGGCGATACCGGCTACGGCGGCCCTGATGATTGGCGGTTTTCCCATCGTGTCGGTCCTGCTGATGCACGACAGGTTCACCGCCTATGAGGCCGCCATGACATACCGGGCCCTTTTTTATGCCAGCTCCGGGATCATCGGAATAGCCTTCTGTAGAATTACCATTCCCCTCTATTACGCGCTCCATGATTCGCTGACCCCCCTTTTTGCCGCCGTGGCGTCCTTCGCGGTCAATGCCGTATGCGGGTATTTCCTGATGAGGACGCCGCTTGAGCATGCCGGCCTGACCTTTTCCGTGGCCATCGCGGCTACGGTGCAGATGGGTATCCTCGCGACCCTGCTGAAAAGGAAGGATGTCCCCCTGCGGGCGGGGGAGATAGTCGTGTCAGTCCTGAAACAGGGTGCCGCCGCCGGCGCCATGGGCGCCCTGGTATGGTTTATCGCGGGGTTCGTCGACTGGGCGCAGGACCCCTTTTCGCGGCGGGCACTCTTTCTGGCCCTCATGGTATCGGCGGGCGGCGCGGCATACCTGCTCCTCTGTCTGGTGCTGCAGGCCCCGGAGGCCCGGTCCCTTCTCGACAGGATGTTTCGGAGTAAATGATTCAGTCGAGGATGGCCTTCATGACGCTGTCGACGTCGCTCAGGTCTTTGAAATAGTAGTCCGGTTCAAGGGCGAGAAGCACTCCGGGATCGACCCAGCCGGTGCCGACGGAGACCGATACGGCTCCGGACGCCTTGGCGCAGGCAATATCGTGGACCGTGTCTCCGATGATGACAATGTTGCGGTACGGCACATCGATGTTGAAGCTTTCCTTTATCATGGAGCGGGCAATGGGCGGCATGTCGTTCCGGTACGCTGCGTCGTCTCCGAAGACGCCGAAGGTGAAGAAGCGGTTCAGGTTGAAGCGGTCGAGTTTGATGCGGGCGCTTTCCCTGAAATTGCCCGTGAGGAGTCCCACCATGGCCGAATCGCTGTCGGACAGCCGCACGAGGAGCTCTTCCACGCCCGGCAGGAGGACCGACGAGCTGTCGTAGATGTTCCTCCTCAGGTGCCCGAAGTAGCGGTTTTTCAGCTCCTCAATGTTGCGCCGTATGTCCTCTTCCCGGTAGCCCATGATGCCGAGGGATTCAAGCAGGATCAGGGGGTCGGTCTTTCCCTGGAAGTCGACGGCGTGCATCGTCCCGACCGTGCCGAAGACCTCCTGGCACGCCTGGATCAGGGATTTCTTCCCCGCCCCGTAACATTTCAGCAGGGTCCCGTCTATGTCAAACAGCACGACCTTGATGGCGTATCCTACCCCGTGCGGCGCATGCCGCCGCGCTCTGCGGATGATGAATTAGGGAAACGGTCACGGCGCAAATAAATCAATACATTTTTTCCAATTACTTGACTCGGGTGGGGGTGATTTGATATGATGATTCCTGTAATGTATTGTTACGTGCTGTTGATAATAAAATAATGCTGTCCGATCCCTGCGGATGCCGGTACCTTAAATTGAAATTTTGCAACGATGGGGCGTCAGAAAAAAGCTTCACGGCCTGCGTTACAGGATAGAAGATGAAGGCGCGGACAGTCCTCGGCCGCTCAGCTTTTTTTCCTGAGGCTTGGCTGACCTGCTGGTATTTACTAAATGCAATAAACGGGTACTATCCGCTTTTAGCTGACCAAGTTTATCAAGGAGAATATCCATGAACATCAAATCGCTATTAATGTTACTGGTGATTGCAGGGATAGCCGTTTCCGGGTGCGACCAGGGCGGCGTGAAGAGCGGGGCTCCCTACGAGGCCCTTGTCAGCAAGGGGTTTGTCGACGACAATACCTGGAAGGTCGTGTGCCGCGGGTATCCCCTGGAGGGACTGAAGGGAATCCAGAAGAGCGAGTCATCGAAACGGGCGGCACTGCTGGGGGCCTACCACTACATCCAGGAGACCTTCAACGAATCAGTGGAGCCCGACAGGGACGGGAAAACCGAAAAAATCGAGGTCATGGGCGATCATGTGGTGCTGTATTATGTTGTCCGCAAGAGGGGCCTGAAGAAGATGCTGAAAGCCGAAAAAAAGCCTGACACGAAAACTGAAAACAGGCCCGAGGAAAAGACTGAAAATACAATCGAAACCAAAACGGAATGATACAGGCGATGAAGATAATGAACACGAACGCTGAATTCGACGTCATCGGCATGGGCTCCGCGCTGCTAGACTTTACCGTCATGGTGAATGACGAAGAGCTTGCCCTGCTCGGTCTCAGGAAGGGGGAGATGCTCCTTGTTGACTCCGACCGGAGCAGGGAGATCCTTGCCGGCCTGGCCGGCAAGCCGATGGACGTCACGCCGGGCGGGAGTTCAGCCAACACCCTGGCGGGCATATCGGTTCTGGGAGGGAAGGGCATCTTCCTGGGAAAGGTAGGCAACGATTCCCACGGCGACCGGTATATACAGGACACCGAGCGCAGCGGAGTGAAGGCGGAAATCGGAAGGCATGACAGCATGACCGGCCATGCCATCACCTTTATTACGCCCGATTCGGAGAGGACCTTTGCCACGCACCTGGGGGCCGCCCTCCAGCTCAACAGGGACGATGTGAACCACAGCCATATCAGCAACAGCAAGATCATACATATTGAGGGATATCTCTTCGAGCCCCCGGGTCTCCGGGAGGCGTGCATGGCGGCGCTGGAGACGGCACGGAAGAACGGGGTCTTGGTGTCGATTGACCTATCCGATCCGGGCCTCATCGGCAGGATACGGCCGGTTTTCGAACAGGTGGTCCGCGAGTACGCCAATATCGTCTTCGTCAACGACGAAGAGGCCAGGGCCTTTACCGGGAAAGAACCCCGGGGGGCCCTCGAGGAGATCGCCCGCTTATGCGATTTCGCCGTGGTCAAGATCGGCTCCGAGGGGAGCATCATTGAAACCGGCGGCGAGCTTTACACTATCCCCGTCTGCCGGACCGACCTGGTAAACACCAACGGCGCCGGGGACATGTACGCCGCCGGGGTGTTGTACGGACTGGCCCGCGGCTTCAGCCCGGAACGGTGCGGCAGGATCGGCAGCTATGCCGCCTCCCGGGTCGTGTCCCAGGTGGGGGCCCGCTTCCCGGGAAAAATTTCCGCGGCTGATATTGAATAAACGGCGCCGGGTTAGTCAGAGCCGGAACCGTATGCATTCGCCGTTCTGAAGCGCTGAAAAAACGCGTGGTTCATGTGCATGCGCGGTTCCTCCAGGATAAAAAAGTCATTGCATTAAATTGAGTACTATGGTATAGGTTCAGCAGCATGAATTATTATTCAAAAGGAGGAATACATGAAACAACTATTCACCACAGCAATTGCAGCCGTTTTCGCGATCGGTATGGTATCATGTTCAAGCATTAATATTGAGCGGGAAAGCTGCGACAAGGCATGCAAAACAGCACAGGAGGCGTGCATTAACAAGCTGGCCAAGGACAAGCAGGGCAAGGTCAGCGAAATCAAGAAAAAAGCGTGCGACGTTACCGCTAATAAATGCCTCGACGAATGCGCTAAGAAATACGGCGCCAAATAAGTCGCCTGTTGTTGTGCCGGGCCGTCCGCATCAAGCAAACCGGACGGCTGAAACAGTGCCGGGAGATACGGCACTGTTTTGTTTAAGGGGATGAGGTGCGTGACCGCGGTTGAGGGGGGTCGCCGGCGGCGCAACCGGGGTCTTGATTAGGGAAATTGAGTAAATGTGGCGGTGAGGTCGACTATGTGCGGCGGTTTCAGGCTTTTCACCTGCATAATTTTCATTTCGGTACTGCTCGCGGGCCCGGGGCTTTCGGCCCAGGGGATCGTGAAAAAGAGGCACAAAACTGACCGTGAGATGGTTGACCGGCAGCATGCGGCGGACCTGGAGAGGATTGGAAACATAAAGAAAAAGCTCGGCGCCTTCAGGGACGATGTCAACCGGCGGCTGGGGCCAGACAACAGGATCCGTATCGACGATCCGGTCGACATCGACAGGATCGATGACATAGAGCGGCAGGATCACTTCCATTCCAGGAAGAAAATTCAGCCCCGGGAGTTCGCTTATGTCAACGGCGAGAGGGTCTCCATGCGGTCCGAGGGTAGCGCTGAAAGTGCCGTCGTGGGACGCGTCGCATTCCGCGAAAGGGTCGAGGTGATCTCGCAGACGGAGCGGATAGATACGATACAGGGTGTCGGGGCGCCCTGGGTGCTGGTCCGCAGGGACAACGGCGATGAGGGATGGGTCTTCGGAGCATTTCTCCAGAAGAATGAACCGTACCGGAAGGAGGATTTCAATACCTTTGACCGGGAAAAGAAGGGGCGGGATTTCAGCGCGCCCCTTATCGGCATGATAACAAGCCGGTACGGTTACCGGGTCCACCCGGTGACGAAGCGCAGGGAGTCGTTCCACAGCGGCATCGACATAGCCGCCAGGGAGGGGACGCCGGTCAGGGCTTCGGCCGACGGGACCGTGGTAACGGCCGAATACCTCCGCAACGGATACGGCAGGCTGGTAATCATCGAGCATGTAAAGGAGCTCACCACCTATTACGGGCACCTGGCGGAAATCGGGGTGGAAAAGGGACAGAAGGTCCTGCGGGGGGATGTCATCGGCACCGTGGGGCGGACCGGAAACGCCACCGGGCCCCATCTTCATTTCGAAGTGCGACGGGGAGGCGACGCCTGCGATCCCGAGGCGTATCTGCGGTAATATCCTCCCCATCATCCCGGAGGGGGCTTTCCATAATTCTGCTGCTGCGCCAACATACGATTGGAGTCCCCCCCGGTAAATGTAAATTCAGGGAGCATATTCATTCCTCGTCCTTGAGGAACCCCTTCGCGATGAGCATCTTCGCAAGCGCCAGGGATAGCTCGGTGTCATTGGGAAAGCTGCCGTTCCGGGCGAAGAACTCCCGGGCAGACGAATGACCGAGGAGCCTGATGGCGCTCTCCGCCGCTTTTTCCCTCATCGGCCGGTACCCTGAGAAGAGCATCTGTATGATATTGTCACCACGGATGGAATAGCCGTTCATAATGGCCCATTCATACCAGGGGCCGTAGTAGGGGCCGTTGTCAACGCCGGTAACCCGCTTCAGGTGCCCGGCGATTTCCAGCTTGCTGTTGTCGAATGACCTGCGCTGGTGCTTGCGGCCGATGTCGTCGAAAACCGATGCTATGCCGAAGGTAATGATCGTGGCAAAGATGTCGGCGCCGCCGCGTTCCCTCTGGATAAAGTCTTCCCTGAGGATCATGATGAGGGAAGGAACGATGTCGGGCGATGTGTAATCCCTCAGCCTCAACGCGGCTTCCATGCGCGTCATCTGGAACCTGCCTTTTTTAACAATCCGGCAGAGCTCGGTTTTTACGGAATCTGATCTTACCCCGGTGAAGACCATGATGCCTCCCTGGACCAGGTTCTCGTCCCCTTCCCTGAGGGATTCCATGAAGACCCGGTGCCGGTAGGCGTCGTCTCCCCACTTGTTGACCGCCTTGTAGGCGATGAGACGGTATTTCACCTCTTCCCGTTTCTCCAGGATGGTCCTGAAGACCGCCAGCTCGTCCGGCGCTCCCCGGTCAACGATGTAGGTCAGGGCGTGGGCCCTGAAGAGGGGGATGTCCCGGCGTTCCCTGATGTACTGGTAGTTGCCTGCCGGATAGCAGGCGGCCAGGTTTTTAAAGGCGTTTTCCCGGTCGCCGGATCCCTCGTCATCGATGATGCTTTTAAGGAAAGACTCCCCCATGGGTGTCTTCGATGTGCCGATGACGTCAATGATGCGGTCCCTGCTTTTCTGGTCCGGCATCTTCCGGTATTCCGCGCTGAGGAATTCATAATAAACGCCGAGGTGTTTACTGAAACCCGCTGCTATTTCGTCATCGATCATGTGGTCGGAAAGCATGCGCTTCAGGAGCGCCGGTCCGGCGCTTGGGCCGGGAAGGGCGAAAAGTCCCCTGACCGCGGCGGTGCGGTTCCAGGACGACTGGTCCCCGAGGAGCCCGAGGAGCTTATCCTTCGCGTCGGCGGTACCCAGCCGGCCCAGTTCCTCGGCTATCCTGCTTTTTTCCGGGATGAAGGCCTCTCTCATGATGGCATTGTACAGACGGTCCTCCCGGTCCCCGGCCATGGCGCCTCGGGCCGCGGCTAGGATAAGGATGGATGCGCATATACCTATTCTTCTTTTCATAATGGACCTTCCCTGGACAAATAGAATCGGTTTGGGGACTTCAATTGCCGATAAACAAGGTATGCCGTATCGGAACAATTGTCAAAGATTATTCGGATAAGGAAGTCCCCGCCTGCAGGCGATCCACCGATGGGAATTAATCCTGACAGACCCCCTGCCCGTCGGGGAGGGCATGGGTGAATTGCCGGGGGACAGGGATAATAAAGAGCGCTTCGCTGTGCGCATTATGACCTTAAAAATGGAAAAAACCGCCGTTGTGGCCCATGTTTGCGGCAGTTCTTCCCTCTTATTTTTAAGGCCAACAATGCCGACAATAAGGGTGGGAAACCGGTAAAGGACGGGATGGTATGGACCTGTATCCCTATTTTGAACTGACGAAAATTTCGGACAAGGCAATGGCCTCGAACCTGGAAAAAATAAACAAGTCTGATTACATAGCCTCCCGAGATCCGCTGGTTGAACCGGACGCGAAAAGGCGTGAGAGCGGGCAGGGTAAAAAGGACGAGACCGGGGACGAGGCCGGGAAGCACTTTGAAAGCCTGAAGGACGCGGCGGACCTGGCCAACAGGGAGCTTGAAAAGAAACGGTCGGCCTACCGGTTTTATATATACCGCGAGTTTGACGAAACCTTCATAAACCTGGTGCGCCTTGACGGCGATGGCAATATCGTCGAGGTGAAAAAGAAGAATATCACCCACCGGGAATTCGCGGACCTCATCAAGCAGATCCAGGAAGGCGAGGGACTCTTTTTCGACAGTATCGGCTGACGGCTTCTCAGGCGAGCTTGCGGATCGCCTCGTCGATACGCTTCACTCCTTCAACGATGTTTTTGTCCGACGTCGCAAAGGACAGGCGGATATGCTTGTCCGTCCCGAAGGCGATGCCCGGCACGACCGCCACCCGGGCCTCCTCGAGGAGATACGAGGTGAGCCGTGAGGAATTGAAGTCGCTCTTGTATTTCTCCACCACGCCGGGCCAGCCCTTCATCGAGTATACCCTTTCGACGCCCGGGAAGGCGTAAAAGGCGCCGTTGGGGCTCAGGCAGGTGAAGCCGGGCACCTTGTTGAGGGCCTCGACGATGAGCGCGCGGCGCCGGGCAAAGGCCTCGACCATTTCCGCGACGGGCTTCTGGTCGCCGTTGAGGGCCTCGACGGCCGCCCACTGGGAAATCGACGTGGGATTGGAGGTGGACTGGCTCTGGAGCGTGTCCACCTGGGCCATGATGGACGCGTCGCCGGCCATGTAGCCGATGCGCCATCCCGTCATGGAGTAGGCCTTGGATACGCCGTTCATCACGATGGTCTTCTGCTTCATTTTATCGGACACGTTGGCGATGTTGTAGAATTCGAAGCCGTCGTAAAGGATTGATTCGTACATATCGTCGGAAAACAGGAGGATGTCGCGGTCGCCCACCACTTCCGCCAGGGCCTGGATGTCCTTTTTGGCGTAGGCCGAGCCGGTCGGGTTCGACGGCGAATTGATGACGACCCCCCGTGTCCGGGGCGTGATGGCGCGGTCGAGCTGGTCCGGGGTCATTTTGAATCCCCCTTCCTCGGTCGTTTCGATTATGACCGGAACGCCGTCCGCCAGGGTGGTCATGGGCGGGTATGACACCCAGTAGGGCGCCGGTATGATGATCTCGTCTCCCTTGTTAAGGAGGACCTGCATCAGGTTGTAAAAGGAATGCTTCCCGCCGGAATTGACAATAACCTCGGAGGGCTTGTATTCCAGGTTGTTGTCCCGCTTGAATTTTTCGATGATGGCTTTTTTAAGCTCCGGTATGCCGCCGGAGGGGGTATACTTGGTTTTGCCTGATTCAATGGCGCGTATGGCCGCCGCTTTTATGTGGTCTGGAGTGTCAAAGTCCGGCTCACCGGTGCCGAACCCTATAACATCAATTCCTTTCGCCTTGAGGGCATTGGCCAGGGCCGTGACCTCCAGGGTCGGGGATGGTTTTACCTGAAGTATCCTTTCTGAAAATATCATGGGGGTATCCTCAACTCTGGTTTTATGTTGCAGTTGACTCTATCAGGGGAGAACCCGTACCGGTGTCAAGTTTTTTACATTATGTATGATGTAAAACATCATGCTGCTGACCGGGACCCGTTCGGGGAATATTGCGAGGGGGAGAGGGGTGGCCTCACCTCTCCCCCTTCGCGCTCCTCTTTTCCCCCGCGCCTGCGGCGGGCTGGGCTTGTGTCTGAGATACTATTCATCCTGCTCGGCGATCGTATGCGGCCTCCATGCCGCGGGTATTATAGTAACTATAATTATAAGTCGCCGGGCACGAGGCCCGGCGTCGCGAGGATGGCCCAGGATGGGCCTCCCGGAGCGAAAGGCGGAAGACTTTTATGGCCATCATTTTTTCCAAGGTGATGACATTTTAAGTTACCTGCGAAAATCCAATATACTCTCGGCAGCCAGACCTCAAAACGTCCGCCGAAAGACGGACAAACCTATCAAGGGTGGATGTCTGAGTCGAATCCGGCGAAGCCGGTTCGACGAGTTCACCCGAGGCCCGCCGCAGGCGCGGGGTGATGGGGTTCGAAAGGGGAAGAGGGATGCCACCCTCTTCCCCTTTCAAAAATTACCCGACCCGCATCCGGGTCACGAAACCCGCCCAGGTCCCGGGCATTACTTGAATATATTTCTATTGACTAAATCAATATTGATGTTATAGTTATGGCGTTCCGCACCGATGTGTCGAATATCCAGTATGGAAAGAGTATTGATATGCGAATAAAGTTATGGGGAGTGAGGGGATCGCTTCCGACCCCCCTGAACGGGAATATGATAGAAGATAAAATCCGGAAGGCCCTGACCCTTGCCAAGCCGGGTGACATCTCATCGGAGGAAGCGATTGAGTCATTCATCCATTCCCTTCCGTTTTCCGTGCGCAATACCTACGGCGGCAACACCACCACGATCGAGGTCGATACGTCGGCGGGAGACCTTATCATCATTGACTGCGGGAGCGGCCTCAAGCTTTTTGGCATGGAGCTCATGAAGGGCGATTTCGGCAAGGGCCGGGGGACCGCCAACGTCCTCCTGTCCCACACGCACTGGGACCACATCCAGGGCATCCCCTTTTTCGTGCCCCTGTACATCCGGGGGAACCGGTTTAATTTTTATTCCGCACTTCCCGACCTGAAAAAGCGCCTGGATTACCAGCAGGTCTTCACCCATTTCCCCGTGACGTTCGACTACCTGCAGGCGACCAAGGAATTCTTCACGATCCAGCCGGATGAGGAGCTTTATATCAACGACACCAGGGTGGTGAACAAGGTCATGCCGCACCCGGGCGGTTCCTTCGGATACCGGATCGAGGAAAACGGCACTGCCATGGTCTACACCAGCGACTGCGAGTTCAACATCAACGAGATTGACAACATCGAGAAATACCGGAGCTTCTTCGCCGACGCGGACCTGGTGATATTCGACACCCAGTACACCTTCGAAGAGGCGATCAACAAGCTGGAGTTCGGCCATTCCTCGGCGGCCATTGCCATAGACATAGCCGGCATGTTCAACGTGAAGCGCCTCGTCCTGTTCCACCATGAGCCGAATTACGACGACGACAAGCTGGAAAACGTGCTCATCAACGCCCGTACCTACCAGAGCATGAACCCCAAGCGCACGGGTGACCTGTATATCGACATAGCCTACGAGGGGATGGAATTCGAGCTCTGATCCGCGGCCGCATATCACGGTCTCAAGGGGTGGCCATGGGTGAACAACACCTCATTCCCGCCGTTGATGTCGGCACCACGGATACCAAGGCGGTCCTCGTCAGCCCTGACGGGTTCCTTGATCCGCGGCAGGCATCCTGCGGACCGCATGTTGCTTCATGAAGGAATGCAACGACATCAACAGGCAAGGATACAGGGAGCATGACATCAGCGAACCATTTCAAACGGGCGGTATTCTGCGACTTCGACGGCACCATCACCTCGAAGGAATCCTTCGTCGGCATGTTCAATGTCTTCACCCCGGACCTCTTCAGGCAGGTGGCGCCCGAAATGCTGTCGGGCCGCATGACCCTCAAGGAGGCCGTGCGCAGGCTCATAGAATCGCTGCCCTCCGATAAATACGGCGAGATACTGGACTATGTCCTCACCATCGATATACGCCCGGGCTTCACCGAACTGCTGGACTACCTCGAGTCGATGGGCGTCCCTCTGGTGATCATCTCCGGGGGGTTCCGGGGGATGATCGAGACGAGGCTCGGGCCCCTTCTGGAACGCGTACACGCGGTGCATGCCGTGGATGTCGACACGACGGGCCCCTTTCTCCGCGTGCTGAGGACGGTCGAGGGGGACACGGAGCTCATGGCCAAGGCGAAGGTGATGGCACTGTATGATTGCGGCGAGGCGGTCGCGATCGGGGACGGCTCCACGGACCACAAAATGGCGGAAGCGGCATCGTTCGTGTTTGCCCGCGACGGCCTGATGAAATATCTCCGGTTGAAAGAAATGCCCTTTATCCAGTGGGACGATTTCCTCGATGTGCGCCGCGTGCTGATGGAGCGGTGGGGCGGGAAACCGTGATTTCCGGTTGAGGGAGGTTGGCATGATTAAATTCAAATCCGTGAATGATCCCATCGAAAAGGATGACGGGATCCGCATTCTGGCCACGCGGTTCCGGGGCAGGGGCATGAGGTCCGTCCGTTATGATGTGTGGATGCCCAGCCTGGGGCCCTCGGAGAAGCTGCTGAAAGGCATGCTCGATGACAGGATGTCATGGGCAGATTTTAAAAAAAAATACAGGGACGAGGTCCTGTCATCCGCCGCAATCGACCGGAACAACGCGACGATCTTAAACCACGGCCAGAAGTTCACCTTCAGACTCATCAAAATGCTGGGTGACAAGGGACAGGTGACCCTCATGTGCCACTGCGATACCGACGAACAGCATTGTCACCTGAGGGTCATGGAGAAGATCATCCGGTCGTTGTGATGCCAGTACCATCCCCCCACCCCCCCCAGCGGGGGCTTTCGGGGCCAGTTTTGTAACAGAAGTCCCCCTCTGGAGGATTGAAAGGGCTTGGGGACAATTTATTGAGAAAGGAGAAGCGTGTATGATGGCAGTCAGAATAATAGTCGGCATATATCTTGTGATCCACGGTTTCTGCCACCTGGTGGGATTCGTCGTTCCCTGGAAGATCGCCGTGTTGAAAGAGGAGCCGTACAAGACGACGCTGCTCGCCGGCGCCGTTGATATCGGCGACGCCGGGATTCGGATGGTCGGCGTCCTGTGGCTCCTGGCCGCAGCGGGCTTTGCCGCCGGGGCCGTGGGCGTGTTCGGCCAATGGAGCTGGTGGCGCCCCCTGGTGACGGGCCTTTCTATCTTTTCCCTTGTGCTCTGCGTACTTGGCCTGCCAGGCGCGAAAATAGGTATAGCGGCAAATGCGATTATACTTGTTTATCTGATAGTCGGCGGTACGTTCGGCTGGGTGCCGAAGTGATGACATAATGCTTGAAAAATTTATTTGCTTTTTTTTTAAAATGTATTAGTTTTTTATAGAGACTGGTGAAAAGTTTTAAGTATGCAATTGCATTAACTTAAAAGATTGTGGGAGGTTATTTTAAATGAAAAGGAACAGGGTCTTCATGGTAATGATGCTTACAACGGTTTTAATAACAGCCTGCGGTGAAACAAAAAAGAATGACCTGTCTTCTTTATTTATGCTGTACCCCCGCTTCGGAAAAACCGTTACCATGGTGCAGTACAACTTTCCGGCATCAAAAAACCCGTCTCTTTCAGGTGACGCCATCGGTTCAATAGGCGATACCGCCATAACCATTAACGTTCCCTATGATGCCGATATTGCCAATCTTATTGCTGAATTCACTCCCAGCAGTGAAAAAATCATGGTGAAAGTGAACGGTGTTGTACAGAAAAGCAATGTAACGGCTAATAACTTCACTGAGCCAGTCGTGATTACCCTGTCGTGCAATGATAAAGACGTAGTGAGTTACACCGTTACCGTGATCAGGGCCAAAAACAATGAAAAATCGATGCTGTCATATACACTCAATGGAACCGCCGGCGTTATTGACGATACGGCCGGCACCATTACGGTTGATCTTCCGCCGCGAACTGGCTTGACGTCCCTGGTTGCTTCGTTTTCGACGAGCGGCACATCAGTACTTTCGGGAGGCACCGAGCAGAAAAGCGGCGAAACGGCAAATGATTTCACAAATCCTGTGACTTACACGATAACAGCCGAAGACGGATCGACCAGGCAGTATACAGTGACTGCCCGTGTACTCCCTTCCGCAAGGAAGGAGATCAAGTCGTTTTCTTTCCTAAAAGCCAATAATGACGCTCTTCCCGCCGATGTCAACGGCATCGTGTCCGGCACAAAGATTTCTGTAGAGTTACCGTTCGGTTCAGGCAGGGAAAATCTCAAGGCGACCTTCGAAACCTCCGGAGAAGGCGAGACGGTTGCAATAGGGGAGACCGCGCAGGTTTCAGGGGAAACGGTGAATACCTTTACCACGCCTTTGACGTACCGGGTTACCGCCGAGGACAAGACTACCGTCGATTATGAGGTGACCGTTACCGTCGCCAAGAACGACGCCAAGTCGATAACATCATTTGTACTCGACGGCGAGACCTGTGCCATAAACCAGGACACGGGGACCATTTCGGTTGATTTTCCGGCAACGAAGACCCTTACCGGGCTTGTCGCGACTTTCGTCACTACCGGCGTGGTTGTCCAGGTCAATGATATTGACCAGGTGAGCGGGACCACGGCCAATGATTTTTCGAACCCCGTCACATACACGGTCGTGGCCGAAAACGGTTCCAAGAAAACGTACACCGTAACCGTTTCGGGGAAGACAGACATGGCCGGCCTGTGGAATTTCGAATCACCGTCTGATGGCACTTATACCATCAGCGGCACGACGCCGGCAACCGGCCTGTCGGGATCTGCGCTTCTGTTTAACGGGACCAGCGATTATGTGAGTGTTCCCGACAGCGATATTCTCACCCTCGGTATGTCCGGTACCGTCGAGGCCGTAGTCTACATGAATGCCTATACCCGTTTCGCCGGCATCGTGCACAAGGGAACAAGGACTGATTTTAATGATGAGGCCTACAGCCTCCAGTTCTGGGATCCGGATGGCATTCTGAGATTTTCGATTTTTAATGATGCCGGTGCCTATCTGTACGTGGACAGCCCCGATGTTCTGGAGACCGGGAAATGGTATCATCTTGCCGGGACCTGGGACTTGAGCAGGATGGTGCTGTATATTAATGGCGTAGAAGTCGCTTCAGCGACAAATAATATCGGGGCGGTCCGAAACACCACCGGGGACCTTGTCATCGGGGCCCAGCTTCCCGTTCAGTATAACGGGGTATGGCATAACCTGGGGTTCTCCGGGATCATAGACCGTGTGCAGATTTTCAGCAGAGCCCTCACCGCAGAAGAGATTGAAGCTAATTACAACTCGATATTCGCATCAGGTGGACAGCCCCTGACGGCATATCTGCTCTCGGCTGTTTCGAAAAGAGGGATTGTTCTTGTTGTGATCCTGGTGGTTGTGGCCTGCGTTCTGTTCGGTATGTTTATGCGGTACAGAAGGATGGCACTGAAAACCAGGGAATGATCCCCACTCTGGAAATACAGAAAGGCGCCCTCCGGTGCCTTTCCTGTTTTTGATTCTTCAATCCGGAGCTGGCATATGCGCGGGACGTTTTAATCGCGGGTTAGCGGATGTCGAGCCGGAGTCCCTTCATTGTCTTTTCAACCATAGCGGAAATTTTTTCATCAGGCTGGGAATTGGCGTCTAGCGAGTACGAATCCCGGAGATACCTGACAAGATCAGCGCGAGGTAGTGCGGCCAGCACGTTCTTTCGGTCTGAAGATACCTGAAGGGTGATAACCCCATTCTCCGGCCTGCCTCCTGCAAGGAGGGACAGTATCATTGCGCCAAACGTCATCTGCTTCTCCTTTATAAGTAGCATCTTCTGGAGATAATCGATCGTGCTCGTCAGCTGTTCCTGGGTGTTGTCGACCCGCTTCAGGAGATTACGTATCAGGGCGAGAGCGAAAAGGGGGTCGTTTTTTATCAGGGCTTCAAGGTTGTCGGATTGTGCTTCAGCAAGAACGCATCGCGTCACGCATTCAGCGGAAACGCTTCTCTTCGTGTTCCCCAGGATGGCCATTTCATTAAGAATCCGCCCCGCCTCCATCGTTTCCAGGATAATGCGCTCCCCGGATTCAAGCTCTTTAATGATATTCACTTTTCCTTTTTTTATATAGTAGAAGCTTTTAATTGACTCACCCTGCCTGAAAACAGCAGCGCCGGGGTGATACACGATCTCTTTCTGCATCACGGTTGATGGTCTCATGAAAAGCCTCCGGATGGCCTCAAATCCCGGAAGCTTCAGATTGAAAACAATTCCTTTCCAGAATCGGTATATGAAATAGCGGGCGAGGAAGAAGTAAAATGACAGGCCTGGACTGTTAATAGCAATTATTGTGCCTACGGGTTCATCGATAGTGCCGCTACCGTGGCGGTTCCACACGGGACGGGCCCTCACCAGGGGTGACCTGAAATTCCTCATTTCGAAATGCAATTCGACTTCATTCTCTTCCATAGGCTCAAAAGTGCGGAGAAAGGCATTGGCGGCGGTGATATCAAAGGTGGGCAGAATGCCCTCGAAGTTATTCTGGTGAAGCACGGTGTCGAATATGATGGGGATGCGGACGATATTGTAACGGAAGAAATCCGGGTTGAGAATGCCGACCAGAATGAGGGACAATCCAATGGAAGCCGGATATGCCGCCGTCACCAGAATTCCGGTCTGGTGGTTGAGGGGAAGACCAAGCATGGCGCACACATCATCGCTGAAAGGCAGGGCAGCCGCAGAACAGGCCAGAATAATAATGGGAATGATCCAGAGCATGGAATTGGTGTGAATGCGGAGAAGGGGAACCTTTACATTGGACGGCGTTCCGGTGGAATTGAGTATCCAACGCTCATAGCGCGGCTGGCGGTACTTGATAAGCCAGTCTTCGAGCCGGAGATGTTCATTCTCGAGGGTTGCGCATGAGGGGATGAGTTTTGATCTTGATATGAGGATTTCAAGCAGCAGGACCAGCATGACAATAAGCGGCCCAGCCATGTAAAGAAGGTTCCCGTCCATGAGGAGCATCGCATCAAAGGAGCCATGAAAGAATGAAGGGAGCACGCAGGCCAGAATTATTCTCGGCACCTTTGTCCGAATGCTAGAGCTGAGCCGCATCGATGAACAGTAATAGCCCACCATGCCGCATGTGGTGATGTGGAGCGGAGCGGAGAAGATGAGACGGACGATGATAACCTGTGGACCGAACGTAATGGCGTAGGCGATATTTTCCACCAGTGAAAACCCTGCACCAATGGCAATACCGGAAACGATTCCTTCAAGGGTGGAAAACCTCGGGTAATGGCGAATAACCATAAGGAACAGCACTACTGTTCCGGCTTTTTCTATAAGCGCGGCTTTCACGAAAGCGTTGGTGAAAATAGTATCGTCATTTATTAACCTGTCAATGTTGGGCGCGAGCAGTATGATGACGAGAGCGAGAACGATCCCGTACAGAAAAGACTCAAAATGTTTCCCATATACAGGGATCTCATGTTTTTGCCGGTAATAACTGAAGAAATGGCGGAAATATATCAGATAGAACACTGGCACGGCTGATAAGGCTATAAAGTAATATGGAATTGATTTGTAGTCCATAGTAATGTCCGCATATCGGAGCTCTCATTCTGAGGGATCAATCTTAAGATTCATCCGTTATTGATGGCTCCAATAGGTATCTGACAATTTTGTCCGCAAATCATATCACTATGCGCAGGCATGAATTGCCATAGTATTTATCGGTTTTAGTTCGGCTGATCATGATAGATATTGTCACAAAGGGGACGGCGGATCTTATGATCGGGGGTTGGCTGGAAGTCCGCTAAGGGGAATATCCCCGCTGTCTACGACGTCTTCTTCGCCACGATGACCGTGAAGTCGTCCCTCAGTTCAATATCCCTGACAAAGGAATTGAATCGTAACAGCAGGAAATCGAGGACCTCCGCAGCGGAACCGTCGGGCGCTTCGGCCAGAGACGTCATAAGACGGTCCATGCCGTATCGCTCTTTACGCTGGTTGCGGGCGTCAAGTATGCAGTCGGTAAAGAGCAGGAGGAGGTCGTTTTTCCCCACGGTGAAGCTTATGGCGGAGGGACGGTGGTGATTGATGGCCAGCCCCAGGGGTTCGCCCCGGAAATTTTTTCCGCCGGCGTCGATTATCCGCACGTCGCCGGTTGCGTGCGCGCGGTGTAGCAGGTCAGGGTGGCCGGCATTGACGTATTCGACCCTGTTGCCGGTCATCCGGACCAGGATGCTGGTCACGAAATTGTCCAGGCGTGACAGGTCGTGTGAAATGTGCTCGTTCACCAGGTTCATTATCTTTTCCAGGCTTTCGCCCTGCATCGCGTTGAAAATCCTGAAGGTGACGGGTTTTACCATCATGGTTATCAGGGCCGATGAAACGCCGTGGCCCGACACGTCAAAGAGGGCAATCCCTTGGAGCTCCTTCCCCGAATAATAAAAATCGTAAAAATCACCCGATGCCCCGTATTTCGGCACGAAGGACATGGCAATGTCCCATTGCTCAATGCCCGCGGGCACCGGCGGGAGGAGCATCTTCTGCATGTTGGCCGCCAGCTCCATCTCGATGGCCGCGATCTCGTTGCTCATTTCCAGCTCCCGGTGGGTCTTCAGGAACCGGTTGGCGAGGATCAGGGTCATCCCCATGGTAAAGGCGAAAAATCCGTACTGGGTGAGGACGACATCGTAGGCCCAGAACAGGGAGTCGGCGATGTCAAAGATGGAGCAGGCCGCGAGGATGATGGCTCCCGACAGGATGTTTCCCGCGGTGGTGGAAGTCAGCGTCCGTTCCGTTGTCTTCATGACCCGGTAGGGCAGCCCGTGGGACCTGTAGCGTCCGTAGATTCTTTTCCATTCCTGGTAGACCTTGCCTCCGATCCTGACGATCAGGTAATAGAACAGGGGTATGATGGCCGATACCTGCCATACCCGCAGTATGTCGATGGCGAACATATTGGAGACCGGCATGACCGTTATGATGATGAGAAGGGCATAGAAGGCGCTGCAGATCTTTGTCAGGCGGCTATAGGACCCGGTCAGGAGCAGGTCAAGGAAGGCGCCGATGAGGGGTATAAGCGTGTAGAGCGAACAGTATTCGATGCGGTGCAGTATGGTAGAATCGCTTATGATTTCATAGATGGTATGGGTGCGGGAAAGGATGTATATGAAAAGAAGGGTGGAAAACAGGGCGTAGTACAGGTTAAAGAGCTCGTCACGCCTCCTGATGAAAATGAAAAGATGATAAATCCCGAGGAACAGGTAGAGGAATACCAGGATCATGGTTGTCTGTTCGGACCGTTGCTTTTCAATTTCTTCCATGGAGTCGATTACAAAGGGGGTGCTCCGGTGAAATCCGGAATCTATGTTGGTCGGGTCCCCGATGATCCGGGCGGCGAGGACGTTGATGCCCGGCCTGAGCAGCCGCGGGTCCACGGGTATGGCAACCTCACGGGAGTGGCGGTAGCCCGTTATCTCTCCCCGGCCGTTGATGTGGATCTCCGACCGGACCAGGCGTCCGTTGAGGTACACCGCCCAGTTCTCTCCAATATTTGCGAAATAGATGCCGAGGCGACCATTCATTTCGATGCCCTTCTCGTCCATGGCGAAAGAGGTCAGGAACGTGAAGTTTTCCGGCTGGTACTTTTTCAGGGAAAGGAACGTGCGTTCGGGCATGCCTTTCAGCGGCAGTTCTTTCAGTACGACTTTTCTGGTCCCCGATGCCACGCCGGGGATTACCAGCCAGTCGCTGTCGTCCGGGGACGGCAGTGCGTTCACCCACCCGGCTTCAAAGCCCCTGCGGACGTAAATGGCCTCCCTGTCGAGATTTATGGCGGCAGCTGCACCGTGGATTGTGCTTAACAGGATGGTTCCTGCAGTGATAGTGAATAGGATTTTTTTCATGTGACAAAATCTGAGGTGATCTGCTGCATGTCCGGCATACCGCCGGCTGCGATGGAGATATTCATGAGAGCATCATGGCAGAAAACCGCCTGCTAGGGCTCTTAATGCCCGTTTTTTGGACGCTTGTCAATATTTTTTTATCCCCCCCAATTAAATACCGGATCCCCTGCGGCTTACGGTCGGTTTAAAAGGATCGCATGAATGTGTTGGCGATCATAGGCACCTGCGAGGTGGACGGGTGTCAATACATGTACAGCTGAATTTTCCGGTATATTTTCGTATTCCCCTGCTGAAATAGAATAAAGCAGGATAGTTATCGGCACTATAATTTTTATTGCCAACCGGCCATAAAATGTATATTATATAAAGAGAGATGAATTTTTATGCGGGGACTGACCCGGAAGAACAATACGGTTGATGTGATAGTTATCGGCGGCGGGCCGGTGGGAGCGTATTTTGCCGGGCAGATGGGCTCCCGCGGCTATAGCGTCCACGTGTTCGAAAAAAGAAAGAGGGACCATGTCAGAAAAGAGCTCGGCTACATCCACTTCGACGTGCCCTGCTACGGTGAGCTGTCCCTCCCGAGGCCTTTCGCGGACAGCCGTATCCTTAAGGGTACCTTCACCGAAAACTGGCAGATCCCCCTCTCCGAAGAGCTGAAGTTCCAGGTGCCCTGCAGAACAGACATCCTCTCCATGAACGGCTTTTCGCAATGGGTTGCCCGCCACGCCGAAAGCTCCGGCAATGTCGTGTTCCATTACGAGGCCCCTTTCATCCGTCCCATCATCGGCGGATCCAGGGTTGTGGGCGCCGAGATAGAGGGATGCGGCAATGTCTATGGCGGGATCGTGGCTGACTGCACCGGCCGGGATGCCGTTGTCCGTAATTCCCTCCCGCCGGAGTGCGGCGTGTCCCCGCTGTCGGCGCGGCCCCTCAGGACCTTCACCCTGCACATGGAGCAGTGGCGCTGCCGCGGGACGTTCCCCCGGGGAAGCAACACCTATGTTTGCTACAAGGGCTTCGCGAACCAGGTGGGCCCCTCGGACATCCTGGTGGGGCTGTCGACCTTCGGCGACCTGGCGCATACCCGCGACGTTCACCGCGAATTTGCCGCCCGTCACCTGGCCGGCGTGGAGCACAGGGTCGCTTCGGTGTACACCGGCACCGTTCCCTTCGACTTTCCCCCGGCGTCCCTGGTGGGGGACGGCTTCGTCTCCCTCGGCGACGCCGCCTTCCAGAACAAGCCCTTCAACGGCGAGGGCATAGCCTCCGGCATGGAAGCGGCACGGATCGCCGCGCCGGTCATCGCGGAGGCGCTCCGGGGCGGGCCCGTCATGCGCAGGCACCTCTGGCATTACAATGCGGCCTATTTCAGGGGGATCGGCGCCGGCTTCGCGAAGCTCCGGGGCATCTGCGAGACGCTGGTGGACCTGTCGCCCCGCGAATTCGACTGGCTCTACCGCATGAAGTTCATCACGCGAAAAGACATGATGGCCATGTGGCTGAAGCAGAAATCCGTCAAGGGGCCGCTGGAAATCATACGGATGACCCTGAACGGCCTCCGCAACCGGGAGATCTTTAAAAAGCTCATCGATGCCTTCAGACTCGGGGCGTCCCTCGGATCGCTGTACCGCATCTATCCTCTCCTCCCTGCGAAAATAGGGGGGTGGGAATTCCGCCTTGACGCGATTCTGCAGAGACACGGCATAACCATCCAGAAGACCGATGCTGTTTCATGAGCTCCGGGCGGTTATTGGCATGGTAAGGCACGCCACGGGCCCTTTCTGCTTCTTCCGGGGGATTGTTGGCTGTAACGAGGTTTAATCAGCGCGGTCATACCGCTTCCCCGAGGGGGGGACCGGTCATCCCTGTTTTTCTTTGGGACACCCCACGACATAGATAATGCCGGCGGCGCGGTCTTCATAGGTGGCGACGCTGTTGATGTTGTTTTCCCAGAAGCGGCAGTAGATCTGGCCGCGGCTGTAATCTGAATGAAATGAGCAGGCTTTGCAGTCTTCAAGTTTCATGCGCGATAGTGACTCCTGATAGTTACACGGCTTCATACAGCATGGGTGCGCAGCAGTCAATAAAATTTTTCCTGCTACATTCCTGGTCGGGAACAATGTATTGTATCACGGGACACGTCATCGGCGCGCCTTCACGGTACGGGCGGTACCGGCGTTATTCCGGCAAGGCCCTCTGCGGCGCGCAGTTGAAATCCGTCGATGAAGCGATGGCACGGCAATTTCGTTAGACGCGATCTGCATTATATTGTTTCAACCGGCCGTTTTTCCGGATTTTTCGTTTCGAACCCCGCGTGCCGGGGTGAAAAATCTTGAATTATCATCATTCCATCATAATTTCTCCCCATCCGGGAATGCCCTGATTCGTCGAAAGGACAGTCTCATATTAATAACCACCAGACAGCGGGCATGAAAATACGGGCAATCGTTACGGGCGTTACCGGCATGGTGGGCGAGGGCGTACCCCATGGATGCCTGGACCATGTGGCGGTGGAGACGGTGACGCGCCTTCTTCTCGTGTCCGACGCCTCTTCGCGGGGCCTGGACGTCGTGAGGACCATCAGGGAGGTGGCCGACCGAACGGTGAAACACCGTCACGCCGGCCTGGCGCTGAACCGTATCGCTGACGATGGAGAGGTCCGGCGGCTGTCCCTGCCGCCGGACCTGGCGTTCGCCGGGTGGGTGCCCGAGGACGTCGCGATACGCTCCGCCGATATCATGAGTGCAAGCGCGCCGACCCTGCCCGGATCGCCGGCCCTGTCAGCTGTGCGGGACGTCCTTGAGCGGCTCCTGGAGGCGAAGGCGCCGCGGGAGACGGCCCCGGCGTGAGAATATCCTGCGGCACGGTACCCATGACGGTGCGGAGAAAGGCATCAGTTGACGTTGGATGAATCGTTATTCCAGTCGATAAAACTGGGATGGCCGAAATAGAAACCCTGGAGATAATCGATGCCCATCTCCCTGAGGTCTTCCGCCAGCTCCGGGCTGTCAACCCATTCGGCGATGATCGAAAGGCCTGCCTGCTTGCAGAAGAGGATGATGTTTTCTATCATCATGCGGGCCTTGGCGTTCTGCTTTAGCTGCTGGATGAGGGTGCCGTTGATCTTGATGATATTGATCGGCAGGGAGAGGAGGTTTTCGAAATTCGAGTAGCCCGACCCGAAATCGTCTATGGCGATGAGGCAGCCGAGCTTGCTGGCGCTGGCCGCGAACTCGTGGCAGGCAGCGATCTCGCTCAGCTCCGACCGCTCGAGAATCTCCAGTATCAGTCTTCCTTTTCCGGGCTCGGGCATCCGGTAATGCCTGTTCAGCAGCCCGATGAGGTCGCTCTGGATCATGTCCCGGAACGATATGTTTACCGAGATGTTCTTGTCGGTATGGCGCAGGGCCTCGCAGGCGGATTTTATCATGAAGCGGGTCAGGTTTACGTCAAGGCCGGTGGACTCGGCGATGGGAAGGTACGGAAGCGGCGATTCGTATGCCCCCTCGTTGTTGCGTATCCTGAGCAGGCCTTCGTAGGATACTATGCTACCCGTGCACGCGTCGATGATCGGCTGGTAATAGGCCCGGAACGTCTGCTGTTCATGGTTCTTGTACAGTATTGAAAAGAGGTTGGTCGAGTGGAACGCCGAGGTCTTGACGTGATCGTGGTTTTCGTACAGGGCGACGCCCTTGTGGTTTTCGATGGCGGACTTCAAGGCCTGGTCGGCCTTTGAGAGGATGTCGGACGATTCACCCGGCTTGCCGGAGTGGAAGGCCACGCCGCCGATGTGGATGTTCAGCCTCAACTCGGAGTTTTTCCACGGCATGGCGGTTGACTGGAGGAGCCGCCTGAGCTCCTTCATCTTCAGGTACGCCTCTTTCCGGTCTTCATCCCCGAGATCGAGCAGGATGCCGAACTCGTTCCCCTTGAGACGGTAAATCGAGTAATTGAACAGGTCCCTCCAGTGGTCAAGCTGCCGTGAACAGAAAAGAAGGACCTCGTCGGACAGGTCGTAGCCGAAGATCAGGCCGAGATCGTTGAAGTTCACGATGCTGACGATGGCAAAGAGGTAATGCGTGTTTTTCCTGATGGAGTTGATCAGCACTTTCTTGTTCGGGTACCTGGTCGTCTCGTCGAAAAGGACGCTCCGGATGACGGTGTCGATCGCTTTTTCGTGCTGCCACTCGCCGAAAAACGTCAGTACCGATATGAAAAAGAGGGCCACCCCGGCGAGGAGGATATTGATGTTGCTGGGATAGACCACGTTCCACGGCGGAAGGAGGCCGTACAGCTGGAGCAGGTACAGGAGCGCCGCGGCAGCGAAGAAGACGGCGACCCAGATGGTGCCCCGCCACGTGCCCCGAAGCTGGATCGCAATGGGAGGAAAGCAGTAGAAGATGACCAGGCTCACGTGGCGCGCGTTGGGAAGATAGAGGGTCAGGGCAAAGCTGATGACGCAGAAAATGATCGCCACGATGGAAATAATTTCGGTTTTCTTTGTCGTCATCAGGAAAGCGACCATTGCCACCAGGATGACAAAGGGGATTGAATAATTGACAAGAAACGCCGTTTCGCCCTTCATGAGGTCCAGGACGGCATACAGCACCGGGACCAGCGACGACGCGCTCAATACAACACACAGCAGCGTGTACCGGTACCGGTCATAGTTGCCCCTCAGGTCCCTGTACCACCGGGCATTGTGGAAAATAAATTCACCGGGCAGTATTTTGTTTATGATCCTACTCACCATGGTCCATCATTGACTTGGCAGTCATTATTCCTCGGCACGTTGAATCGGCTAGAAATACCTGTTCGCGGGCGAATCTGCATTTCGAACAATGATCATTGTATACAATGTATTCATATACTTATATTAATCCACATCATTTTTTCATGATAGTGTGGGGGAGTTCCCTTATTTCATCATGGGGGAAATTTTCTATGAACTGTTAAGATAAAATGTACCTTTGATTTTACTTCAAGGAGTACCGAAGCCGGGTGTCAGAGCAAAGTCGTCCCGGATTCATGGGATTGGGTAATGGCGGTGTGGTCGGAGGGGCGTGTCAATATCCTTCATAAAATATGCTTTTCTGCGGCTACCGCGTTGTCGGGGACTACTATTTTTACCCGGGGATAACGGGCGGCAGCGGGATCAACCTGACGGTCCTGACGGCAACCATCAGGCTGACCCCGGAGATGCAGAAGGCCCTTGACGGCGCAGATTTTTACGGGATACGATGTTCAATTGGCGGCGACCCGGTGACCCTCGAAGCGGCCCCGGGACAGCTTGGGGCTTTGCGCCAGTTCTTCAGGGCCGGCCGGCCCTGAGCGGGGGGGCATCCATCACTGCTTCTTGTATTCCCATTTCCGGAGAATTTTATCCGCCTTGTTTTCCGTCATGTCCAGCCTGATGCCGGTCGTTTTGGCGTTCAGCTCCCTCATCCGCACCTTGACCCTCTTTTCCGGCTTTTTCGTGAGCCTGCTTATTTCCTTCATGTATGATTCTTCGAGATGATAAAACCCCTTGATCTGGTTGCAGAGGATTGCTATGTCCTTGAGGGCCCTGTCCCAGTCGGTATTCATCCGTATGGATTCCAGCAATGTCTCGTTGTTCTGCCGTGTCGTGGTCAGGAGGGCATGACGGGTTATCAGGGAGCCGGCAACGGCGCCGCCCAGGCCCCCGACCAGGGCGAATATTCCGGATATGACGGTTGAATCCATGGGTCTCCTCGCATCGGGTAAGCGGTTCCGCCGCCATCGCCAGCGGCGGGACCTACCGGTTATGATGTTTTTTCTATAAGGGACAGGGATCGGGGGAGAAATCAAGAATTTTATGCCCGGGGGCATAATTATCGCTTTACCGGGCATTTTTTCTGGCACACTATGGCATTATATTCGTTACATATGATGAAATATGAGAGCGCGTCCCGTGATCGGGGCGCATCCAAAACAATACACGCTAAAAGGAGCATTTCTATGGGTATGATGAAGTGGTTGGTCGCGGCCCTGGTCCTGGCCGTGTCCCTGGGCGTCGTTCCGCGCCTCATGGCGCAGGATGCCTCCCCGGAGGGAGACCGGAAGGCATGGGCCGAAATGACGGATGAGGAGCGGCAGATTGCCCGGGAGACCGCGCGGGAAAAATGGGCGGCCATGACGCCGGAGCAGCGGGAAGCGGCCCGGGCCAAGGTGCGCGAAAAATGGAACAGCATGACGCCGGAGCAGAAGGAAGCGGCAAAGGCGAAGGCGAAAGAATGGTGGAACGGCCTGACGCCGGAACAGAAACAGGCGGCAAAGTCGCGGGCCAGGGAGCGGTGGAAGAACCTGACCCCGGAGGAAAAACAGCAGAAGAAGGCGCGGATGAAGGAGCGGTGGAAAAACATGCCCCCGGAGAAAAGGGAGCAGATAAGGAACAGGCGTCAGCAGAGGAAGGCGGGCGGCCAGTGACCTGCCGCGCTCAACCAATGATTGCTATGGAAGGCCCGGGGAAAACCGGGCCTTTTGTTTACGGTGGAGCGTCACCGGGACATAACCCCGGATCATAGAATGTCCTCCTCGGGGATGCCGGCCAGGGGCGGGACCGGTCCGGTTTCAATGATTTTTTTTCTGTGCCAGCTTCCCTTCTGGTAGTACACGAACATAAGGCCGAGGCCGACCAGCGTGGAAATGAAGATGCCGATCCATATGCCCGTTTCATTGAGCGGTGTGTGGCGGCTCAGCGCGTAGGCGAAGGCGATCCTGGCGGACATCGTCAGTATTGAAAATACGAGCGGCACGGTGACAGAACCTGCCCCCCTGACGGTCGACTGCAGTATGAAAAAAAGGGAGAGGTTGAGATAGGCCCAGCACATTATCCGGAGATACAGGGCCGCGTGGCTGATGACGGCGGCTTCGTTTGTGAAAATGATTGATATCCACTCCGGAAGGAAGGTGCAGACAACGATGACGGCCGCTGAAACCGCGAGGGTGAACCGCGTAGCGGCCACGGTTATCTCCCTGGCGCGCTCGATTTTACCGGCGCCGATGCTCTGCGCCACCATGGTGGACACGGCAACGCCGATGGACATGGCGGGGAGGACGGAAAAATTCTCCACGCGCAGGCCGATGCCGTAGGCCGCGATCACCGCGTCGCCGAAAAGGTTGACGAGTCCCATCAGCACGATCCCGCTGAAGGAAACGATGAGCATCTGGAGGGACGTCGGGAGTCCCAGTTTTATTATTTTTGCGATAATGTCCCGGTCGAATACCCACCGCCAGCGGCCGAAGTCAAGCACATGGTTCTTCCTGGCGAGGTAGACGTATGAGACCGCCGTCGTCACCATGTTCGCCAGGACCGTCGACAGCGCCGAGCCGCGGACGCCGAGGGGAGGGATGGGTCCGGCGCCCTTGATGAGGAACGGGATGAACAGGATGTTGAGGAGCACCGTGAGGCCGGTCATGTACATCGGGGTGCGGGAGTCCCCCAGGCCGCGCATGACCCCCATGATCCAGTTGTTGACCACCATGAAGATAAAACCCGACGCGAACCAGGAGAGAAAAAGATAGGCGTCTTCCATGAGCCCTTCCGGCGTGTTGATCAGCGCCAGCATGCCGCGGCCCCATATGATGATCGACAGCGTTATGAGTACGCTCACCGACACGTTCAGGGTGAAGGAATTTACGAGTATCCGGGAAAGGAGTTCATGATTTTTCGCCCCGTAGGCCTGTCCCACGAGGACGACGGCGGCTATGCCGAGGCCGATGAGGATGGCTACAAGGAAGAAGATGAGGGGGGTGCTGATGGAAACTGCCGCCAGGGCCACGTGGCCGAGGATCCGCCCGACGAAAACGCCGTCAATGATGCTGTACGCCGCCTGGAACAGGTTCCCCACTATCATCGGGATGGAGAATGATATCAGCAGCTTAAAAACATGTCCTTCCGAGAGGTCTTTCATGGCCTTCTATCCGCACCATTGGTCATGACAGTATGATGCACTATGATACTATTAATTCACGGCTTTTAGATAACAAGAAGTTTATTGATTCATGGTAAGATTTAATTGAACTGCGGATCATGGCATTAACCGCCGTTCCGGTCCGTTAATGGACCATGCCCGGATTTTTGTAACCATAAAATTTTTCAAATCAGGAAAAATTTTTCAAACAAATCCGCACACCGGATGGTCTAATAACATTGAAAGTACCGAAACGTACGGTATATTATATATATCCGTATAAAATTTATTATTGTGAACGCCTTGTCAATGGAACGATCAATGTCACGCTCGGAACGGGGTATGCGGAGCAGTTTATTCCACCGGTTGTGGACCCTGGGCCTCTTTGCATTCATCGCTATTATAACGGGCTGCGTGAGCTTCCCGGTCACGGTAAACAATGATCCCTTTAAAGACGTAACCACGGTCTCGGTTGACATGTGGCACACGGTCCTGGACAGCGACCTGGACAATATCCGGACCCTGTACACCAAAACGATTTCGAAGGGAGACATGTCCGATCCCGTGGCCACCATCGTATTCGTGGCTTCAGCCGATCCCTATTACGGCTATCACGGCCAGGACATGAGCAAGGAAGCATATGTCATGGTCGACGCAACGACCTTTCCGCTGAGCCTGATCGACAATAAGAAAGAGCGCGTCAAGCATAATACGATGATCTATGACTATCCCTACGTGTACCCCTATGTGTACGGATATCCGCATTTCTTTTTTTATTATCCCGGCGTGGTGATCGTGAAGGAATCGCGCCGGTACATCCTGACGGCCAGGATCCGGCTGACGCCGGAGATACAGAGCGCGATTATGGGCGGGTCCTCATACAAGATACGGCTGTATCTGGGCGAGACCCCGGTCACGCTTGAAGCCACGTCGAAGCAGCTCGAAGCGCTGAAGAAGTTCATTGTCTACGGCCACACGGCGTCCGCTCCGCCGGGACAATGACCCGGGGAAAATTGAAATTATTTCGTTTCAGGATTTAATTTTTTCCAAAGGGCCTTGACGATTCATTGAATTTTAGTTATTTATATAATACTAAATAATTCGTTTGGAGGTTGGCCATGAAAGCGACAGCAAGCGGCACCAGATTAGCCGAAAGAATAAAAACAGCCATTGAAGATCATGTCATCACACGAAGCGAATATGAGGAGATACTGGCCTTGGCGGATCAGGATGGAAGGATTGACCATCATGAAAGGATATTATTGCGCGAATTGAAAAACCTGATTGCGGACAGGGTTGTCCAGAGGGTAGCCGGTTAATTTCTTTCATTATTAATTTACAAAAAGAACCGCCGAGAAGGCGGTTCTTTTTTTGTGTGCTAATAATTCTGCTTGAAATCCGCCCTGCATGCCGCATATAGTCAACAATCCATTAATTCTGTTGCAATCAGATTGCCGGTCGCATCGTCACATCCTAGAATCGGGAGGCAGGCCATGGCGCTCAAACGGGTTGGAATTCTGACGGGAGGCGGGGATTGTTCCGGCCTTAATGCGGTCATCAGGGCTGTCACCAGGGCGGCCGTGATAGGTCACAATGCCGCGGTCGTCGGCATCGAGGGGGGGTTCGAGGGGCTCATCACCGGCCACTCGGTGGAACTCACGGTCAGGTCGACCCGCGACATCCTTACCCTGGGCGGGACGGTGCTCGGCACCACCAACAAGGGGAACCCCTTCGAGTTCCGCGAGCTCGCGGAGGACGGCTCGATAACGGTGAGCGACTACTCCGACAGGGCGGTGGAAACCTTCAGGAAGATGGGCCTCGACTGCCTCTTTGTCGTGGGCGGCGAGGGGACCCTGGAGATAGGGTACCGCTTTTTCAGGAAGGGCGTCCCCGTCATCGGTATTCCGAAGACCATCGACAATGACCTTGACCGAACGGACTACACCTTCGGCTACCAGACCGCGGTGGAGGTCGCTTCCGAGGCCCTGGACCGGCTCCAGACCACGGGCCGGAGCCACCAGCGGGTCATGATCCTCGAGGTAATGGGCCGCACCGCCGGATGGATCGCCTTGGAGTCGGGGATATCCGGCGGCGCCCACATCATCCTCATTCCCGAGATACCGTACAGCATCGACCGTATCGTGGAAAAAATACAGCTGCGCGAAAAGGGCGGGAGCCCCTTCAGCATCATCATGGTGGCAGAGGGGGCGAAAGAGGAGGGCGGCGATGTGATCACCCAGGCCTCGGCCTCCACGCGACTCCAGGGGGTGCCGCAGCTCGGCGGCGTGGGCCAGTACCTGGCAGACCAGATCAAGAAGAGGATCGACCTGGAGGTCCGCTGCACCGTCCTCGGCCATGTCCAGCGCGGCGGCTCTCCCTGCGCTTTCGACCGGGTCCTGGGCACCCGCCTCGGGAGCTTCGCGGTCCAGGCCGCGGCGGAGGGGAAGTTCGGGACCATGGTGGCCCTCGACACGCCCGATATGGTCCTCGTGCCCCTGAGCGAGCTTGCCGGCAAAGTGCGCACCGTGCCGGTCGATTCACAGCTCATCAGGTGCGCCGAGTCGATCGGGATAAGCATGGGGAGGTGATTAATGCGAGGGGGAAGGAATTTATTCCGGAAATGCCGGCCAGCGGTCGATGACCTTCCCGCCCCGGACGATGGCAATGTCCCCGAATTCCCGCATGATTCCCTCGCTCTGGGCGGGCCAGAGAAAAATGTAATCATCGACCCCGATCGCAGTCCGCGCCGAGCCGTTGACGATGGACTGGTTGGTGCTTTTACCGTAGAGGGAATTGTCTTCAAGTCCGTACGGGGAATAGTAGGATGCCCGCCAACCGCCGCCGTAGATAAAGAACGTATTTTTCTTGTTGGGGTCCCATAGGGGCCAGAGGCCGGTGAGATGTTCCAGGAACGGTATGGTGGTGCCCTCCAGTTTCTTTATAACGGGCGTAGCGACAAAGAGGGCTTTTTCGTGGTCCGTAAGCATCTGGGTGTCAAAATCAGAAGGCTTCACCAGGCCTGAGCCCACGGAAATGTCGTTAATCGGCACCTGGTCCTTGAATAAACGGTAGGTCTGGCTGCCGCCGCTATTGAAGGTGAGGGTGCCCCTGAACAGGGCAGGGTATTTCTTCCGGCCATGGTCATAAAAGGCGCGATAACGGGCAAGCATCCCGTTGAATGCCGACTGTACCGCCTTTTCCTTTGAGGTGAATAGTGCCGGCGCAGACGCGGCATATACATCATATCCCATGAAGCCGCTGAAGACCAGGGCGGCCCTGCTTGATTCAATCATGGCTAACATCCTGTCCAGGTCGGTGTTATTAGTCACGCCGCCGCGGTGCAATCCCACATCGATTTCAATGTTTATCTTCAATGTGATGTTTTTCCCGGCGGCATAGTCCCGGTACTGCTTCAGCCGCTCCGGCGTGTCAACCAGCCATTGCAGCTGTGCCGCGGGATTGAAACCCTTCTTACCGGTGAAGCGGCGGTAGAATTCCCGCACCGCGTTTACCGGCATGGGTTTGCCGAGGAGAATGTCAACGCCGCCGCCGAATTCCTCGGCAAGGAAGTTGCAGTCGGGCTGGTGAAACACCATCAGTTTGCCGGTGCCGGTTTTGTCCATGATGTACCGCACCAGGCGCAGGGAAGGGAGGGACTTGACCACGATCCGGTATGAGAGGGGCGGCTTGATGGTCGACCTGAGGATCGCCAGGTTCCGGTCAAGGCGGTCCAGGTCCACGATAATTATCGGCCTTCCGGGGCCGTTGTTTTTCAGGTCGTTATTCAATGCCGCAAAATAGGGCGCGTAGGGGGCGCCGCGGTCCGATGGCTTCAGCAGCGCCATGATAACCGTCAGCGCGAGGGGCAGGGCGATTATCACATACCGTGTACGCAATGTGCGGTGCTTCATGGGTATTACCTCCATCTTGATATCGGAATTCCCGCATTCTGATAGGGTGGGGTTTTAACCCCACCCGGCTGGAAGCGATGTTACACCACCAGCAGGTCCCCGGCGCCGTACCTGCCGGCGACATGATAGGTAAGGCCCCGGTTTATTGAACGGTGGGTGCGCAGGGCCACCTCCGGCGTGTTGTTCTCCCCGGAAAGGTGGCCCAGGCAGGCCCAGCGGAGCCGCGCCCCGTGCCGCGCGATGACCTCGGCCGATTCGATGTTGGAAATGTGGCCGCGGGAGCCGGTTATCCTGTTCTTCAGATGCCGCGGGTACGGCCCGGTGCGCAGCATGTCGGGATCATAGTTGCTTTCGATGAGCGCCGCGTCCACAGAAGAGAGGGCGTTTTTCAGATCGTCGTACACGTGTCCCAGGTCGGTGAAGATGCCGAGCCTGCTTTCGCCGTCGTCTATGATGAAGACCGCGCCGTCGGCGCCGTCATGGGGCGTGGGTATGGTCTCGACCCGGACCCGGCCGAAGTCCATCGACGCGCCGGCACGGAAATGAACGACTTCCCGAAGGGCGCCCAGATCGTGGGACGAGCGCGCGGCCCGCATGGTTTTTTCGGTGATGTAGAGAGGAACGCCGAACTTGCGGTGATAGATCCCGGCGCATCGGACATGGTCCGCGTGGTCATGGGATATGATGAGGGCATTGGCGCCGGAGAGATCGCGGCCGGCAGCGGCAAGGCGCTCAACAGCCTGCTTGCCGCTGATACCGGCGTCGAAGATGAGCCGTACGCCCCCGGCCTCGACATAGACGCAGTTGCCGTTGCTGCCCGATTGCAGTGAAATAAGGTTCATGGGCCTTTATATATGGTGTCCCCGCCGCCTTCGGCGGCGGGGACACCGGTGAGTGTACCAAGCCTATTCTTCTTTCTGGGCCTCGGCCCCCCCGCCGTCTCCGGCGAGCTTTTTATACCGGTTGTACCTCCGCCGCGCGCTTTCCTCGGCGGCCTTGAAGAATTCCTGGGCCTTGTCCGGCGACGATTTCTTGAGAGCGTTGTAGCGGACTTCGCCCATGAGGAATTCCTGGAACTTCTCCCACTTCGGTTCCTTTGAGTCGAGGATGAAGGGGTTCTTACCCTGCTCCTCGAGGAGCGGGTTGTAGCGGTACAGGTGCCAGTAGCCGCACTCCACGGCGAGTTTACCCTCGAGCTGGGACTTTCCCATGCCTGCCCGGAGCCCGTGGTTGATGCACGGCGAGTAGGCGATGATCAGCGACGGACCCGGGTACGCCTCGGCCTCGAGGATGGCCCGTATCGTCTGCGGCTGGCTCGCGCCCATGGATATCTGGGCCACGTAGACGTTGCCGTAGGTCATGGCCATCATTCCCAGGTCCTTTTTCCCGACGCGTTTGCCGGCCGCGGCGAACTTCGCCACCGCCGCCAACGGCGTTGCCTTTGAGGACTGTCCGCCGGTGTTGGAATAGACCTCGGTGTCGAGGACCAGGATGTTGATGTCCTCGCCCGAGGCGATGACGTGGTCAATGCCGCCGTAGCCGATGTCGTAGGCGAACCCGTCGCCGCCGAAGGACCAGACCGACTTCTTGATCAGGTACCGCCTGAGCTTGATAATCTCCCGGGGGCATTCGCCACCGTCGCGCTGGAGCATGGGAACGAGCCGCGCGGTTATTTCCTTGGATTTCACCGGGTCATTGTGGAATTGCAGCCATTCGTTGAGGGCGTCCTTCAGCTCGGGCGCGACGTCTTTCTGCATGATATTCATCGCGAGTTCCGCGATGCGGCGCTTCATCTGGTTGATCCCGGCAAGCATGCCGTAGCCGTACTCCGCGGCGTCCTCGAAGAGGGAGCTCGCCCATGCCGGGCCGTGGCCGTCGGGGTTGGTGCAGTAGGGGGTTGAGGGCGCCGTGCCGCCGTATATGGAGGAGCAGCCCGTCGCGTTGGCGATCATCATGCGGTCGCCGAAGAGCTGGGTGATCAGCTTGATGTAGGGTGTCTCGCCGCAGCCGGCGCAGGCGCCGGAGTACTCGAAGAGCGGCTGGGCGAACTGGATCCCTTTCACCGTGGTCTTCGGCATCAGGGTGTCCTTGTAGGTCACCTCGCCGGCGAAATATTCCCATATATGCCCCTGCACGGCCTGGGTGTCTATCGGTTTCATGACCAGCGCCTTCTCCTTGGCCGGGCACACGTCGGCGCAGTTGCCGCAGCCGGTGCAGTCCAGCGGGCTTATCTGTATCCTGAACTTGAGTCCCTGGAGTTCCTTTCCCTTGGCTTCAAGGAGCGCGGTCCCTTCGGGAACTCCAGCGGCCTCCTTTTCGTCAAGCAGGAAGGGCCGTATGACGGCGTGGGGACAAACGCACGCGCACTGGTTGCACTGGATGCAGTTGTCGGGCTGCCACTCCGGCACGTTGACGGCGATGCCGCGCTTCTCGAACCGGGTCGTGCCGTTCGGGAAGGTGCCGTCGGGATTGTCGACGAAGGCGCTCACCGGGAGGTGTCCCCCCTCGTACCGGTTGATCGGCATGACGACCTTGCGGATGAACCTGGGGAGTTCCTTCTCCCTGGCATTCTCCCGCGCCAGGCTGATGTGCTTCCATTCTTCCGGTACGTCCACCTTGATGACTTCGCTTCCGCCGCGGTCGATGGCTGCGATGTTCATCTGCACCACGTTGTCTCCCTTGATGCCGTATGATTTTTTGACCGCTTCCTTCATCTTCTCGAGGGCCGTGTTGTAATCCATGATATTGGCGAGCTTGAAGAAGGCCGCCTGCATGATGGAGTTCGTCCTGGTCCCCAGGCCGAGCTCCTCGGCGATCCTGGTGGCGTTGATGATGTAGAACTGGATGTTGTTGACCGCCATGTACTTCTTCATGCGGTCGGGGAGCCGCTTCTTCGTTTCTTCCGCGTCCCAGGTGCTGTTCAGGAGGAACGTGCCGTCCCTGTCCAGGCCCTCGAGCATATTGTACTTGTAAATGTAGACCGGCACGTGGCACGCCACGAAGCGCGGGTGGTGGATCAGGTACGTTGACTTGATCGGCTCCGTGCCGAAGCGGAGGTGCGATATGGTGATGCCCCCCGACTTCTTCGCATCATAGGCGAAATAGGCCTGGGCGTAGTAATCGGTGTTGTCGCCGATGATTTTCATCGAGTTCTTGTTGGCCCCGACGGTGCCGTCGGCGCCGACGCCGTAAAACTTGTAGGCCATGGTGCCTTTCGGTCCCAGGAAGCGCTGCTCCCCGACGGGGAGGGAGCGGTAGGTGATGTCGTCCGTGATGCCCACGGTGAAGAAGTTCTTCGGCTCGAAGGACTTCAGGTTGTCGAAGACCGCGAGGAGGCGTCCCGGGGTCGTGTCCTTCGATGAAAGGCCGTAGGTGCCGGCCACGATCATCGGCTTGTTGTCGATGTTGTAGAATATCTCTTTCAGTTCCCGGTAGAGAGGGCCGCCGTTGGCGCCCGGTTCCTTGGTCCGGTCCAGGGCGGCAATGCGCTTGACCGTGACCGGAATCACCTTCATGAGGTAGCGCTTCGAGAAGGGGCGGTACAGGTGGACGGTTATCACCCCGACCTTCTCGCCGCGGGCTATCAGGGTGTCGACCGCTTCCTGGAGGCTCTCCGTCACGGAGCCCATGGCGACGACCACGTACTCGGCGTTCTTGTCGCCGTAATAGGTAAAGGGGTGGTATTCCCGCCCCGTGATGTTGCTGATCTCCGCCATGTAGCTGTCGACCATGTCGGGGATGGCGTCGTAGTAGGTGTTGGACGCCTCGCGCATCTGGAAGAAGATATCCGGGTTCTGGGACGTGCCGCGCGTGACCGGGTGCTCCGGGTTCAGGGCCCTGCGCCGGAACGCGTCGACAGCCGTGAAATCGACGAGCTGTTCCAGGTCCTCGTAGTCGATCACCTCTATCTTCTGGATCTCATGGGAGGTGCGGAAGCCGTCGAAGAAGTGCAGGAAGGGCACCCTGCTCTTGATCGCGGCCAGGTGTGCGATGGCCCCCAGGTCCATGACCTGCTGTACGCTGGAGCTGGCGAGCATGGCGAAGCCGGTCTGGCGCACGGCGTAAATATCGGAATGGTCCCCGAAGATCGACAGGGCGTGCGTCGATATGGTGCGCGCCGTCACGTGGATGACGCCGGGAAGGAGCTCGCCGGATATTTTGTACATGTTCGGGATCATCAGGAGGAGGCCCTGCGACGCGGTGTAGGTGGAGGCGAGGGCCCCGGCCTGGAGGGCCCCGTGCATGGTGGCTGCCGCCCCGGCCTCGGACTGCATCTCGATGACCCTCACCACGTTGCCGAAGATGTTCTTTTTACCCGCGGCCGCCCACTCGTCGATGGTCTCGGCTATAGGGGACGACGGCGTGATGGGATAGATCGCCGCCACCTCGGTAAAGGCATAGGCGACATGGGCCGCCGCCATGTTTCCGTCCATTGATTTCATGACTTTTTTCTCGGACATATCTCTTGCTCCTTCTGACTGATGGTAGTGCGCGAATGGAACCGGTATCACGACCCGGATAGGATTCACAACGCCGCCGCACAAAAAGGGTACTGTAAGTACTACAAGCACAAGAAATGAAAAGCGTCCTGTCGGCACCGGCAGCGGACAAACCCCGGACGTATACATTGTACAGGGCAGGGGCTGTACCTATAACGCGAAAAAACAGGTCGGGAAAATCCACTATCGGTGAGTTGAGATTCCCCCCCCCTGCTGTATATGAAAAATCCGGCAAACCAAAATATCAAGAATAAAAAGGCAATTTTTTAAAAATCATCGAACGGTGCGCGATTGGGCAGCCTGCTTTTCATGATCATTCAATCCGATGACACACTGACATCAGTATAATGCTTCTCTGTTCTTCAGGAATATCAGATCTTAATTGACAAGGCCAGAGATTCTGAATAGTGAGCAATCGCTCATGTGATTTCTTTTCATGGAAATCATCCGCACTCTATATGTAAGGAAGTTATTCGCATCCATCAGACGGAATGAGTTGGCGTTGTCAGTCATTATGCAATATGGCATAACAGCGTTGCTGAAGCATTGCTTTTTTTGCATAGAAACGACCGCAGCAGCGGTGCGGGAATACCAGCGTAGAGGATCTGCAAGTATTAAAAATATGACTGGACAGAGTAATGAAAAATGTATACCGGAGAGATGGGCCATACGATGCGTGCCGCCGTATCGGTAACGGCCATGGTGATGGATGTTGAAATGACATTGAAGGTTGTCCCATGAAGTACATATGCGCCATGCTGGTTGTTGATGATATCGAAACATCAAAAGCATTTTATCATGATGTTCTGGGTCAGACGATCAAGTATGATTTCGGGGAAAACGTGACGTTCCACGGCGATTTTGCCATCCATAAAAAATCTCATTACCAGGGTCTTATCGGCAATCGGGATATCAGGCAGGGCGAGCATGCCGTCGAATTGTATTTCGAATATAACGATGTTGAAAAAATGGAGCGGGACCTTGCCGCGCGGGGAGTGGAGTTCGTCCACCGGACCAGTGAACAGCCCTGGCGGCAGAAGGTGCTGCGGTGTTATGACCCCGACGGGTATATCATTGAAATAGGGGAATCGCTGGCTCACCTTTCGCACCGCCTGCATGGGGAGGGGGTCGCGGAAGAAAGGATAGCGGAGATTGTCGGCATCCCCGTCGGGATGGTGAGAGAAGGGATGGATTCATTCGGGAAAGGAGGAAACTGAAATTGAAGATTACCGAAGAGGAGCATAGGGGACTTTCGCAGATGTCCTTCGCGCGGATGGACGGCGCGTGGTTCATGGCGGTTGCCAAGAAATTCGGCATTGACGCGGCGTGGGAAATGGACGTGGAGGCATGGAAGCAGTTTTCCTATGTCATGGGAAAGAATATAAGGAAGAGACATTTTGCCGAACCCCAATGGCCGTCATCCTTCCTGGACGCGATGGAAATCTTTATGAACATCCTGGGGATAACGAACCGGACCGTGGAATTGAATGAAAACGCGATCCACGTGCGGGTCGCGGATTGCGACATCCAGAAGGGGATCGCCAAGGCGGGAATCGCCGACTGCGGCATCGTCACCGTGGAGACCTATAGGGGCATGGCCCGCGGCCTTTTCGGAAAAGATACGGATATCGAGGTGGTGCACGCGAAGAACCTGAACCACGGCGCGGACTGCTGCGAGGTCATCATACGGAGACCATGAACCATTTTCCGGCCCGTGAAACACATTGCCGCTGACAACAATACGGGGGAACGCCGCCCTGTTGCTCTCGTAGTAGGGGCATGCCTGCAGTAATCGTCTCCGGGAAGCCGGCTTTGGACTGGCACACCGCGCTGGCGAGGCCGCCGATGCCGGACCCGATGACGACCCCGGGTAGTACCCCGGTATTTTTCCCTTCCTCGGCAATCTTGTTCACGGATCTGTCGGATATGCAGCCGGCGGACAGCGACAGGGCCGCAACGGAAGCTGGCCGGATGAGTTAACGACGGGTCGGTTTCCCGTGTTTCATGTCGTATCCCCTTGAGTGGATGAGCGGTGAATCCCGCCGCCTTCGGCGGCGGAACGGTTTATCCGGCAAGCCATATTTTCTACTTGCAATGTATTATTTCTTCCGGTAATGTATCAAATGTAGTATGCTGATACTGAAATGACAATTGTCGGCAGTCATCATGCCGGAACACGTTGTACAGGAGAAAGAAATATGAAAAGCCTTTCCAGGATTGTTGTTGCCGCCGCTGTTCTGTTTTCAATGCTGGTTTTAATATCCTTGTCCGCTTCAAGCGCAAAGAAAAAGGACCGGAATTGCCTCAACAGGTGCGCCGCCGATTACCGGTACTGCTTAAAAAAAGCAAAGGACTATAACTATAAAGAACGCATATCCGCCGGGAACGTGTGCATCAAGGAAAAGAACACCTGCGTAGGCCTGTGCCCCGACGCTATGGTGTTCCGGAAAAATACGCCGGATTGATTCCCCTCCTGTCCGGAGCGAATAGCGGCATAAAAAGAAGTTGATCCGCGGTAAAGGCGTATCGCAGTGGTCCTTGCTGTATGAAGCGTATAAAAATCGCCACCTGCCTCGACCTCAGGAACGTTGTCATGGAATTGGGGTTTCTTCCTCTTTTCCAGAACGAGGCGGCCGGCTTTTCCCTCATGGACTGCACCGGCATCGGACGCTGGTGGACGGGGGACGAGAAGACCGATCCCTGGGTGTGGCGCATGATACTTTCAGAGGACCCCTCCATAGCCTACGGCAAGCTCTTCAGGAACAGGGCGGGCTTCGTGTCAAGAGAATGGTTTCCCTATATGGCCTCGTATCGTCGGGACGGCTATGACTTTGACGCCCGGTATGATGACGGCAAGGCCTCCCGCAAGTGCAAGAAGATCATGGACCTCTTCGAGAATCAGCCGATGATACCCTCGTACCTCATCAAGTCCATGGCGGGTTTTTCCGCCAGGGGTGAAAAGGGGTTTGAGGGCGCCCTCACTCTCCTGCAGATGCAGACCTATATAACCGTCCGCGGCTTCACCAGGAAACAGAACAAGGCCGGGGATTACTACGGCTGGCACATCAGCGTATATTCCAGGACCGAGGACAAGTTCGGGAAAAATTTCGCAGCGAAGTCATACCGCCTGGGCGCTGACGATTCAAGGGAAAAGCTTGTCCGACAGATGATGAAGATCAACCCGGGAGTTGGTTATGAGGAAGCGGAGGCATTCCTGAAATAGCGGTGCGCGCGGACCATGCGGTTATTTGAGAAGGGTCAGTTTGAACGATGCGCCATCTTTCTCGCGTTTCAGTATTTTGTATTTTTCCATTTTCTGGCACAGCTTGTTTATGACGATGGGGTCTATCTTCACCTCGTCCCTCAGCTCCGCCTGGATAAAGCCGGGGTTCTTTCCAAGGAATTTCCGTATTTCCAGTCCCGCCTTAAGCACTTCCTCCATGTCATCAACGGCGTTTTTGTGCCTGGATAAATCATTATAATATTCAACGATGTCTTTCAGGTCCTTCAGCGGTGCGGCATGTCCGGCGAAGGAGCAGTAATCGCCGAAATCGCTGATGCAGGGCACTTCGCCGGTGAATTCTGTCTGTCCCTCGATATCCGAGTTTGCATCAAGGTCGGGATGCTGCTTTTTCAGGAGCCGCAGCGCCGCGTCCTGCCACTTCTCATTTCCCATCATTGCTTTCACGGCTTCCGGCATTATTTTTTTGAATACTTCGGACAGGGTAGTGGCCAGAATCCTGTCTTCAAGGCAGCAGATGCAGGTATAGGCATGCTTCAGTATGTCCTCATGCATGCCGGTTTCAATGGCTTTTTGCAGGAGGGGCGCCGTGTTTTCATACAGCTCGACTTTCCGGGTATGGGAAAGTTCGGGGAATGCCCTTTTTATCGTTTTTATTATGGGAGGTATCGTGTCCATGGCGTTCTGGGTATTGCCCGGGCCCTTCAATCAGCCGGGCGGCGTCAACAGGGACTGCAGAATCGAGTTATTTTCATCAGGTTTTTGGGGGGATGTCCAGCACTTTTTGCACGGAACGGCGCGGCGGATGCCACCGTTGTTGTATTGTGCAAACCGTGGAATACTTGACAGTTTTCTTGATATGGGGTACTGTCGGGTCAGGATGTTCGGGTGGCATATGCATTGATGTCAATGAAGCATGAATCGAAATGAAAACAGAGTGATCGTCGTACGGCCGTGCCGGTGTTGAATACCGTACCGGCTTTGGCCAAACTCTTGAAACAGCGGTGCCAATCGCATCGGCGCACTCTGTTTTTTTTATGTGAAAACAGGAGATGACATGCGCTCAACCCTACCGGTGGTTTTTTCTTTATTGCTCCTGATAACGGCCATGCTGCCGGTCCACCTCCATGCGCGGGGCTTTCGCGTAATAGTCGGCTCTTTTGAAAACCCTGATAATGCCAGGGAGTGGCAGGACATCCTGTACGAATACGGGGTGGACACGAAGCTGGAACATGTCCGTGTTGACGGCGACCTGTTTGTCCGGGTGGCCCTCTTCGACTCCTTTGACGACAGGGGGGAGGCCGTTTCCGCTCTCAACGAGATGCGCGCCCTCTTTCGTCGCATAGGCTATCCCGCTGGGGATTTATGGATAAGTCCGCCCCGGATCTCCGACGCGGGCATACGTCGTGACACGATAAAGGATAATATCATCGAAGGGCGGGTGGTTGACGCCCTCACCGGCAAGCCTTTGCGGGACGCGAAAATCCGTATCATTGCTTCCCCCGCCCGGGGAACGGCCGCGCGATCATCGGCCGGTGAAACGACATCGGACGCCCAGGGGCATTACAGCCTCAAGTCTCCCGAAGGGGACGTGTCCCTTGAGATCCAGAGCCCGGGGTACGGGACGACGCGGCTGAATGACCTGCAGGTGATGCCGAGGACAAGGAATTTTGCACCGACCATCCAGCAGGTTGACACCGGCCATATGGGCCCCGGATCAATAATCGGCACGGTAAGGGATTCCGCGACGAACGAAGCGCTCCCGGGCGTTACCCTGAAGCTGCGGGAGGGGCTGAATACCCGCCAGGGGCCTGTCATAGCCCGGACCATTACGGATGCGGAGGGCAATTATACCTTCACCGGCATCAAGGCGGGCAACTACACCGCGGAGATGAGCCTCGAAAAATACATCACCGGGTACATGGAACTGCTTGTCCTGCAGGGGCAGCAGCGGGTCGCGGAAGAGACCATTTCGGCCTCGCTCCGGCGCGGTCAGATGAGAATCGTGCTGAGCTGGGGAGAAGAGCCACTGGACCTTGACAGCCACCTGGTGGGGCCCCGGGAAAGCAGCTATGGAATGTTTCATGTGTTCTTCAACGACCGCGTGGCGGAACTGGCAGACCTGGATGTTGATGACACCTCGTCTTACGGGCCTGAAACGGTCACTATTAACAAACTCATCTCGGGGAACTATATATATTTCGTCCATGACTATTCCAACCGTTTTAACGAGTATTCCGAAGCCCTTGCCGCCTCGGGAGCCAGGATCAAGGTTTATAACGACGCGGGCCTGATGCGTACCTTCTATGTTCCTCCCTATAAGGCGGGAACGATCTGGGTCGTGTTCATGATCGACGGCAGGACGGGGCAGCTGATACCGGTGAACAGGTTCAGCAATGAATTTGATCCCTTCAATCCATGACAGTGCGGCGCGAAAATAATGCACCCATGACACTATCTGTCATACCCCCTGAGCTACATTGATGTTGGTCATCGGGGCGTTCCGGCCTTGACAGGGGCCCTGCATGGATATCATGGCAAAAACGCATCAGAGGGGGTTTGAAAATGGAACGGATCAACCTGGACTCGCGGCGCTTTCCCCAGATAAATAAACGATTCACTCCCGACAGGATGAACTACCTCCTGGTCAGGATGTGCCAGGGCCTTGACATCGAGGTCACGGAGGCGAACCTGTACGCCATGGCGGTCAACGTGGAAAGGGACCTGCGGAGTCTGTTCGCGTGAAATCACTTGATCCGACACCGGGTAAATTAAGCTTGCATATATTCCCTGATGCCGGATAGTGGATCCTGTGGGACGGGATGGGGTGAATTTGTCCGAATTCGGGTAGTAAGCTATGAAGAAATGGGTAAAAAGAATCTCCGTTTCCGCCGGAGCAGTGTTCCTGGCGATTGTCGCCGGCATATCAGCCGCCGCGTACCTGATCTTTTTGTTGCCGCTGGAAGATCCTCACAAGAACAGCGCGCCGCTTCTTTTCTACAATGGGAATATCATTACCGTTGATCCATCGAAACCCCGGGCCGAAGCGGTCCTTGTCTCGGGCGAAACCATCCGCTTTGTGGGCGGCTACCGGGAAGCCCTGGCGATGGCGCCAGAAAACACCATCAAGATCGACCTGAAGGGGAAGACCCTGGTCCCCGGGTTCAACGACAACCACGTCCATTCCCTGGCGGCGGGGACCTTTTATTCGGAGCTGATGCTCTGGAACCTGAGCTGCGGGGAGATCGCGGAACGCGTGGGGAAAGAGGCCGCGGGGAGGAAGAAGGGTGAGCCCATTTATGGCAATCTCTGGGACTACACGACCTGCAAAAACCCGGACAGGGCCCTCCTCGACAGGGCCGCGCCTGACAATCCCGTGTTTCTCATGCAGTACTCCGGTCACGCGGCCTGGGTCAATTCATACCAGCTCAGGGAGATGAAGATCGGCCGGGACACTCCGGACCCTGCCGGCGGGCAGATAGTACGGGACGCGAAGGGCGAGCCGACGGGGATCCTGCGCGATACCGCCATGGGGTCCGTGCCGGACGACAAATACCTGAAGATCGTCCTTGATTCTGCCAGACATAGAAAAACAATTGCAACAATACTGGACCTGTACCGGAAGGCGGGCATAACGTCGGTCCAGGACAACACCTGGGTGCCTTTCACGGCGCGGCTTTACCGGCAGATGCGCGCCGATGATGAGTTGACCTGCCGTATCTCCTCCTGGTCCCAGGGGGGCACGGCTTTCTACCACCTCTTTAACATGCTCACGTCGTTCAGGGAGAAAGACCCGTGGCTTCATTACGACACCGTAAAGTATTTCGCCGACGGCGCCTTCTCAACGCGGACCGCCTGGCTCAAGGAGCCCTATAACGACGAGCCGAAAAACTGCGGGAAGCCGCGTTACACCCCGGCCGAGCTGGACGCCATCATCCTGGAAGCGGCCGGGGAGAGGAAACGCCTGGCGATCCACGCCATCGGAGACAGGGCAGTGGCCGGCGTCCTGGATTCGATGGAAAAGGCCCAGGCGAAATATCCCTGGACCCGGGACCTCAGGTTCCGGATCGAGCACTGCCAGCTGGTGGACCGGAAAGACATCCCGCGGATGAAGCGCCTCGGCGCGGTCGCCTGCGTCCAGCCCTTTGCCCTGTGCACGCCGGCAAAGGACGCGCTGCTCCTGGGAGACCGGCGGGCCCGCGCGGCCTATCCTTACAAATCCCTGCTTGACGCGGGCGTTCCCGTTTCCTTTGGCTCCGACGCTCCCGCCGAGGTAGATTACGCGCCCCTCCTGGGGATCTATTACGCGGTGACGCGGAAGGACAAGGCGGGGAGACTGGGGCCCCTCAACGGAGCGGAATGCTTCACTCCCTATGAGGCCCTGTACGCCTACACCATGGGGTCCGCCTATGCCGAGAAAATGGAAGATAAAAAAGGCTCCATAACCGCGGGAAAGCTTTCGGACATGGCTGTCCTGTCTGACGACATACTCGCTGTCCCGAGGGAACGGATCAAGGATGTCAGGGTCCTCATGACCGTTGTGGCCGGGACAATCGTCTACGGCAGGCCCACAGACCTGTAATGATTCAAAATCGCAATCCGTGCCATTTTCTTGATGCGGGCACATATTTTCGCATTGCCTGAAAAACCTATAACGCCTGTTAAATTGCAAAGACAATCTTATGCTTGACGAGATGCTCATATCGTATATATTCTTAATGGTATGTACGCCATGAATCTACCGCCGACAACATCATCCTTAACGGGGAAAGGTCGATGCCGGTCTCTCCAGTATTTCCCCTATATCGTGAATCCGATTGCCGTACCGCGCGTCGATGGTCCCGGTACTGCATCCTGTCATAAACATAATAATCATATGGCAAACTCCCGAATGATGGGTCCCGAGATTGGAAAAGAACGATAAAGCAACACCTCGCCGTGAAAGTGAGTCATTGGATGCCCTCCGCGAAAGCGAAGAACGCTTCCGTAACCTGGCCGAATCCACCCCGATGGCCATCCTCATTTACCAGGATAACAAATGGATTTACGCCAATCCCGCGGCTGAGCGGATAACCGGGTATTCCCGCCAGGAGCTCACCTCGATGAATTTCTGGGAAATTGTCCACCCGGATTTCAGGAAGCTCGTGGAGGAGAGGGGAAAGAAACGGCAGGCGGGAGAGAACGTGATCTCCACCTATGAGTTCAAGATTATCACCAAATCGGGTGACGAGAAATGGGTCCTGCTCAACGGCGCAAATTCCCATTTCGGCGGCAGGCCCGCCGGGCTGATCAACGTGATCGACATCACCGAGATCAAGAATATCCAGGAAGAGCTTGACCGGAGGAACGTCCAGCTCAACCAGAAAAACGCCGAGATCCATTCTATAATGCTGGAACTGGAGGCCACGAACAAGGAGCTGATCGCCGCAAACGAAGAGCTGATGGCCACCAACGAGGAGTTTGAGGCCACCAACGAGGAGCTCATCAGGTCCCAGAAAGAGCTTGAGGAGAGCGAGCGGCGCTACCGGGACATCTTCGACAACTTCCCCGTCGGCATCTTTCAGACCACGCCGGAGGGAAATATCATCACGGTCAATAATGAGTTTGCTCGTATACTCGGGTACGAGTCCGCGAAGGACGTCATTGCATCGGCGGCAAACAGCAGGCAATTTTACCTGGATCCCGGTGCGCGTAATGTCCTTTTGGAGGAGGTGCGCATCAGGGGTTACGTGGAAGGATTTAAGACAACATTCCGGAAAAAAAACGGCGAGCGGATCTGGGGCTCCATCAATACTCACTTGCGCACCAGAACCGATGACGGCGGTGTATACCTGGAAGGTTTCATCCAGGACATCACGACCCAGATGCAGACCGAAGAGGAGATGAAGAACCTGGAAAAACAGCTGATTCAGGCGCAGAAGATGGAGGCCATAGGACGCCTCGCCGGAGGGATCGCCCATGACTTCAATAATCTCCTGACGGCGATCATGGGCAATGCGGAGATATCCCTGAAGGAGCTTGGCCGGGATTCGGACATTCGGGAGAATATACATGACATACTTGTTACTTCCCGGAGGGCGGCCGATCTGACCAAGCAGCTCCTTGCCTTCAGCCGCAGGCAGATCAGCAAGCCCGTGGCGGTCGATATCAACGAGTTCCTGCTGAAGGTCGAGCGGATGCTGCGCCGCATCATCGGCGAGAACATATCCCTGGTTATCGACCCTAAAACGGACCGCGCCCTGGTAAAGGCAGACCCGTCCCTGATGGAACAGGTGATCGTCAACCTCGTCGTCAATGCCCGGGACGCCATGCCGCAGGGGGGAACGGTCACCATCACGACATCCCGTGAGGACGTTGACGCCGGTCAATCGGGGAGAGGAGCGACGGTCCCGCCCGGCAGATATATCCGCATCGATGTGAAAGACAACGGCGTCGGCATGGACCGGGATGTCATGGAGAAGATCTTCGAACCGTTTTATTCCACCAAGGGCGAGCTGGGTACCGGTCTCGGCCTGTCGACCGTGTACGGTATCGTGCGGCAGAATGAAGGATATGTCGCCGTTGAAAGCGAAAAAGGGAAGGGGTCGGTCTTTTCAGTGTACCTTCCCCGCAACGACGCCGGTCCCGTGGAAGAAACACGGGAGGCGGCGGAAACGGCGGCGCAGGATCAGGCCGCCGGAACGGAGACCGTCCTGATTGTTGAAGATGAAGACCATGTCAGGAAACTCCTCGTGCGGGCACTCTCCGCCCAGGGATATTCCGTCCTGGAGGCTTCCAACAGCGGCGAAGCGCTCCGTGTCTGCGAACGCCAAGGCAGCCAGATCGATCTGGTTCTGTCCGATATTGTCCTGCCGGACATTCCCGGGCCGCAGCTGATCGAAAAGGTGCGGAAGATCAGGCCCGGGATACGGGTGCTGTATATGTCGGGATATGCCGAGCATACAATTACTAATGCCGAGGTGCTGAAGGAAGGCGTCTTTTTCATCCCCAAGCCGTTCCTCCCCAGCGAGCTGCAGAAGAAAATCCGCGAGGTTCTCGCCGGCTAAACATGCCGGCCCGGACCCTTATACGGCATGGAACAGTTAAGGATCAGGCAGTAACCACGTTTTTTTTCTCACCGGCGAGAAATCCCCTGATGTTCTCCGCGATTTCATGGACAAGCCTTTTCCGGGATTCGATGCTCGCCCATGCTATGTGGGGCGTGATGATCAGGTTGGGCGCCCTGAGGAGGGGATCGTCTTCCCGGGGAGGCTCCAGTTCCATCACGTCCAGCGCCGCCCCGGCTATGGTACCCTGTTCAAGGGCTCGGCACAGGTCGGCGGGCTCCACGATGGGCCCCCGGGCCATGTTGATCAGGAAGGCGCTCTGTTTCATGCGGGACAGAAACTCGCGGTCCACGAGGCGCCTCGAGTAGTCGGACAGGGGCATGTGTATGGTGATAATGTCGGACTCCCTGGCCAGGTCGTACAGGTCGACCCGTTCATAGGGGGACTCCGGAGCGCTTTCTCCCCGCCTGAGGGCGATGACCTTCATGCCGAAGGCGTTGCAGATCCTCGCCACGTTTTTCCCGATGGCCCCCAGGCCCATGATCCCGACGGTCTTCCCTTCGAGATCGGAGAAGGGCCATGTCCCCAGGGTGAAGATGCCCGACCTGCTCCACGTGCCGTCATGGGCGGCGCCGTTGTACTTCACCAGGTGAGTCGACAAAGCGAGGATGAAGGCCATGGTGAGCTGCACCACGGAGGCCGTGGAATATCCGGGGACGTTCGCCACGGTGATGCCGCGCCTGCGGGCCTCGGCGATATCAATATTGTTGTAGCCCGTGGCCGCCTCCGCGATCATCCTGATGCCGGGGCAGCGCGACAGCACATCGGCGCTGAACACGACCTTGTTCGTTATCACGATTTCGGCCCCGGCGCACCGTTCCGCCACCTGGTCCGGGGACGTGGAACCGTGGCACACCAGCTCCCCGATCTCCCTGATTTCAGAAAAATCGATATCGCCGTAATCAATGGTTGACGCGTCAAGGAAAACAATTCCGGTGCCCATGGTTGAACCTCCCGCCCGCGGTAGATTACCATGACGTATTTTGCATTTTCAAGTATAAAACCGGTGGTCCGGATAAAACATGCCGTGTATCATAAAACCCCCTTGACACGATCGCCGGATCAGGTTACCCGTAAAATAAAGTTTCCATGACGACATCCGGCAACAACAGGGAAAAGACCCACTACGAGCTCCTGGGCATATCACGGGAGTCTTCACTCAGGGAAATAAAGACCGCTTTCAGAAAGATTTCCCTGACGACCCACCCTGACCGTGGCGGGAGCAATGAAGCCCAGGCCCTGATCAACCATGCCTATGAAATACTTTCCGACCCGGCGCGGCGCAGGCGCTATGACGGGGCGCTATCGGCCACGGCCGGGAAGTCTGCCGTGAGGCAGCAACGGTCGGGGCAGGCAGGGGAATGGGAAAAGAGTTTTCGCAAACATGGGAAAACAAAGAACATCAGGGACCGGGTGAGGGAAGAGGTGAACCGGCGATCAGAAGAGATAAGGGCAGGATTTACCGGCAGTGTCGATGCCGAATTTGCCGATGCCTGCGGGTCGTATAAAAAAATCAGGGGCAGGTTCATCATGGCCGCCGTCAGCGCCGGCGTGTTCCTGGCTTCGGGGTTCCTGTATCCGTTCCTCTGGGCCGGTGCGGCGGCAGCCGGGTATGCCCTGTACCGCCACGCCAGGTTCGGGGCCGGCGATGATGCATTCTTTATTCTGAATCCCGAATGGAGACCGATATTAAAAAGGCGCGCCAGGAAGAAGGCGGCCCTTGAAGCGGAAGCATCGCGCGCGCGCCTGGAGGAACTCCCAGAGACCGTGGACCGCCTCTTCGCGGTCTTGAGAAGAGCCTCCGTTGCCAGGGATGATGAAGGAACTGTCTTCTATAGGATAATGGTCCATTTTTTCATGCTGGGCTACGGCCCTTTCAGCCATGACGCCGGGGAACGCATTGCCGTCGTAAGCAGCGGTGACGAGAGGATTGCCGTCAGGTATCGCCACCGGACCGGCGCCACGGCAAATGCGGCCTTTGTCAAGAGGCTGCGCAATTATATGGAAGAAAACCATATCCGGAAAGGTTTTCTCTATGCATCGCCGGGCCTGTCGAAAAATGCCGCCAGGCTGGCCGGGAGTTTCGGCATTGTGCATTATACCACCGGGGACCTCAATGCCTGGATCAGCGGGACGCCATCGGGCCATTACCCCGGCCCGGCGGGGGACATCATTGAGCAGATAGATTCATTCATGAAGTTTTTATCATAACCTCACACGCGCTCTCTCGTAGATGATTTCGGGACATGGTATAGATGTCAGTCAATTCAATGATCTTTCCCTACCCGGGGAATGGAGGCCGCGGGAGGCGCTCATTATCTTAAGCTGCATACGATTGATGGCATAGAATAATTTTTTATTTCATAACTTACCTAAAAACGTCCGCCTATAAGGCGGACACTTATCGGGCTTCTGTTTGAGTCGAATCCGGCGAAGCCGGTTCGACGAGTTATGCCCGTAGCCTGTCGCGGCGATTGAGCGACCCGGAGGGAGGAGCACGAGGAGGGAGGCCGGGAAGGCCTTCCTCCTCGTAAAAAAGCTGACCAGCCCCTGGTCAATAAATCATCCCGGACCGGGATAAAAACTAATTTTTTATCTTATTTATTGCAATATTTGGAAAAAGCTTTGGCTATTTTCAAATATGAAAAAATTTAACGTATGTAAAAGCCAGTTTTGGGTATGCCTCCAGTTGGCGAGACAAAGGGAGTATTTATATGATTTATTAAAACCGGATGGACGGTCTTAAAGACCGGGTTGGGGGGATTCAAAGCCGGTCCCGGAAAAGTAATTACATAAAACTATATGGAGGTTTACCTGTTATGAAGAGATATTCTCATCGCAATCGGTTTATGTATCTGCCAATTGCCCCGGTGGTATTGGCCGCACTTTTCATGGCATCTATTATGATATTTCTCGGCTGTGATGTTAATGATTCCGGCAGCTCGTCAGGCTCAAGCCTGTTAGCGGCGTTATCCAACGATCAGGAAACATCGACGCCGGACGTGCCGGCAGGTCGTGATGATACGGGCTTCTACACGCCGCCCTCGTCACTGCCGGCGGGCAGGCACGGCGATATCATCAAGTACCAGGAGGCGCAGGTGACCATTGCCGGAGCTCCGGACTTCAAGGCCTGGAACGTGATGTACTATTCAACGGACGCGTTGGGGGCGCCCAATATCGTGACCGGGACCGTCCTTGTCCCGAAAAAGTCGTGGAGCATCTTCAGCAGCCGCCCCATAATCGCGTACGCCGTCGGGACCCACGGCCTCTGTCATGCCTGCGCGCCGTCAGCGCAGCTTGCCGCCGGCACCGATTATGAGAACGAGAACCTGGCCCAGGCCCTCGGCAGGAATTATGCCGTGGTCGTCACCGACAATCCGGGTTATACGATAGACGCGGTCCCCACCTACATGTCGGGCAAGGCCCAGGGACACGCGCTTCTGGACATTGTCACTGCCGCGTCGAAGATTCCGTCGGCCTGTCTCAGCGCCAGGGCGAAGGTCGCCATATGGGGCTACTCCCAGGGCGGGCAGACGGCGGCATGGGCCGGGGAACTGCAGCCCGGCTACGCCCCCGGCCTCAGGCTGGTCGGGGTCGCGGCCGGCGGCGTCCCCGCGGATTTCTTCGAAGTCGCGCCGTACCTGGATGGTAAGAACGGGTCGGCCTTCCTCCTTGAGACCGTAATCGGCCTCTGGTCCCAGTATCCGGAAGGCATCCCATTGAATGACCTTGTGAACGCGGAAGGGCAGGCGGCGGTCAACCGGGGCCTGTCCATGTGCGTGTTCGAGGCGCTTTTTGAATTCATGAACACGCCGCTCTCGAAATACGTCAAGGGCAACCAGACCCTCGACCAGCTGATGGCTATTCCCTCGGTGTATGAAACGCTGGACGCGCAGACCCTGGGTCGGAACCCGATAGGGGTGCCGGTGTACCTGTATCACGGGACCTCGGACGAATTCATCGAGCTCGAACAGTGCCTGAAGCTCAAGGAAAAATACTGCGCCCTCGGCGTCACTGCCAGCTTCACGGTCTTTGCCGGCGAGCACATAACCACGCAGTTCCAGGCCTCGCCCTATGTCCTCGACTGGCTGGAGGACCGCTTTGACGGGAAAACCGCCGCCGGTACCTGCGGCTCGGCAAACCCGCGGCCGGCGTCAACGGCGAACGCCCCGGAGGGGGATTTCATCGTAACCCTCAACAAATGGTCCCTCAACGCCGCGGTGCACCTGAAAACCCTGATGCAGCGGGTGACCATGCCGGACACCTCGACGTTTTCGGCGGACTGCAACATGACCACGAAAAAGATCACGGGCAACATGTCGGTTCCCGATTTCAAGGCCCCCATCAACGTAATCCTGCCGATGCAGGTGAAGATGATCATAACCGGCGTTGGCGCAAATCCCATGACCGGCGATGTCACCCTGGACAACGCCGGGAACCTCCATGTCCACGGGCACATGATGGCCGACATCAAGATACAGAGCATCACCGCCGTGGGCATACTACCCATCGGCACCTGGGTGCATACGAAGGAGCCGGTCGATTTCCCTATAGACTTTGACGGGCCGATATCGTCCCTGGGAAGCGGCAAGCTGACCTTCACCGGCACGACAACATTCCCGTCGATGACAGGCAACGTCCTGTTCAATGCCCTGTTTACGACCCTGATGTCCGGGTCCGGCCAGAAATTCGAATTCACCGTTTCTCCGCCGGCGCCGGCACAATGGTGACAACCGCGCAGACCCATGATATGCCCCGGGCCGGAAATTACGGGCCCGGGACGTTTCCATTGCATGGCAGAGCGAAATTTTATTTAAAAAAGGCATGAGGACAGCACATGGTCAATTCAGGTCAAGATAACAGCAGGGCTCCTAAAATTCTAATCTACGCGATCACTGCCGTAATCATACTGGCTGCGGCCTTTCTCTTTCTGCTTACCGGGATCTCCTTCAATTCCGAACGTGCGGGCCGCGTCAACGGTGAGGGCCCTTCAGCCGAATCGCCGGACTTGCGTAAAATGACCGACAGGGACATAGAGGAAGCGCAGAAGGCCGCGGCCCGGGCTGCCATCACGGGCAAACCCGTCGCGGGCAGGGTGACACAACGGCCGGAGTACGTGTCAGAGATAGAATGGCAGGTGCTCCGGAACGCGGTCATGAACCGGCCTGAAGATGCCGATGCGCAGCTTGCCGCCCTGGTCAACAAGCTCCTGTTTTTCAAAAAAAAGGAGGCATGGGAATCGCCCGCCACGCTCCCGGAGCAGCGAAGGAAACTGGCACGGCAGATGCTTTCCATGCTGCCCTTCATGACCGGGGGAGACCACATCAATCCTGGTGAGGCGCGACGGCTGGAAAGCAGTCTCAATGCTGAATTAACCCTGGTCGATTAAGGACCTGAAGGCGGAACATTCATGACAGGGCCAGCAGGGCCAGGAAAACCGCCATCACGGCTGCGTCAGCCGCAAGGGGCGCCATGCCGATGTAGTATTGCGCCACCGCGTCAAGACGGTAATACAGCGCATAGCAGACCAGCGCCAGCAGGGTGGCCATTCCCACAAGCGCCGCCATTGCAGCAGCGCGTCCCGCGCCCAAGCGACCCGTGCCGTACAGCACGGCGACGGCCGACAGCTCAAGCACTGCCCAGACGTGCATGATCAGGAGCTCCGATGTCACCGCCCGGTGAAACCCCAGGGATGTTGCCAGGAGCAGGATGATGAACATCGCGACACCCCCCGCCAGTATGAATATCACCGGCACACCCTTCGGGTGCCCGGACAGGGAGTTGATGCCGCTGGACATGAGTCCTATGGCGAGGCACCCGGTGATAAACGCTGTTATGATGTATGCAGCTCCGGCTGAGCCTCCGGCTGAATGGGGCCGAAAGGAGACAACCCACCAGGCAAGATAGAGGAGGCTGCACAACAGGAGCAGCAGGTTCCCGACGAATATCTCCCAGAGCTGGAAGGTAAAGCTGCGTAACAAGGTCATGGCGGCCTCCTGTGCGGCGATTATGGAAAGGAATGTAGGGCCGGGTGTGCCTGCTGTCAATGAAATATAGCAGGTGCGGGGAAAACTCCCCCGGGAGGAGTATTTCTGGCAACCTATGGCAGAAATACGGTTTTATCACTATTTATTTATTTGGAAGCAAACCAATGGATTATGTCCGGAACGGCGCCCCCGGCCGAAAAGGACCCTCCGGCATAAAGAGTTCCGACGGCATGCCCTAGAATATACGCATGTTAATGGCTTAACATGAAAAGAAAATGATAAAAATAAAAAAATACTTTACATTTGGGTGAGCAATATGGTATTCATTTCAATTATTTTAAATCTATTTAAGGAGTCTGACATGAAAAAGTTAGCTATTGTTGCGTTGGCGTTCAGCGTTATGTTTCTGGGCGTAACCAGCTGCAAGAAAGCGGAAGATCCCGCAAAAGAAGCGGAAAAAGTCGGCGAAGAGACGAAGGAAAAAGTTGAGCAGGCAGCAGACAAGGCTGAAGAAGCCGGCAAAAAAATTGAGAAAGCCGCACAAGATGTTAAGGATGTCCTGAAGAAATAGTCTTGCTGAATGAGTCAAATCCGGTAATTTGAGACATCTTGTAATCTTTCGTTAATATTTTCGCACGTTGTACTCCATTCTGGGGTTTACATGAGACACGCGGTATTATTCCGCGTGTTTTTTATTGCCGCTTATGGATCTCAACCGGCCCGGATCACTGCATGAGTGGCCGGGCTTCAGGCCGGTTCCGCCTCGAGAAAATCAGGGAACATGAATTGCGATCAGGGCAGGGCAGTGCGGTGCCGTCTTTGACGGCGAAGGCGCCGGAGCAGCGTCTCTCGCGCCTACGGCGCAATAAACGGGACATGACGTCCCATGACATGTCCGTGGCGTCGATATCCTGCCCACAACAGGCATTCCCGGCGGGGGCTATGTCAATCATGAAGGGTTCCGTTGCAGGTCCCAGGAGCGGCTGAACGCCCTGTGGCCCCGGAAGGACGGGAATATCCATGCCATGCTGGGTCAGGCGTCCACCGCCGGGAGGCGGCAGGAACCCTCTAGGCGTTCATCTCTTTGAATTTGCGTCGGAAAATTTCGAGATCGTTCGGCCCGTCTATGTCGTTTTCCCAGCGCGCGGCGTTCTTTTTAATATGGAAGAGAATAGCGCCGAAATCGCTCAAATCGATTTTATACACCTGCTCGATGATGTGCAGGATCGCGTCGTGGATGTCGTTCTCTACGATGCATTTGTTGCGGATCTGCCTGATGACGTTCAGGTGCTTCGATTTGAAAAGGTGGTATATTATTTTTGAAATCACGCTGGGGGACAGCGCCTTCCTGAGATTGTAGGCGAAATTCGCCACCTCGTTCAAAATCAGATCATCCAGGCCGGGACATTTATATACGCCAAAGGTATTGGCGACCCGCGCCGTGTAATCCTCGAACTGGATAAAGCTCTTCAATTTTCCCTTGTGTTTGCCCCGCTTGATCCTCCTGGTCCGGTGTGCGAGCCAGTTGTCGGCCAGGTCCTCGTATTCGGCGATGCTGAAGGCAAGGTTGCACGTGACGCCGCGATGGTCCTTCAGCATGCCCAGGATCTTATCATATTCGCCGTTCACGTATTCGACGTCTTCATGTCTGATGCGGGGGGTGTCCCCGAAAAACGCGTCGATGCGCTGGCCGTATTCGGCATGATTGAAGTAAAAATCCTTCCAGTGGCCGCCGAGGGAGTCCTTCATCTGCAGCACGTGGAGGTTGGGATACCGGCTGACGTCAATCTGCTGTTTGAAGCTTTCGACGTCATTATAGACGTATATGTCGTTGTAGAGCCGGCTGCCGTTCTTTTTCGCGTTATAGACCGCGTCGATCACGTACTGGATGACGGGACGCCCGGCAAGCTGGTGAAGGAACTTGTTGTCGCCGATATAGATTTCCTCGCCGTCGTAGGCCTCTTTTATTTCTTCAATGGTTTTTTTCCTGGTGGCGGTATCGACCTTGTTGTAGCCGGCGAAGATCAAAGCAACAGGTTTTTTGTCTGATATCATAGGCAAATCCTGGTTATCGGGGATATCTGCACCATGTCACCTCGTGCTATGGTGCCAGAGTGGTATATTTCAACCGTAGAATCAATACAAAAAGCGGCACCGCGCTTAAAATTTTAGAAAGATTGGTGATTGTTCAGGCGCGTTATTCGTCGGCCGACAGGTATTTCAGTACCAGGGAGCAGAGGGCCGTGTCCCGGGGGTATTTTTCATAACGGAAGTGCAGTGTGTCCAGCAGTTCGTTTGCCTCGTCGTCAAGGTCCAGTATATAGGTCACCGTATCGGTCTCATTGATCATTTCCGGGGGGCACACGGAGGGGTCCCCGAGGTTTATGTATGCCCTGCAGGTCAGGGGCCTGATCCGGTATATCACGCAGCGGTCGGTTTGATCAAGAAAAGGGCACCGGTTCCTGAGCCGGTAATAGCTGTTCAGCAGTATCTCGTCGGGATCGGATCCTTCCAAGAGGGATTGATATTCATCGAGGGAGAGTTTTTCCCGGAGGATGTTTTTCAGGCGTTCGAAGCGGTACACGGCCGCTTCGCAGGATTCTTCGATGCGTGATCTTGTTTCCGCGGGCAGCTTTTTCACGTGGGACGCTATCAGCTCAGCCTCGAAGGAATACACGTCCTCCGGATAGTGGCAGCAGCAGATCCAGCACCCCTCGCGGCACGCGAGGCTGTCCCCGGAAGCGGCGACCGATTCGCGCTGGTAGTCGTCATAGAGCGCCATCGCGCCCTCGTATGAACGGCGGAATTCACCGTTGTCGCATCCGGGGTGGTCCGCGTCCAGGAGCCCCCGCAGTATCCCTACGATTTCGCCATGGATTTTCCGGGCCGAAGGCGGGATGTGAAGAAGCGGTTTCGGGGTTGTGTTCTGTCCTTCAGGCATATGCTTGTATCAAGATACCGTTGTCCGGCGTCGTGTCCACCATTTCCATGTCCGATGATAAGTCAACCAGAATCAGACTTATTCAATTGTTGACGTGTCATTTCGAAACCGCGTTTCCCGGGGTGAGAAATCCTTGACCGGCATACCTGCTAAGATTTGTCCTCATCCCGGAATGCCGGGGTTCGTCGAAATATCAGTAGCGCAGCGGTTCACATTAATGTTGATTATTCAAAAATCATCATAATTACGCGGCAGTCAACCTTTTCCCGGGCGGCATCTCCATGATCATCGCCATGTTCAAGACGGAGGAAATCAGGAAGGTCCGGGGCGCCGGGCACGGTACCTCCGGGCGGCGTCGCATGGTCCCCTTCCCGGTACATGCCATGCAGCGTCCCGGATGCCCCGAGTTTTGGCCGGGACCAACATCCCGAAACACGGTAACACGGTACAGTTTAGGTGTAAATAATCTTGACGCGCAGCAATCATTCTGTATGGATATCATAACGGATTATGTAGTTTTAACGGCTTGCGTTAAACCACTTGAGGACGGACCCGGGCCATGCCGGGCGCGTGAAAACCACTATGCAGATGCTGGGATAGACACTATCGGGCAGATACCGGATACGGGAAAAGATCGGCGAAGGCCTCATCAGCATGGTATACAGCGCCGAGGACATGCGGAACAACAACCGCATCGTCGCCATAAAATTCCTCAAGAAGAAAAACACCTCCGACCGGATCGAGGACATCATCCGCTTCTATTCCGAGGCTATGATCGTCTCCAAGATGTCTGATCCGGCCATCGTCAAGATATACGACGTGGGAGAGTACAACGAGAACCACTACATCTCCATGGAGTACATCCCGGGTTCGAGCCTCTACAACATCATGAAGAACGGCCGCACTTTCGACATAGACACCGCCGTGGACATCGTGAAGAAGATATGCGGGGCCCTGTCCCATATCCACGACAAGCGGATCATCCACCGGGACCTGAAGCCGGGCAACATCATGGTGACATTTACGGACAAGGGGCCGGCGGTTAAGGTCATCGACTTCGGCCTCTCCCAGGTAAAGGACCTGACGGCGATCACCGGGGAGGACGAAGTGGTGGGCACCTTCAGCTACATGTCGCCCGAACAGGCCGGGGTCATCAAGACCGGCGTCGACGAGAGGAGCGACCTCTACTCGCTGGGCGTCATCCTGTACCAGCTCCTGACCGGCGTTCTTCCCTACGCCGGCGACAGCATCAGCTCGATAATCCATCAGCATATCGCGAAAATACCCCCCACGCCATCGGAAGTGAATAACCAGCTGCCCGGCATCCTGGACCGCATCATCCTGAAGCTCCTGGAAAAAGAGCCTGAGAAGCGCTACCAGAGCGCCCGCGGGCTCCAGAGGGACCTGGAGCGGTTCCAGCGGGGCGACTTCTCCTTCGTGCCGGGTTCGGACGACCAGCTTGTCAAGCTGAACTTCCGGACGCGCCTCGTCGGGAGGGACGGCGAATTCGGCGCGCTGAAGGGGGCTTTCAAGAGCGCCCGTGAAGGGCGGGGACGGGCATGCCTGGTGCAGGGCGAGGCGGGCATGGGCAAGACCCGCCTGGTGGACGAGCTCCGCGACCACATCGCCGGTGAGGAGGCCGGGCCTTTTATCAGCGGCAAGTGCTTTTCGGGCGAGAACAAGACCCCCTACGGCCCCTTCAGGGACGCCATGAACGCCTACCTCCGGATATTCAAGCGGTACGGCCCGGAACGGCAGAGGGAGATCCGGGACAGTATTCGGGAAAAGGCGGGCGACCTGGGGGAACTGCTGCTGCGCCTCAACCCCCTCATGAAGGAGATACTGGGCGAGTGCCCGCCCCTGGTGGAGCTTGAGCCGGACCGGGAGAACAAGCGGTTCCTCATGGTCGTCAGCGGCTTCTTCACCGGCCTGAGCGTCGTCGAGGGATCGCTGGTCATCCTGCTGGACGACCTGCACTGGACCGACCGGGGCACGGTGGAGCTCCTGGACGAGATACTCCAGGAGATTTCGAAGTACCCCCTTATGGTCATCGGGACCTTCCGCGGCAGCGAGGTGGGCGAAGGGCATCCCCTCCGCTCCTTCGTCGACGCCATGGGCACATACCCCGTTCCGCCCCGGCTCATCGAGCTGGACCGGCTGGGCGGCGACGATATAAGGCAGCTTGTTGCGGGCATCCTCTTCCAGGAAGCGGACACCATGGACGATATCGCCGAGTTCATCTCGCGCAAGGGCCAGGGGAACCCCTTTTTCTCCATAGAGATACTCAAGCAGATGGTCCGGGACGGCGCCCTGGAGCGCCGGAAGAAGCGCTGGATGATGAACGGGGACACCCTGTCCCGCCTGGAGATATCGTCGTCCGTCGTCGACATCGTCATGAAGAGAATAGCCCAGCTGGAAAAGCGGGACATGGAGGTCATCTCCTACGCCGCCGCCCTGGGCAGGCAGTTCGACGCCGGCCTTCTCTTCAGGCTCATGGATTCCCGCCCGAAGGAGGGGGTGGTGGACGCGGTGGACCGCGCCCTGGCACTTCAGCTCATCGAGGAGAGCGACGGCGACCCCAACGTCCTGGTCTTCTCCCATGACCGGATCAGGGATGCCTTTGACCGCATGATCGACGCGGGGGAAAGAGCCGCCATCCACGGGAAAATTGCGGAAACCCTGGAGGAGATGCACCGGGACAGCCTTGACGCCGTCTCCTACGAACTGGTCTATCACGCGATAAAGAGCGGCAACAGGGACAAGACCCTGGCCTACGCGATACCTGCGGGAAGGAAGGCCCGGGAGAGCTACGCCAACGAGGAGGCGATACGCTACTTCTCCCTTGCCCGCGCCATTCTCGAGGAGCGGGGCATGGAAGGCGCTTCTCCCTGGGTGGAATGCCAGGAGGGGATCGGCGAGGTGTACCTCCTGATCGGCAAGAGCGACGAGGCCATAGAGATTTTCACTACCCTGCTGAAATACAAGAACACCCCGGTGGAACAGGCCCTGGTGTACAAGAACATCACCGAGGCCTATTTCAAAATGGGCAATTTCATAAAATGCGAGGAAAACGGCAGAAAGGGCCTGGCCATCCTGGGGGAAAAACTGCCCGTCAGGACGGCGGACGTGCTCATTGGCATGGTCAAGGAACTGGCGGTTCATGCCGTCCATGGTTTCTCCGCATTTCTCGGCAGGAAGATACGCGAGAAAAATTTCGAGCAGAAATACCGGATCATCGCGTTATTCTACAAGTCGCTGATGTGGATGTACGTTTTCACCGACGTGGTCAAGATGGCGCGGTCGCAATTGAGGGTGCTGAATATCTGCGAAAGTAAAATCGGGAAATCCATCGAGCTGGGCATGATATCCGGTTCATACGGGGCGATCTGCATGGCCATCCCCCTCTTCAAGAGGTCGTTCAAGTATCAGACGGAAGCGCTGAAGATGAAGGAGTATTTCAACGATCAGTGGGGGATAGCCCAGTCGTACCAGTTCATCGGATATTATTACAAGTGGACGGGTTCCTTCGCGACGGCGCTGGATTATCTGAACAGGAGCCTGTTAACGTTTCAAAAAATCGGCGATATCCATGAAGCGGCCCTGGTCCGGGCCGGAATCGGGGACATAGAATATTATTTAAGCAGTTATTACAGCAGCAAGTCGGCCTATGACGAGTATTTGCAGACATCGATCAAGATAAAAGACGATTACGGCATCAGCGCGGCGTACATGTGCAGCATGCAGTATCTGTGCGAACGGGGCGATTATAACGACGCCGTCGATTACGGGTTGAAAAGCTATGCCATATCCCGGGAAAAAAACATCCTCTTTGTCTTTTGCGAAGTGAATATACACCTGGGCGTCGTTTTTCTTGAAAAAGGCGATATCAACAATGCCCTCTCTTACCTTCTGCAGGCCAAAGATCTTTATGAAAAAAATAATTTCTTGAAGCACTACACGGTCATGGTGTACCCGTACCTCGCCCTTGCCCTCATCCAGGAATTCAATGCCGTTAAAGACTCCCTCCCTCGATCGGAAACCAGAGCCAAATTATTGAAAATAAAAAGGGCCTGCGCCCGCGCGCTGAAAAAGACCAGGCCCTGGACCACCCATTACGGCATCGCCCTGCGGGCGCAGGCGCTCTATTATGTCCTGGTCAACCGCAACCGGAGGGCCGAATCGTTTTTCCATGAGAGCATAGAGCACAACGACAGGCTGGGAAGGCGCTACGAGGTCGCACGGAGCCTCCTCGACTATGGCACATTCCTGGACGCGACCGGGAAGGCGGACCAGGCCCGGAGGAGGTGGGGATCGGCGCGGCGGATCTTCGCCGAAATCGGCGCACGGGTCTACGCGCAGAAGACCGCGGACCTCCTCGGCGACAAGGAGGAGGATTCCACGATATCGCAGAGGTTCATGGACCGGCAGCGGCTTTCCTCGGTCATCAAGGTAAGCCAGGACATCAGCTCCATCCTGAACCTGGACACCCTCCTGGAGATCGTCATGGGCAAGGCCATAGAGGTGACCGGGGCCCAGCGCGGTTTCCTCTTCATATTCGACGACAAGAGCCAGGCCCTGGCGATAAAGGCGTACCAGGGCGTCGAGAAGCTCGCGAAGGCCGACTATTCCAGCCATATCGTCAGCCAGGCCTTCGAAAAGGACATGACCATCATCACAACCAATGCGGAAAAGGACGAGCGGCTGCTGCATTTCGAGAGCGTGCGCGTGTTGGGCCTCAAGTCGATCCTCTGCGTGCCCCTCCGGTACCACGTCAAGGTGATCGGTGTCTGTTACCTGGACAATCCCCTCTCCGCCGGCGTTTTCACCCAGGAGGACGCGGAGCTCATGAGCGTGTTCATGAGCCAGGCGGCCATCGCCATCGAGAACGCATACCTGTACAACAACCTGGAGTCGCTGGTCGCCGACCGGACCCGTGAGCTCCAGGTGCGCACCGAGGAACTCGAGGAGAAGAGCCGGGAACTGGGCACCGCCTACGAGAAGCTCAACGAAACCTACGATATTATGAAAAAGGACCTGTTCCTGGCGCGGCGCATCCAGGAGAACATCCTGCCGGAGAGGGTCCTGTCGCTGGGCGGCCTGCGCCTGCACACCGAGTACCTGCCCCTCATCGAGGTGGGCGGCGACATCTTCGATTATTTCATGAGGGAAGACGGAACGGTCAGGGTGTTCCTCGCCGATGCCACGGGCCACGGCGTCGTGGCCTCCCTGGTGACCATGCTCATCAAGAGCGAATACGAGAAGGTGAAGAACGACCTGGGCAGGCCCTCCGAAATCCTGTCGCGCCTCAACGACGTTTTTTTCCGTTCGTACCGGTCCCTGAAGATATTCTTCACCGGCATCATCATCGATTTTGACATGAAGAAAAGGCGGTTCACCTACAGCTCCGCCGGGCACCCCGGCCAGTACCTGCTGCACGACGGGGCCGTCATCGAACTGCCCAACACGGGTCGGGCCGTGTCACTGCATCATACCCTCGATATAGAGAACAGGACCATGAAACTCGGCCCCGGCGACAGGCTCCTGATGTTCACCGACGGCATATTCGAGGAATTCGACGGCAGCCAGGAGCAGTTGGGAGAGGAGAGGATCAGGAAAGTCGTCGAGGCCGCCATGGGGGAAAAAACGGCGGACCTGATCAAGGCCATTATCCGCCGCATCAACGAACACACCCGCGATTCTCAAATCAGCGACGATATCACGATCATCGGGGTTGAACCTGAATGAACGCGGGCGCCGGTCAATTGACCCTTTTGCCGAAGCACGAATAGGGATGGACCCGCCTGTTGACCATGCTCCTGAAATAGAACTGGAACACCAGGTTGTCGGCGAAGGCGCTCATCCTGTTGTGCCTGACCCTGAGGCTGTAGGCCAGGTGGAAGGGGATGTTTTTCATGGAATAGAATTCTTGGAACACCTTCCAATAGCCGTCACGTAATTCACCTTCCGTGAAATGTTTCGGCCTGAATACGACATTCGTCCCGTTATAGAGCGACCAGTTCCGGTGCGCTATCCTTCCTTCGCGGGACATCGCGTCATACAGGGCGGTCCCCGGCGCCGGCGTCAGGATGAAGAAAATGGCGTAGAAGATCCCGTTTTTCCGCAAAAATTCCAGGGTCAGGCGGAACTGGCAGGCGTCGTCCTCGTCAAAGCCGAGTATGACGCTGACCGTGGGCATGATGCCGTTTTCCATCAATCGCCGGAACAGCTCTTCGTACTCCTCGGTCCTGTTGAACGATTTCTTTACCCCCGCCAGGCTGTCCCTGTTTATCGACTCCATCCCTATGAAGGCGTCATAGCATCCGGACCGCGCGGCCCGTCCGATGAGGTCGGGGTTTTTCAGTACCCTGGTGGAAAACTGCCCCATCCAGTGTATGTTTCTTTTTTCAACGGCGGCAAAGAGCTCGCGGCTGTAATCCGCGTTGAAAATGATATTGTCGTCGATAAAAAAATAATCGTTGGCGTCAAGCGCGTCAATTTCCCGCAGCACATGGTCAACGGGACGTGTCCGAAAGGAGGACCCGAAGTATTTCGTCACCGAGCAGAAGGAGCACCCCATGGGACAGCCGCGGGACGTGTAGAGGCAGATGATCGGGTATTTTTTCCCCGGACGTTTCGGGTAATTCGACCATTGTATGCCGTCCCACCGCGGGACGATCAACCTGTCCAGGTCCGGGAAGGCGTCCTCCCGGTAGAAATCCTTCAACGCGTTATGCTCGCAGTCGTCCAGTATCCGTTCCCAGAGGTTGTCGGCCTCGCCGATGGCGACCGCGTCGGCGTGCAATTTCGCCTCCTCGGGCATTATCGAGGCGTGAATGCCGCCGATTACGACCCGGACGTCCCTTTCCCTGAAGGCGTCCCCTATCTGGTACGCGCGTCCCGCCTGGCAGGTCATGGCGGAGATCGCGACAAGGTCATAGGGCACGGAATAATCGACATGCTCCACGATGTCATTGACGCAATGCACCGTGTGATGTTTCGGCGTCAGGCTGCTCAGGATCCCGAGGATCAGCGGTGGCATGTAGGCTTTCCGGTGTTTTTGCGGACGGCCCGTTTCATCCAGGGACGCGGGATTGATGATGAGTATTCTCATGATACCTTCCGGAAATTGTTCCGCTTAATTCACAAGGCCGGGAATATATTTTTTCGAATCCTGCAGCTCTCTTTTCTTCTGTTTCGCCCCCAGGTGATTGAAGATGTTCCACATCGAGGTGGGCCATCCGACCTTCGGCCCCACCATGCCGAGGACATGGAGGTTCTTTCTCGCCAGCATCGCCACGCTGTTCACGTCCCGGTTCAGGTCCACGATGCCGTCGATCAGTTGTTCCACCGTCATGTGCGTGGGCCGGTACACGACATGGCGGTAATCGTAATGCTCCCAGTTGAAGTCGAAGATCCTCCCCTGGCAGTTCCATTTCCGGTACAGCTCCGTGGTGGGATAGGGCGCGATAACGTCCACGATGATGGAATTGAGGTCCGATTGGCGGTAGAAATCGCGGATCAGGTCGAAGCACTCCGGCGTTTCCCCGTCCAGGCCGCACATGAAATTTCCCTGTATGAGAAGCCCCCGTTCGGACACGCTGGCGAGGATCCTTTTGAGACGGTCGATGTCCCGGGCAAAGCGGTTTTTGCCGTGCTTCTTCTGGGGGAGCGAGAGGGACTCGATGCCCACGGACACCCACCGCACGCCGCCCTCCATGAAGGCGTCCAGGAGACCGTCGTCGTCGAGGAAGTGAAGGGTCGTCTGGGCGAACATGAGCTTGCCCAGGGGGGCTATCTTCTTCATGAGCCCGATGGTGTACTCCCGGTTCATGCCGAAGGTGGCGTCGCATATCACGGCGTAGGGGCTTTTCACCGCGGCCAGCTCCCGGTAAATGTCGTCCATGTCGCGCAGGAAGTAGTTCCCCTTCATGAAGGGGTTGCAGAACTCGCACCCGTAGGGGCACCCCAGGGAGGTCATGACCAGGGAAAAGCGGCCCCGGTTGACGTCGCCCGACACCTCGTGCATATTATCGGGGAAGCGGAACAGGTGGTCCCGGTCCCGCACCACGAGGGGCGGCTCCTGGAAGGGCCGTATTCTTCCGTCCCCGATATCGCGCAGTATGCTCTCCCATTGTCCCCGGTGGATGCTCTGGGCGATGACATCGCCGTGGGCCGTGCCCTCTTGCAGGGTGACGTCGCCGTGGAAGTGGGGACCCCCCAGAATGACCACCTTTCCCTTCTTGCGGAGGATGTCGCTGATGCGGTAGATTGATGGGGCCATGAAGGTGTACACGCTGAAGGCGACGGCGACGGCGTCGGTGTCCAGGTCGACACCGTCCTCGCCGCAGGCCGTCACCCGGGCCTCGTGGCCCAGGGACACGGTCCAGGCCTTGAGCACCGACATCATGGGGGTGCTGACGAACCGGGTGTACTTGAAATGCCTGTCCAGCAGGTAGATGTCGATTTTCATGGCGATTGATCAGCGCGGAGGGACGGACAGGCGCGTTCCCGCAATTATTCTAATTTGCATATTTAAAAAATATACTAGCCGCGGCCGAATTTCAAGCAGAATTTATGTCGCTGACCCGATAATTATCCTGGTTGTTATTCGGCCCCCGGGCCTTGAAACAGGGAGGAACATCTTCATGCAGACAGACTTCCACTTTTACTGCGTGGCCGTACTGGCCCGGGCGGCGGGCTTCAGCCCCGACGACGCCCTGGTGCTGGCCTACGCGTCGCAGTACGTCGACGACGCCACCGAGGGCGACCTCATACCCATCAGGGTCAACGGAGGGGAGTTCCGCTTCGACCCGGTGCGCACCTGCTACGAGGGACTGGCCACCCTGGAGACCCTGGGCTGGTCCGGGGAGAAGAAGGTTTTCATACCCTTCCATTATCTTCCTCCCGAGGCGTTCGATCCGAACGCGCCGGCCGCCTTTACCTTTGTCACCCGCTCCAAATCCCGGTTCTCGCGGGCGCTGCTGGCACGGGCCCTCACGGAGCCCCGGAAAAACCGGAAGCGCCGCCTCTGCCGCATCGGCGCGGCGCTCCACACCTTTGCCGACACCTGGGCGCACGAGTTTTTCTCCGGAAGGATGCACGGGGATGAGAATGACGTTTCTTCGATCAGGGTCTACGACAGGGCGGGAGACGAGATTCCCTCGAAGGCCGAGAACATCGTGTACAGGATGCTGCCCAAGGTGGGCCACGGCGAGGCCCTGTTTCTTCCCGATATCGCCTACAAGATATGGGAGTGCGAACGGGGCTCTATCGACATGACCATCAGGAAGGACAATGCCGACTGCTGCGCCGATTGCGCGAAGGAAATATACCGGTTTTTGCGCGGCCTGGACGAGCCCGGGCACAAGACCCCGTGGAAGAGCATCGAGCCGAAGATCCGGGCACTCTTCGCCTCCAGCTGGAAGGAGCCGTCCCTGGCGGCCCGCTGGGTTCTGCCCCTTTACTACCGGTATTCCGTTGAAGACCTGGCCGAACGCTGTAAAAACTGGAAACGAGAATTCGATGATTGGTTCGCCGGCGCCCGGAGGCCCTATCATTACGATAAAACAGCCTGGCGGAAGGAGGCCCTGGAGGGAAACGTGGAGTGGGACGACTATTCGCGGAAACAATGGGCCAAAGTGTCAGCCTTCCGGGCCCGGGACAGTTTCTGGGATTCCCTCTGGGTCCATTTCCACCGGGCCTCCCTGCAGCAGCGCAACTTTGTCCTGGAGAACCTGCCCTAGGGGTGTACCGCGGCACCATGCCGCGCCCTGGAGCCGAGGCTGGGGCGCGAGGTTTTATTCCCACACCACGTTGGTGATTTCCCTGTCCGTCGCGGGATGCATGGAAATGCCGGGTAAGGTGTACCACGACCCGCCGATGTTGTCGCGGATCACGCAGTCCACAAGGCGCAGGGATCCGGTCATGTCATTCGTTATGAAAAAGATGGCCGATCCGTAGGCGTTTACCCGGTTATGCTCGATAAGGGAGCCGCACACGGAAAGGGTCATGGTATTGCCGTCGTTGTAGATGGCGCCGCCGCTGCCGCCGCCCGGCGTCAGGGGCTCCGCGGGATTGCCGCCGTGGCCGGTCGCGCGGTTGTATGAGAACAGGCTGTTGATGACGGTCCATGACACGCCGATGCTGCTGATGCCGCCGCCGTTCGCCCCCCGGTTGCCGAAGCCGTCCGCCCCGCCAAAGGTGCAGTTGGTGACATACACGGGCAGGCCGGAATACTGGCTGAAGGCGCGGACCGCGGCGCCGCCTGTGTCCGGCCCGTTGAGACCGCAGGTGTTGCCGAAGAAGCGGCAATTGACCATCTTGAAGCGTCCGCCCCGGACCCATATGGCGCCGCCGCCGTCGTACCGGAATTCCCTCTGCGAATTGCCGTCGACGAAGGTCAGGTTCTGGACCGTCAGGCGCGGATGGTCCTGGTCCTGGCAGTGGCTCGTGGTCCAGACCTGGTCGGGGTCGCAGGTGTTCATGTAGAGGATCCTCGTGACGCGGCCGCCGCTGAGGGCCACGGTGCCGCCGCCGTCAATGACGATGTCGGGCCGCCGGTTGTTGAACACCTTGGCCGGCCGGGTGAGCCTGATGGTCACCGGGTCCGGGCCGCAGTTGAAGACGATTTTCCCGCCACGGGCCACCGCACCGATGAAGGCGTCGGCCGTGCAGCTGGACGGCGTGCCGGTTCCCACCACCTCGTCGGGGTCCGTCACGTCTTCTTCCAGGGCTTCAGCGGGAACCGCGCAGGCGCCGTCGGGGTTCCCCGCGGGGGGGCCCGCCCAGGGGTCGGTCATGGCAGGGACGGCGAGGTTAACCAGCAGCTTTTTACCGCCGGGATTGTTATCCAGGCACCCCGTGAACAGAATAAGGCTGAAGGGATAGACAATTAATTGAATGTACCGGAAGTATATCATACTGTTGTTTACCAGGTCATGTTGGATCCCGCTTGGCGGGGTAAGAAATCTTGAAATATACAGATCCTGTAAGGATTTCTTCTCATCCCGGAGACCGGGATCCGTCGAAATGACGGCTTCGCAACAAGTCCATCATCCGTGAATGGCCGAGCATTAATAACAAAACAACGCGGCCGTGTCGTCCATCATTTTTTTTCGTGGAATTCACCGGTGCTCCATGGCGACCCGAAGGCCTTTGCCGGAGACGGCGGATAGAGGGATGAAAAGTGAACATCATAACCCAGCGGATACAGATCGTGGTACAAAACGGGATTTTTCCATTCCCACCCGGGGTTTCACCCATAAATATCTTGCCATTACCGCCACCCCGTCGCATGCTGCATCCTCTCTGTTCCGGACAGGGGCTTTATACCGTTAAACACTCAACGCGCGCATTCTCTGTCGCTGTATAAAGGGGGATACACAACACGATGCTGCCGGCACTCAATTTATGCATGCCCGATACAACCAAATCGTGCGCAGCCTGCTGCGGCCTGATGAACCACGCCGATATCTCGAGGAGCAATCTGACGAAATATTTGAATGACGGTGCCTTCCGCACGGCACATTACTGGCGCTACCAGATAGAGGGAAGCTATCCCGAGCAGACGACCTTGTGCCGGGATTACTCCACGCATATCTGTCCCTTCCAGGGGTTCACCGCCGAGGGCCTTCCCGGGTGCCTGGTGCATCCCCGCGTGGTCGGCGAGGACCGGCGCGACCGGGGGCTCTTCGGCGCCGCCGGCTGCAGCAGGTATTTCTGCCCCGCCTTTACGCTGTTAAGCGATGAAACGAAAACCATCCTGATTGAAGCCCTTGACGACTGGTACCTGTACACCATGGCCATCATCGACCCCCTGGCCACGGAGCGTATCATCTGCCAGCTGTATGAAAGGGGTTTGCGCAGGGGCGGCCGGTCGTTCAAACAGGCCCTGGGCGACGCGCTGGCCATCCACGGGGAAATACTGGCCGGCCGTGAAGGAACCGTATTCTGTTATTCAAGGGATGAATACGCCTTCGCGTCGAAGAATCATTTTTAGGGAATACGGCCCTGCACGGGAGACCTTCTGGTAATGAAGCCGGGGCATGGGTCCCGATTGTTTCCACATATCAGACAAGCGGTCTTCGATTTTCTGCGTCACCGTGCCGCTATCCCAAGCAAATTCTGCAGATTGATAAAATCAAGGATTTTCCGGGAGCGCGGGGATGGGCAAATTCATCTAGTACAATAGTTGCCAAAATCGGCAAAAGAGTATATGTTTGGACGCATGTTGACAGCATGAGGTGATTGTAATGGAATTGACCGATGCGGTTCTGAAAAAACCGCGGAACCTTAAACCGGAGCTGGCAGGAAATACGGCGAACGTCAGATGGGCGTTTTTGGTTCATAGGTGCGCAACGAGCAAAAGGAAAACAGCGATCTCGACATGCTTGTTGATTTCGAACCGGAGGTCAGGTTCGGGCTGTTGAAGTTCATCGAGATCGAAAATTACCCGTCAGACGCAACGGGACTCAAGGTTGATCTGGTAATGAAGGAAGGTCCGAAGCCACGGATCGGAAGGAAGATTCTTGATGAGGTGAAATACCTGTGACTGAAAGGAGCGCCGGGGATTATATTCAGGATAGCATTGATGCGATGGAGGCCGCCGGTTCGTTCATCGAGGGAATGTCCTACAATGATTGTATCGCGGACAGGAAAACCGTGTATGCTTCCTTGCGGGCAATACGGATTATCGGGGAGGCATCAAAAAAGATTCCGGAAAGCGTACGTGAAAAGCAGCCGGGTGCGCCCTGGCGAGAGATGGCCCGCATCTTCAGGATAGTCAACCCTCACACCTCGAAGATATCCGACAGGGTGGACAATCGTATCAGGTTGCGGATATCGGCATTTACATTGCTGATGGTCAGTTTCCTGCCCTTTTTGTTCTGAATCTTGTGCAGGGTCACCAGGGTGCCCAGCCCGGAAGAATCCATGTAATCCACCTGTGACAAATCTATATTTATATTTTTATTCGAAGCCGTGGAGAGCTCAAAAAGCTTGTTTTTAAATTTCGCGTGGGTGTATAATTCAATATCGCCCTTGACGCTGACGGTGATTATATCATCGTTTTCCCTGATTTTTATGTCCATACGGAAGCCCCCCGGTGAATTCTTCTTTAATAATAAAGGATATATTGAAAACCGCGGCGAGTCAAATTGAATTTTTGATCCGGCATCACTTCATTGGATTATTATTCAGTAGGGGAAACTGCCGAGGAGGGAATAGGGAATTTTTAACCCGGGGATCAGGACCGCGGCGCCGAAGAGCAGGGGGACGAGGAGGCGCGGCATCCGTTCCCGCGCGTATTCAGCCCCGCTTCGCCTGTTGAGGGCAAGGTGCGTCGAGGCCCCGGCAAGGAGAAAGAAAAGGGGCATGTGCCACGGGCCCGTGAGCCCGATGAGGGCGGAGAGGGCGACGCTGGTGTCGCCGCTTTTCACGTAATTGATTTCCCACAGGTCGTAGATGCGCGCCGTGTGAAAGGGAACGAGCCACGCCACGCAGATCACGCGGAGCATGTCGATGAAGACCGCGCGTCCGGTCCCGGCCGCGGCGTTCACGGGATGATGGTCATTCAGGTCTTTGGCGCCGGTTGTATCCATATGCTTACCGTTCACTATCCTTTCTTCACTGCTCGCATGGTGATGAGATACGGGGATAAGGTCTTCTAAGAAACCGCAAGAATCACCCTGCGATCAGATCCGACAGGCCAGCCAATCTGATAAAGTTATTGATGTCTTCATTTGCTTTGCTGATGAGCAGCTTTTTTCCTCTTTTGCTCTGGATTTTATACAGACTTATCAGGGAGCCAATGCCCGATGAATCCATGTAATCCGCACGGGAGAAATCAAGAGTTATATTCTTATTTCCGGTTTCGATGATTTCAAATAATGCATCCTTGAAGCTCTTGCTGGTATACGGATTGACATCACCTGCAACGGCGATACTGATCACGTCATCATGTTCTATTACTTCAAATTCCATTATGGGGTATTCCTGATGGCTGGTTTTAATTCGTACAACAGCGTGTGGCAAGGAAAAATGTTTAGAGTGCGGTTCGTGTTCTCCGGATTCGGGTCTGATTGGGCTTGACACGGCATTATAGCGCGGAAAACAAGATATAATTGACACCAGGTGCCATATAATAGAATTGTTCGATATGGTTTGCATTCACGGGTGCTGTTGAAATGGGCAGGAAAGAAAAATAGCCGATCGGCGGCGATGTCCTGTTCGCGGACGCGAGCGTGAATTCGCGGCTCAAGCGCGGCGTGGGAGGGTGTCTTTTTCTGCCTGCCGCGCTCCTGGAAGCCGGTCCCGGCAGCATTGAGAAAGCGGATATACTCGGGCGCCTGGTGCTGCGCAGGTGCACGGGCGTAGGTTCAACTCAAATGGAACTTAAGACGATTGTATGGGCGCTGGAGGATTATCGCACCGCGGTAACCGGTTCCGGCCATGGGGAATTGTCAGTGTACACGGATTCCCAATGTGTGGCGGATTTATCGCGAAGAAGATCCGGGCTGGAGAGCAGGCAGTATATAAGCAGGAAAACAAACAGCGAGATGCAGAGCGCGTCATTATACAGGAAATTATATTCGTTAAACGATGAACTGAACATGAACGTTATCAAGGTCGCGGGGCATTCCCGTGCGGCTTCGCATGACACTGTTCACCGGATATTTTCCATCGTTGACCGGGAAGTCAGGAAGGCCCTCCGGTCCTGGATGGAAGAGCTTACAGGGGGCGTTTGATGCGGATACTGGTTGATGCGGATTCATGCCCGGTCGTTGTCAAAGAAATACTCTATCGCGCGGCCGAGCGCGTTCATGTCCCCCTCGTGCTCGTGGCGAATCAGTGCCTGACCGTGCCGGGCTCCGCGTATATTTCATGTGTTGTCGTTCCGGCCGGCCCTGACGTGGCGGATGACCGCATCGTTGACATGGTGGAGGCCGGTGACCTGGTCATTTCCGCGGATCTGCCCCTTGCTGACCGCGTGATCGCCAGAGGCGGTTTCGTGCTCAATCCCCGCGGTGATCTGTATACGCCCGAAAACATCAAGGACCGCCTTGCCACGCGCGATGTAATGGACCTTCTCAGGAACAGCGGCATGGACGCGGGCGGGCCTTCCTCCTTCAGCCAGAAGGACCGCCAGGCTTTCGCCAACCGGCTCGATCGTTACCTTGTGAAGGGACCTCATTGTGCGCAATAACAACGATAGATATACAATGAGTATAGACTTAAAACTCCCGCACTGATTCAAGAGCTTTTGTCGAGCTGCCGCGCAGGCGGCCTTCCGCGTAATTATCAGAGGGTGCAGGAAGTTAAGCTTCAAGAACCTCTTCAACAGTTTGGTCAAATAATGGTCAAATGGGAATGATAATGCTGGTGGTCGAGTAGTCCTAAAAAACAAAAACTCCTGATTAAATCAGGAGTTATGATTGGGCGCTACTGGACTTGAACCAGTGACCCTCTGCTTGTAAGACGACTAACGGACCGTTATGCGTGCGCTTCCATGTGTATCAGTGTGCATTTTCGTTAAAATA
>CALMRZ010000090.1 GCA_937872225.1 uncultured Spirochaetota bacterium
AGAAATTAATAGCATTTTTTATTCAAACCCACAAAATCTATGGGACAGCAGTGAACAGATTTATTGGGATATATTTTTTAATCGCCGTCCAATTTGTTGCCGGTAAATTTTTGGATTCACGGCCAGATATTGTTGACTTCAAAAAGGTTGATTTTATAGAGTGTATATGAAGGTTAAAATGTTTTACTTGACTAATATTTATAATGATTATATATTTAAGCATACGGTGTTTTAATACTATCTAAAAAGTTAAAGAGGATCATTCACCGCCGATATGGCCCACATTACAATAGACGCTGACCGATGCAAGGGATGTTATTTCTGCATTAAGTTCTGCCCCAGGCAGCTCATCGTTGTTTCCGACAAGCATAACCGGGTAGGCTATTTCCCGGCGCAATTTGCCGAAGGCGCGGAAGATACATGCACCGCCTGCAAGACCTGCGCCCTCATGTGTCCCGATACCGCCATAGAGGTGTTCAAATGACCGATAAGAAGCTGACCAAAGGGAACATCGCCCTCGCCGAGGGGGCGATCCAGGCGGGATGCCGCTACTACTTCGGCTATCCCATTACTCCCCAGAACGATATACCCGAATACCTGGCCAGGGAGCTTCCCAAACACGGCGGCACCTTCATACCTGCCGAGAGCGAAATCGCTTCTATCAATATGGTCCTGGGCGCCGGCGCCTCGGGGGCGCGTGCCATGACCTCGTCCTCGGGGCCGGGCATTTCCCTCATGCAGGAAGGGCTTTCCTACCTGGCCGGCTCGGACATCCCGGGCCTGGTCGTCAACATCATGCGCTGCGGCCCGGGACTCGGCGGCATATCCCCCACCCAGGGGGATTACATGCAGGCCGTGCACGGCGGCGGCCATGGCGATTACCGGAACATCGTGCTGGCGCCGGCTTCGGTGCAGGAGATGTTCGACCTCACCATAAAGGGCTTCGAGCTTGCCGATAGGTACCGCATGATGTCAATCATCCTTGCTGACGCCATGGTGGGGCAGTTCCAGGAGCCGTGCCGGCTCACGCCCGACCATCCCGTGGTGATGCCCGACAAGCCCTGGGCGCTGAAGGGCCGCGACGGCAAGAAGCCGAAGCTCCTCAAGTCGCTCTACCTGGGGCCCGGCGAGCAGGAACAGCATAACCTGGAGCTCAAGAAGAAGTATGACGAAGTCCGCGCCAACGAGGTGTTGTGCGAGGAGTTCCGCCTGGACGACGCGGACCTGATGATCGTGGCCTTCGGCACCCCGTCGCGGATATCCAAGACCGCGATCAGGATGGCGAAGGAGGAGGGGCTCAAGATAGGCCTGCTGCGGCCGATAACGCTCTTCCCGTTCCCGGAACAGCAGGTGTATCGCCATTCGGAAAGAATCAAGAAGATTCTGGTGGTGGAAATGAACACCGGCCAGATGCTCTATGACGTGAAGATAAACGCCCACAAGGACGCGAAGTTATCCTTCTACGGCAGGCCCGGCGGGGGGATCCCGTTCCCGGACGAAGTGCTGGCGGAGATCAAGAAGGCGCTGGAGTAGCATATGAACAAAGTTTTCGGCAGGAGCGAATGCCTCACCGACACGCCGACCCATTTCTGCCCCGGCTGCACCCACGGCATTGCCCACCGGCTGGTGGCCGAGGCCCTCGACGAGCTGGGAATCACCGACCGGACCATCGGCGTCCCGGGAGTGGGGTGCTGCGTGTTCCTGTACCACTATCTCTCCATCGATGTGCTTGAAGCGCCCCACGGCAGGGCGCCGGCGGTGGCCACGGGCATGAAGCGCGCACAGCCGGACAGGATCATTTTCAACTACCAGGGCGACGGCGACATGGCGGCCATCGGCACGTCGGAGATCATCCACGCCGCCAACCGCGGCGAGAACATTACCGTTATCTTCATTAATAACTCGGTATACGGCATGACGGGGGGGCAGATGGCTCCCACCACGCTCCTGGGCCAGCAGACCACGACATCGCCCTACGGGAGGAATTTCCAGACCGAAGGTTATCCCATCAGGATGGCTGAGCTCCTGGCGACTCTGGAAGGCGTCGCCTATTCGGCCCGGGTTTCCCTCCATAAACCCAAGAACGTAATCCAGGCGAAGAAGGCCATCGTAAAGGCCTTCGAAATGCAGATCAACCAGATGGGTTTCTCCATGGTGGAACTGCTGTCGACCTGTAATACCAACTGGCGCGTCTCTCCCGTAGAAGCGCTGGACGTGATAGAAAACGAGATGATCCCTTACTTTCCCCTGGGCGTTTTCAAGGAGAGAACGGGAAAGGATTTCTTATAGCGTGGGGTTTAAACCCCACGCTAGCAGAAATGGAGAACCTATGTACTACGACGTGATTATGACCGGATTCGGGGGGCAGGGGATTCAGACCATCAGCCTGATCGTAGCCCTGGCCTCGATGGAGAAGAACCTGGAGGTGACCTACCTGCCTTCCTACGGCGTGGAAAAGCGCGGCGGCAGGACCAACGTGTACGTCATCGTATCCGATGAAGAGATCGGCTCGCCCATAACCAACAATCCGTCCGCTCTTCTGGCCCTTGATCTCATCGGCCTGGAATTCTACCAGAACATGCTGAACACGGGCAGCAGGCTGATCGTCAATACCAGCCTTATTCCTGAAGATAAAATAAAGGTAAAAGACGGCGTTAGCGTCATGAAGGTCAGGATCAACGAGGAGGCCGTCGCGATGGGCAACCCCAAGCTGGCCAACATGATCACCTTGGGCTGTTTTATCGACGGGCTTCCTTTCCTTGATTTTAATGACCTCAAGGCCGTAATCGACAAGGTCATACCCGCCCGTCTCAAGGACACCATCCCGGACAACCTGAAGGCCATCGAACGGGGCATAGAGATAGCGAAGGGTTTGAAATAGGCCGATTTTTATTTCCTCATAAAAAACCAAAACACTTATTTCATTGACCTGTCGTTCTGCTGGTTCGCCATCGCATGAAGCCCCCCCCTGACCCTCTGAAGGGGCATAAAAAAGCAGATTTTTCGGTGTTTTAGTATTTCAAGGCGCTTTTGTTTCTTTCTGCATCCATGAGCACTTTGTTGCATTGTAAACAATAGTGAAAAGAATTTCACACGCGCCCCCTGTGGGGGTCGGGGGGATTCATAATCTGACACTCTGTGCAAAATAACAAAATTCTGGTATCAGGTGCCGTCCAATATTATTTGACAAAAAAAGGGCTCCTCATAATGCTTGGATATTAATGTGCATACGTATATATCCGCATACGGGGATGGTATATTATATTTTTACGGAGGAGTGATGTATGGCTGCAAATCCTATTGTTGATTCAAGAGACACAAAGTTCATATTATTTGAAATGTTTGAAGTTGATAAGCTGACCAAGTATGAAAAGTTTGCCGATTTTGACAAGGACACCATGGAAAGCGTCGTTGACCTCGCCGAAAAGATAGCCGTCGAGCAGGTGTATCCCATCAACGCGGCTGCCGACAAGAACGGCGCCAAATATGATGCCGCCACCAAGAAGGTAACGATACCCCAGGAATACTTCCCGGGCCTGAAGGCCTATTATGACGCAGGCTTCATCGGGGTCGCCACCGACCCCCAGTGGGGAGGCATGGGGATGCCGGAGTCGATATATTACACGGTCACCGACTATTTCACCGCAGCAAGTTGCGCCTTCACCATGTTCCCGATGCTTTCCATCGGCGCCTGCAACATGTACATGAAGTTTCTGCCCGATTATCCGTGGAAGAAGGCCGTTATCGAGAAAATGCTTACCGGCGAATGGGGAGGGACCATGTGCCTTACCGAGCCTGACGCTGGGTCCGACGTCGGCGCCCTCAAGACCAAGGCCACCAAGAACGCCGACGGGACTTATTCCATCAAAGGCCAGAAGATCTTCATCTCCGCCGGCGACAATGATTTTTCAAAGAATATCATTCACCCGGTCCTTGCCAGGATCGAAGGCGATCCCGAAGGGACCAAGGGTATATCCATTTTCCTCGTTCCCAAGTACCGCATCAAGGATGACGGCTCAATAGGCGAGCCCAATGACGTCCAGTGCGCCGGCATCGAGCACAAGATGGGCATCCACGGGAACCCGACCTGCACCATGGTCTTCGGCGATGAAGGCAAATGCCAGGGATTCCTGATGGGCGAGGCCCGTCAGGGGATGAAGATCATGTTCCAGATGATGAATGAAGCCCGTCTTTATGTCGGCGGCCAGGGCGCCTCTGTTTCAAGCGCCGCCTACATGCATGCCGTCACCTACGCCCGGAACCGGGTGCAGGGCAAGCGGGTCGAGGACATGATGAAGCCCGACGCGAAAAACGCCACCATCATGAACCACCCCGACGTGAGGCGGATGCTTCTTTCCATGAAAGCCCGGGTCGAGGCGATGAGGACCCTCACCCTCTTCTGCGGTTACGTGACCGACCTGGTCCATGTCGAGAAGGACACGGCGAAGAAAGAGGCCCAGGCCCTCCTCGACTTCCTCATTCCCATCAACAAGGCCGGGAACACCGATTCCGCGTGGGAAGTCACCGCTGACGCCATCCAGTGCTACGGCGGCTACGGGTTCTGCTCCGACTACCCGGTCGAGCAGTACGCCCGCGACGCCAAGATCCTCACCCTGTACGAAGGAACCAACGGCATCCAGTCGATGGACCTGGCGATGCGGAAGCTCCTTATGGACAAGGATTTCTACAACTACAGCGTTTATAAGAAGAAGATCGAAGATACCATCAAGAAGGCCAAGGGCGTTGTTGACGACAAGTATATCGCCGTGATGGAGAAGGGCGTCGCTAAGATAGACGAGGTCGTCAAGTACATGAAGGGCCTCATGGACGGCGGCAAATATCTCCATATTTTTGCCAATGCTACTCCGATGCAGCAGGCCTTCGCAATGCTGTCCTACGCCTTTATCCACCTCTGGGCGCTGACCCTGGTGACCCCGAAGGCGAAAGAGATGGTAGGCGACAAGAAAGGCGCGGACCTTGAGAAGCTTCTCGCCGACAACATGGAAGCGGCCTACTACTACGGCCGGATGCTTTCCGCCCAGTTCTATATCGGCGCCGAGTTCCAGAAGTTTTTCGGCAAGTGCGACTACATCCTCGCCGGCGAGGCAGCCGTGGTCAAATCGACATCGGCTATCTTCACCGGGGCGCCGGAGCAGTAATCGCGATAACGCAGAAACTGAAAGGCCGCCGGATCATCCGGCGGCCTTTTTTATTTGCGAGAGGATAATGTCGGGAATGGGGATCGTCAGCATTCGTTCCCTGGCCCGTGCGCCATAGACAAGATTTATAAGGCCTACTTCTATTTTCTTCCTTTTTGTCAATGAAAGGAGTATTTCGCGGCTCTTCGGGTTGGATGCGTCAATGATCAGCTGGATCCAATTGATGATCTGTCCTGACTTAAACAGTACGGATACGAGGGTCCTCCCGTTGTCTTCACTTACCTGTACCGAGGGAACGCCGGACAGTATTTCCTGGATGACATCGTCATTTTCGATGTGAAAAAAAACAAATCCGTCCCGTGTTTTCAGCGGGATGGTTTCCCCTGCGTAGGTGAAATGTTCGTAAAAAAATGAACATGCCCCCTCGCGGGGGAGGGTTTCTCCGTCCGGGATCTTTTCGAATTCCCGCACGAGTTTCGTGTAATCGTCGGATTTGTCCTTCCTCTTGGTAAATATTCCCATACGGCAGCATATTACCGTGCACTCCGGTTTTGTCAAGTTATGTTCGAGCCGCCATGACGGGATGGCCCGGCGGCGCGGGAAACATGATCGATCAGAACACGGCCTTCAGGCCGCCATAGACCGAACAGGGAGCTGCCCGGTAACCGCGGACTTCATCATATTTTTTATTGAGAACGTTCTCCACACGGAAAAAGGCCTGGAGCTGTTCTATTATCCACCATGAAGCGGAAAGGTCCAGACGGTAATACGGATTCATGTAGCTGAAATGGGGAAACCGGTAATAGTCCCTCCGTTTTCCCACATAATTGAATCCGGCGTTGATATTTCCTTTTTTCAGGAACGTGTAATTCACGGTAATTCCCGCCTGGTGGCGCGGACGGCGTACCATGTCTCCGGTGTGAAAGAACTTGTCATAGGACCGCGTGTAGGTGTAATACCCCTTTATCACGATATCATCGATTGGTTTAAAGGACGCAATGCATTCGACCCCGCGGGTAAGACCTTCGCTGTTCCAGTATCTGCCGCTCCTGTCTATGAATATATCATAGACGATCAGGTTTTTATAATCAATATTGAAATAATTGATCTCGAGAACGATTCTATCTTTCCAAAGGGATTGTTCAATGCCTGCGTCATAACTTAGTGTGCGTTCAGGTTTTAGATAAGCCCAGGTGAATTGGCGGTAGCGATCAAAGACATTATATAGCTGATACAGGGATGGTATCTTGTACCCGGTGCCCGTGCTGGCTTTGAATCTTGTTTCTGTCACAGGAACAATGAACGATCCTGACACGCCATAATCGATGCTGTCTTCAAAATGATCCGGTTTGGTATACCGTCCTCCGGCTATGATAAATATTCGCTTTAAAAGTTTAAGGTGGTTTTGAGCATAAACGGCCCAGGTCCCGTCACTTTTATCAATGGGTTCGGTAAAGTCCATGGCGCCGGCATAAAACTGGCTGTAATAAAACCAGTAGGGCATCGTGGAAGCCCATTCTTTTTCATAGGATACGCCGCAGACTATTTCGTCGATGTCCATGATGGAAAACCTGTTTTTGAATTCTCCCGACATCATGTTGCCTTTAAAAGACATGTTTGAATAACTTAAGGATGGATAGCCCCCGCTTGTCACATACGAAGTCGCATATTCATATGCATCCGGCTGGTTTTTGTCACGCTGGTATTGGTTCATGAATGTATAGAGGAGTGTTGATTCCCACCATTCGAATAACGGGATATTGTACTTGATGTTCAGGGCGAGGTTCTGGTTCTCAAATGTATGGTTTTTATCTTCTTCAAAGGCGCCGTTTGCGATTTTTGTCTTGGAATCGGTAAAACGAAGCGATAAAGAAAGCCAGCTGTCATGGATCGTTTTCAGGCCAACCTGTGTCGAAACGGCGGTTGTATCGTAGCCATCGTGCCTGTCTTTTAAAAAAGATTTTCGAATGCCCCGCCAGGTTGAAGTGCGCGAAAAACCCTTTGAATCGGTGCGGGATACGTTAAATGAATAGTATGCCCAGTCAGTGCCTCCGCTGACGCCTGCGGATTCCTTGAAGGTTTTGAATGAACCTCCTTCGGCCTGTACCGTTACCTGCGGCTTGCCCTCCCCTTTTTTTGTTATGATATTGATGACCCCGCCGATGGCATCAGAGCCGTACAGGACGCTCTGGGACCCGCGGACAATTTCTATACGATCGATGTTATCTGTGGTGAGATGGGCAAAATCAAATCCATGCCCTGTGGATGAGGGATCATTGACCTTGACTCCGTCGATAAGCACTGTTGTATGATTGGATTGGGTGCCCCGCATGTACAGATCGGCAATCCCCCCCAAGGGTGAACTCTGTGACACTGACACGCCCGGGATGTTTTTGAGCATATCCACCACTTTCATCTTTTTCGTCTGGTCGATTTCTTCAGCGGTTATGACCGTGATGGATGATCCGGTTTCCTTTTTGTTAATGCCGGATTTGGTGGCGGTGATGATAATTTCGTTTTTTGCTTTTTGATCTTCCGCCTTATCATCCTCCTGGTTCGGTTCTTCCCTGTCAGGTGTTCCGGGAACATCCTGTTTGTCGTTCAGCGGACCCTTGTCCTTGGGCTGGCCCAATAATGGGGCTGCGAATATAAGGGAAATTGCCAGGAAAAGTAAAAGCATCCTTTGAATAAAATTCATACATCCTCCTCCGATAACTATCGTATTAGCTTGATTCTTTATCACAGGATATCCGGTATGGAGAGGAGATTGTACAGGGCTGACGATAAAAAACGCGCCCGGGGCGCGTTTTGGTGTGTCAGACATTAACTTCGTTGATGAAGTATGGCCAACTGGCTCCCGTTCCTCGAGGATATCACAGTTATGGAAGTTCTGGCTTATCCGCCGTGGCGGAATTACAGTTGCGGGACAGCGCGGGAATCACACCCGACTTCCTCCAGATATTTAAAGAACAACAGGTGACATTAGGAGCAGAGAACTAAAGCTGTCAATAAAAATATTTGCAAGCATAAAATAGTGGGACGGCCTATGGGACATACGGGGGGAGATAGGTTTCGATGTCGGGTGGATATCCCCAGATTAATGTCCAGAAAATTATACCGGCATTGATCCTTTTTATAATAACATAGTTTTTAAACCGATTCTTATCGGTATTGATTCTTTTCAGATATCTTTTAAACGCGTATGCCAATATGCAAGAAACTGACATTTTCAATAGTTTCCGGAGATCCAGCAGAAACTCATAATCATCCTCTCTCACCTGCAAATGAAATGTATGCCAGCTTTCCGGATTGGATCGCTCCTGATAGCAGATCAGTTTTCCGTACCTTGCCGGTCCGTTGATATCGGGCAGAACTTCTTTCAATATTAATACAATCATCCTGGAGCGGGAAATCCCTCTTTTGACGGCAGCCCGTGAAATAGCCGCCAGCAGATCATTATTGATATTCATGGTTGTTTCCATGTCCAATACCTCTTCGTCAGTGGGATATTACTCATTATACGAAAAGGTGGCGCTTTATCTGAAAATAATATCATTGCTGTCCTTGTGTTATTTAACTTTTTTTCTTGTCAAAACGGGTCGGGTGTAGTGTGGTTGGAAACACATGATGCATGCATCGGTACTCCCGTCATTGTCAGGATGTGACGCGAGATAAGAGGGAAACCCGTGAGAATCGGGTGCGGGCCCGCCGCTGTATCCGGGGACGAAGGCCGCATGATGCCACTGCCGAAAGGCGGGAAGGCGCGGTCGTAGGATAATCCGGAAGCCAGAAGACCTGCCGGTGCGATCTGCCGCTTTGCTCGCGTGATATCGGGGCGGCATCACTACTCGAGGAAACAAGGGAATCCCCGGGCCGTTGGTCCGGGGATTCGTTTTTGATGACAGGTTAACCATGGGAAAGATAATATTCATCACCGGGGGCGCCCGAAGCGGCAAGAGCCGGTTCGCCGAGTCCCTCCTCGCCGGGGAAGACGATGTCCTCTATGTCGCCACGGGCATCGGTTTTGATGACGAGATGAAGGACCGGATCGCGCGCCACCGGTCACAGCGCAACCCGGCCTGGAAAACAGTGGAATGTTACCGCGATCTGGCCCCGTCCCTGAGGCATGACCTGTCTGACTATGGATATGTTCTGCTGGATTGCGTCACCATCATGGTTTCCAACTTCATGGTCCTTGATGCGGGTGTGGATTGGGACAGTGCCGGTATTGACGCCGCAGATCGCATTGAACAGGTCATCATGAAAGAGATATCCGCTTTTCTCGATATGGCGCGGGATTTTCACGGGAAAACCCTTATCGTGTCGAATGAGCTTGGCATGGGGATCGTGCCGCCGACGCCCCTCGGCAGGTATTATCGCGACATAGCGGGAAAGATGAACCAGGTGATTGCGGGCGTTGCCGATGAAGTGTACCTTATGGTGTCCGGGGTCCCGATGAAGATAAAATAGGCTGGCATTGCCTCATCCTGATGTCCCGTGGTAAGGATATATGATCAAGGATTACATAAACGGCTTTATTCTCAACCTGCAGTTCCTGACGCGCATCCCGGTGCCGGTGAAAATTGAGTACAGCGACCGGGTCTTTGCCGCGGGATCTGTTTTTGCCCCGCTCGTAGGCCTCCTGATAGGCCTGATAGGGGCCGGGACCTGTCTGCTGGCCGGCCTGTCGGGCATCCGCATGCTGGCTGTTTTTTTCGCCATGGTTGCCGAAATTGCCGTCACCGGCGGCCTTCATCTTGACGGTCTCGCGGACACCTTCGACGGGCTGTTCAGTTACCGCGACCGGGAGCGGACCCTCGACATCATGAAGGATTCCCGACTGGGGACCAGCGGCGCCATTGGCCTTATCCTCGTCCTGATGATGAAATACATCCTGCTGGTTTCCCTGCCCGACAGGTACCTGGTCCTCTGCCTCGCGGCGATGCCCGTGCTGTCGCGCATGACCGTTTCCTGGAGCGCCGGCCTTTCCCCCTATGCGAGGAAGGATGAGAAGGGCATGGCCGCCGGACTGGTGGAGCACACCGGCCCGGCAAAGATTGTCATTTCAACATCGCTGGCGGTGATCATAAGCGTGCTGCTGCTAAAATTTGCCGCGATACCGCTGGTTATGATTATCATAGCCTTCAACCTTGCCGTGGTGCTATATGTAAAGGTAAGGATAGGCGGCATCACCGGCGATGTCATCGGCGCGGTCATAGAGCTTTCGGAGGTGATGTTCCTTCTCTCGGTCCTCATCCTGGATAAGCTGTATTCTCTGCAACACATGAATTTTATGTAACCGTACAAGGCGGGGCCACGTGAACCCGCCTTCTACATCTCAAATTTTATATATAAGGAAAGCCCATGTCATTGCTTGAATCAACCATGAAACAGATCAGTCCCCTCGATGGCGATGCCATGCGGCAGGCCCGGGAACGTCTCGACAGCCTTCTCAAGCCTCCCGGCAGCCTCGGCAGGCTCGAGGAGATCGCAATAAAGCTCGCCGGTATCACCGGCGCCGTCGGCGGCCCCATCGGCAAAAAGACCATCCTCGTCATGGCCGGCGACAACGGCGTTACCGCGGAGAAGGTAAGCTCCTTTCCGCGCGAGATCAGCACCCTGGTGGCGGAGACCATGCTGAAGGGAATATCGGGGGTGTCCGTGCTGGCGCGTCACGCCGGCGCCGAGATTAAGCTGGTCGACCTGGGCCTTGAGGGCGACGTGCGGGACGGCCGGGTTATCAACAGGAAGATCAGGAGGATGACATCGAACATGGCCTGCGGCCCGGCCATGACCCGCGACGAGGCCCTGCGCGCCATCGAGACCGGTATCGATATCGCGGTCATGGCCCTGGATGAAGGGACCGGAATTCTGGGGACCGGCGAAATAGGCATCGGCAATACCACAACGGCCAGCGCGGTGCTCCATGCCTTTGGCGCCGGAAACCTGGACGAGATTGTCGGCCGCGGCGCCGGCCTTTCCGACGAGGGCCTGCGCCACAAGAAGGAGACGATCCGCAGGGCGGTGGAGCTGAACAGGCCCGATCCTGCCGACCCGGTCGACGTGCTTGCGAAGGTGGGCGGCTTCGACATCGCCGGCCTGTGCGGCTGCTACCTCGCCGCCGCGGCCCGGCGCAGGCCCATCGTGATCGACGGCTTCATCGCCGGGACCGCAGCCGTGGCCGCGGTGAAGATGCATCCCGGGGCTCGCGACTTCATGTTCACTTCCCACGCCAGCGCGGAGCCCGGCGTGGCCGCCATCAGCCGCCTCCTTGAGCTGTCGCCGATGCTGGACCTTGACATGCGGCTTGGCGAGGGGACCGGGGCGGCCCTGGCCTTTCATATCATCGAGGCGGCGCTGAAGATCGTCAGCGAGATGGGAACCTTTAAGGACATCGGCATGTGAAGGGATGATGGGGATACCGACGCCGGGACGGAATTAATAAACAATATTCCCGGTTTCCACAACGGTTTCCCCGAGGTCCAGCATGGCGTTGAGAAGAGATGCTTTTGTAAAGGCGGCTATATCCTGAACCCGAATGTCGGCCTCAACGATTGTGCCCTGCGAAATCAACTGGTCCCGCCTGGTGCCCCTCAGGAGAAAGCTCCGCGGCGTTATCCATCGGGAGCCGTCATGAAAGGCGATATTGCTGATCGACGTATCGGTGACAAGGCCGTTTTTCACGATAAGAACGTCGTCGCATCGGCCTCTCAGGCGGAACAGGGCGTTTATGCTTCCCCGGTCCGTGTATTTATGGGAGTAATCGATGTCATCGCAGGCGACTATCTTCAGGCTCCTGATCGCCCGGCCGGGATACGGTTCAAACAGCACTTCGTGTATGCGGTCGGAATACACCACCTTGCATTTGTGCCTGCCTTCACGGTGGCCCTCGGGGACTGTGATGACGGCATTCAGGTCGATGGCGTCATTGCAGCCGAAGAGCTCTTTCCGCGAACCGTTCATCCGCCGGTTGTGATGCGGAAGATTCTCCGCGCGGCCACCGATGATTCTGATGGATTCAAACAATAGGCACATATACCTTGTCTATCATCTCCCTGTATTCCCGCTCCGGGTCGCTGTAAACGGTCAATCCGCCGCCGCTCTTGAAAATGGTTTTATCTCCATTTTTCTCTATGAAGCGGATCATGACGCCGCTGTCGAGGCGTGATCCGTCACAATATCCGCATATGCCCGTGTAGTAACCACGGTCATAGGTTTCGGTTTCCCTGATTATTTCAACCGTCTTTTTTTTCGGCGCCCCGGTGACGGACCCCGCCGGCAGCAGGGCTCCTATGATGGTGCCGATCCTTTCCCGGTAATCGTCCGGAAGCGTACCGGTTATGTGGGAACTTGCCTGGAGAAGACTGCCGGCATGGGTTTCCACCGTCTCGATATACCTGAACCGCTTCACGGCCACATTCGTCGCAACCATGTTCAGGTCGTTGCGGATAAGGTCAACGATGGTGACATGTTCGGCATGTTCTTTTTCGTCATCCAGCAGCAGTTCCCTGGCGCCCGGGATGGATGCGTCGATGGTCCCCTTCATGGGGAACGAAGAGATCACGCCATTGTCGATTCTGATGAAAGGTTCGGGGGAAAACACGACGAATCGGTCCCGGCACCATAACCGGTATGGCGCCTGCGAACGAAAAAAGATGTCCTTCAGCGTGAGGTTGATGCTGATGGGAGTGGGGAAGGTAAGGTTGGCAAGGTAGGTCTCCCCGGACAACTGGCGCTCGCGGACAACATCGAAGGCGCACCGGTAGGAGGCGTAATCCACGGGCTTTTTGTCAAGATAGATTTTATCTGCCGGAACCATGGCCGCCCCGGCGTTGGTATAACCTCTGAAATCGTATAATACATCGGCAGGGTCCACGAGATCGACCGGCAGGATGACGGGCATCCGCTGAAGGAAGTCTATAATAAAAATGAAGGGAATCCCGTCCTTCCCGTAATTATTCATTACGTCAATCATGTCTCGGACCAATGTTCGGATTTTATCGGTATGCACTGTCGTCGATGGTTTTTATAAGCGCAACAAATATTTGTCGCATGGCGACGTCTTTCCGGCCGCCTGAAAAGGACTATGACGACAGGTGAAAAACGCCTCTTTTCCTTTGACTATTTTTCGTTATTATGTTATTTTATTAAGGTTTAGTGATAATTATACATCCTGTTGACTGCGATGCGTTTAAAACGGTGCGGATACATTTTTTTGATTTTGAATAATCCGTTAGTTTATATACAAAAGTGGCAAAAGGGGGATCCGTCTCCGATTATCGTTGATGAAGCAGACCGAAATATGGAAGAGCGAAAACGAATCATCTATATCATCCTGATATTATCCGCCTTGGTGTTGTGCGTCGGTATTTTTTCGAACATGCTTCTCTATAAGACCTCCTTTGAAAGGACGCGGGACGGTCTGAGCGACAGCGCGATGGTGCTGGCGCATTTTGTTGAATCCCAAATGGCCGCTGGACCGGGCGGGACCGCGATCGTCGGATCGGAAGCTTACTATATCTGGCTTGCCGGCAGAATAGACAACGCCATAAAATTGTACGAACGGCATAACAGGAGGATGGAGATAACGGTCGCCAGGAGGAAGGCCGGCGAGATACATTTCATTGCGGCCCTGCGCCGCCATCGAAATTCAAAACTCCCCCCTGTGGTCGGCGTGCATTCCGGTCTGGCGGAGCCCATGTGCCGGGCTCTGGAAGGGAAGTCCGGGACCATGGTGGGGAAGGATTACCATGGCGCGACGGTCCTGGCCGCCTACGAGCCGGTTACCGGATTAAATCTCGGGGTTGTGGCAAAAATCGACATCTCGGATATCCGCGCCCCCTTTATCAGGGCGGGGCTCGTCGTTGCGGTCTTTTCGACGGTAATAATATTTTTTGGCATTCTTGCGGTAAAACGCGTCAGCAATCCTATCATCGAGAGCCTTGAGGAAAAAGCGGCCGGGCTTGCCGTTGCCAACGAGGACCTGGCTGCCGCCAACGAAGAGCTTGCTTCGGCCAACGAAGAGCTGGACGCGGCCAACGAGGAGCTCCAGGCGGCCATGGAGGAGATGGAACAGACCAATGAACAATTGCTCCGCTCCCAGGCGGACCTGGACCGCAGTGAGCAGAGGGTGCAGACTCTTCTGAATTTCTCCCCCGTTGGAATCATAACGGCTGACCGGGATTCCCGCCGCTTTGTCTACGCCAATCCGTCGGCCTGTGCCATGTTCGGCTACGACCGCGATGAAATGCTCGCCATCGGCGTGCAGGACATCCATCCGCCGGGAGATATTGAACGGGTAAATGCCGAGTTCCGGTCGCTGCTGGACAGGGATATCGGCGTATCCCGTGACCTGCCCTGCCTGAAAAAGGACGGGTCGGTCTTCTACGCCGATATCTCGGCCGTTACGGTGGAATATGACGGCAGACCGTGCCTCCTGGGCCAGTTTATCGATGTCACTGAACGCAAAAAGGCGGAAGATGCGCTCCGCGAGAGCGAGGAGCGATTTTCAAAGGCCTTTCATCTGTCGCCGATCTCCATGGCCATTTCCTCGGACCTTGACGGGATATATATTGATGTGAACGATGAATTCCTCGCCCTGACCGGCTACGGCCGCGACGAGGTGCTCGGCCGCACACCGGAGGACCTGGACCTGTGGGTGGACAAGGACCAGGACATGCTGCTTCGCGGCGAGCTTTCCGCCGGCGGCACGGTCCATGACCGCCAGGTCGAAATCCGCACCAAGGACGGCCGGATACTCACCGTCCTCTATTCGGCCGTGGCCGCCACCATCCATGGCATGCCATGCATGATAAAATCGGCGATAGATATTTCGGACCGCGTAAAGGCCGAGGCGGCCCTGCGGGAAAGCGAGGAGAAATTCGCGAAGGCTTTCATGAACGCCCCTGTCCTCATGAGCATCACCGACCCTGAAAACGAGACGTTTATTGACGTGAATGACCAGTTTGTCGCGAAGTCGGGCTTCGGCAGGGACCAGCTGATCGGACGAAGCTCCCGGGATATCGGGTGGGTCACTGCAGAAGACCGGGAACGTCTCAGGGAAATGGCCCGCCGGGACGGCGCCATCAGAGGGGTCTCGCTCAGGGTCTATCCGAAGGCGGGCGGTCCCAGGGACATCATGTATTACGGCGACAGCATTACCATTGGCGGTACAACCAGGCTCCTTTCTATTGCCGTGGACATGACTGAATTGAAGCGCGTCGAACAGGAACTGCTCGCGCAGAAAGACCTGGCGCAGAAGTACCTGGATATAGCCGCGGTCATGTTCGTCGCCCTCAGCAGGGACCAGAGAGTGACCCTGGTGAACCGTAAAGCATGCGAAGCCCTCGGGTATCCCGCAGAAAAGATCCAGGGAGCCAACTGGTTTGACATGTTTATCCCTGCACGTATCAGGGAAGACGTGAGATCTGTTTTTAATAGTATAATGACAGAAGAAATAGCGTCGGTTGAATATTATGAAAATGCCGTTCTGACCGCATCGGGCGATGAGCGCCTGGTCGCCTGGCACAATACCCTCCTGAGGGACGCCTCCGGCGCGATTACTGGGACCCTGAGCTCCGGGGAAGACATCACCGAGTGGAAAAAATCAGAGGAGGACCTCCATGACCAGCTGGCCCTCAACATGGCCCTGGCCGGGATATCCGGATCCATTATCTCCAGGTCCTTCACCGTCACGGAAACGGCCTACATGGTGCTGGAGTACGCGCGGCTCCTTTCCGAAAGCGAGTTCGGCTTCGTGTCGGAGATAGATCCGGATACCGGGGACAACATCGCCCGCGCCGCGACGAAGATGAATGATTGGATGCCCCCCGGGGAAGATCAGGGCGAGGTCATCTTCAGGAAAGGCGGGGACGGGCTCTACCCGGGCCTCTGGGGCCACGCCCTCAACACCAAGCGCGAATTTTTCACGAATGACCCGGCCGGCCATCCCGCTTCGAAGGGCGCACCGGAGGTTCGCGGGGGAATCACCCGTTTCCTTTCGGTGCCGGTGCTGTTCGGCGGCGCCCTGGTGGGGCAGGTTGCCCTTGCGAATTCGGCAAGGGATTACACCGGGGATGACCTCAAGATGGCGAGGCGCCTGGGGAGTGTCTACGCCATGGCGATTGTCCGCATCCGCGACGAGAGCATGCTGATGAAATCCCTGGAGGAGAAAACGGTGCTGATCAAGGAACTGCATCACCGGGTAAAGAACAACATGCAGGTCGTCTCGAGCCTGATATCCCTCCAGGCGCGCAAGATCGACGACGAAAAGTACCGCGCCATATTCATGGAGAGCAGCAACCGCATACAGGCCATGGCCATGGTGCATGAGAAGATGTACCATTCCGGCGACATGGCCCGGGTCGATTTTTCGCGCTACGCGCGCGAGATCGCGGAGCGCCTGCTTTATTCCTTCAGCCTGGAGCCGGGACAGGTTGAGCTCGAGGTTGATGTAAGGGACATTTTTCTCGGCATCGACGAGGCCGTTCCCTGCGGCATAATACTGAACGAGCTCATCACCAACGCCTTCAAGCACGCTTTTAAGGATGGCCGCAGGGGGAAGCTTGCGATACGCTTCACGAGGGAGAATGACGGCCGTCACCGTCTGGTGGTTCAGGATGACGGTCCGGGTATGCCGGAACGTCTCGTCACGTCCGCGGAAGAATCCCTGGGGATGCAGATCGTGACCGCCCTGACACGCCAGCTTGACGGGACCATATCGATAAACGGCGCAGGGGGGACCAGGGTCGAGCTGGTCTTCTGATCCTTCGCGGGCAGGGATCAGGTGATCCGGTGTGGTTGCAGGAGGCAGGAGCGGTATGGCGGATGAAATGATCATGATCGTGGAGGACGAGGAGCTCGTCGCCCTGGAGATGGGTAATACCGTATCCTCATGGGGATACGGGGTCATCACCGTGCGGAGCGGTGAAGAGGCCCTTCGGATCTGCGGCGAAACCAGGCCCCCGCTGGCCCTCATGGACATAAGGCTCAAGGGCCCCATGGATGGTATTGAAACCGCTACCCGATTGAGGGAGCATTACAATACCGCCGTGATATTCGTAACCGCCTACTCCGATTCTGATATCATTGAACGGGCAAAACACACCATGCCTTTCGGCTTCCTGGTAAAACCCGTTGAAGACCGCGAGCTGCGCGCTTCCATTGAAACCGCCCTGTATATGCACTCGGTGGAGAGTGCCCGCCGCCGCGCCGAGGAGGATCTGCGGGCATCCCGGGACGGGCTGGAGCTGCGAGTGCGGGAACGCACCCGCGAGCTGCAGCAGGCGAATGAGTTGCTCCGCGAAAGCGAGGAGCGGTACCGGGCGCTTTTTGAAAATGCCAGGGTCGGCATCGGGATCGTGTCGATGGACGGGGATATCCTGGCCGCCAACCCGGTTATGGCCGCAATTCTCGGCCATTCGAAAGAAAATATGCTTTCGATGAGTATCCGCGATTTCTATGTTGAACCAGCTAACCGGGATATCTTGATTGAACGGCTGCGGGACTTGGGACAGGTCGCCGATTTTGAGACGGCCTTCCGTCATAAGAACGGGTCCATTGTTTATGTAAATTTTAATGTCAATAAAATAACCTGGAATGGCCGGGAGGCCCTTCATAAGGTAATGGAGGATATCACAGAGAGGAAACAGGCCCTGGACGCCCTGATACAGGCCCACGCGGAGCTGGACAGGAGAGTCGTGGAACGGACCGCTGATCTGGCCAGCGCAAACAGAAAGCTTGAGGAGGAAATAGCTGTACGAAAAAGGGCTGAATCATCTATTAAGGAAAGCGAGGAACGGTATCGCACTGTCGCTGATTTTACCTTCGACTGGGAATTCTGGATCACCACGGAAGGCCGTCTTCTCTATGTGTCCCCGTCATGCGAGCGTATCACGGGGTACACCCGTTCTGAATTCATCGATGACCCGGGACTGATGATGAGGATTGTTCATCCCGATGATGCTGACATGGTTGGCCGGCATATGCAGTATCCGACCGGTATCTCCGATGACATTTACGGTATTGATTTTCGAATTATACGGAAAGACGGCGGAGTACGCTGGATCGGCCATCGCTGCCAGGCCGTGTTCAGCGATGAGGGCCGCCACCTGGGCCGACGCGGCAGCCATCGCGATATTACCTCCCAGAAGCGCGCCGAGGAGGAGGTAACCCGCCTCAACCGCCACATCATCACCCTCCAGGAGCAAGAGCGACAGAGGGTGGCCAAGGACCTCCACGACGGCGTGAGCCAGATGATGAACGCGGCAAAACTGAATTTTGCGGCGTTCATCCAGGATACCGAAAAAAACCGGGAACGGTTCGACACCGGCATGGAATTCATGGACCTGGCCGGCCGGGAGCTCCGGGAGGTCTATTCCAACCTCTACCCGTCGGTCCTTGAGGACCTCGGCCTTGCCGCGGCGGTGCGCCTCTACACGAAAAAATTTCTGGCGAACCGCGGCATCGATGCCGAAGTAACTATTGACGATGACCTGCGCCTGCCCGTTGAGGTGCAGGTGGACCTGTACCGCATAATCCAGGAGTCCTGTTCCAACATAACCCGTCATTCCGGCGCCACCCTGGCGCGGCTGGAGCTGAAGGAACGGGACGGGCTGTTTACCCTGCGGATATACGACAACGGCGCCGGATTTGACCCTGACGCGCCGATGTCTTCCGAAGGCGGTTTCGGCATCATAAACATGAAACAGCGGGTGAAGCACCTGGATGGCTCCTTTGAGCTGGAAACCGGCGGTTCCGGCACCAGGATCACCATAACCATTCCGGGAGGAGAAGAAAGCAATGGCTGATGTGACCATTTATCTTGTAGACGACCACGCCGTGCTCAGGGACGGCCTGAAAGTTATCCTCGGGGCGGTGCCGGGATACCGTGTCGTCGGCGAGGCCGGGGACGGAAAGACCGCCATCGAGGAGATCGAGCGGATCAAGCCCATGGTGGTCATCCTCGACATATCCCTGCCGGTCATGACCGGCATAGACGTGGCCCGGCAGCTCAAGAAATACCACCCGGAGATACGGATCATCATCCTGTCCCAGCATGGCAACGAGGAGTATGTAAACAAGCTCCTGGGTTTCGGCGTCGAGGGCTATCTTTTTAAGGAGAGCGCAAGCCAGTATCTGGTTCAGGCTATAGATGAGGTATCGCGTGGAAATATACATCTCGACCCCAATATAACCAGGATGCTCGTTGATGGCATGACCGGGGTGCGTCCCACTGCGAAAGAACCGAAAAATGGAGTGCTTCCCGCCCTGTCGGAGCGGGAAAAAGAGGTCCTGAAGCTCATTGCCGAGGGATACACGGGAAAGGAGATCGGCGCCATGCTTCGCATTTCCGAGCAGACCGTCAAGGTCCATCGGGCCAATATCGTGCGCAAGATCAAGGCGGAAAGCACCGC
>CALMRZ010000091.1 GCA_937872225.1 uncultured Spirochaetota bacterium
AAAAAATCTATAAGGAATTGAATATTGCGGCCTAAAAATCGCCTAACTCAAGTTATTATCAGTCATTATCATTTGCGGAGGAATATCAATTTACCCGGCCGCGCAGCAGGGGGAAATCATCAGGCTGTTTGATGAAAACAACATGACTGTCCATATCCTGATGGACTTCCCCATCGTCGCCGACCGTGACCTGGTGGTCAAGGCGGACACGGTCTATGACCTGTCAAAGGCGCGGGGCATCGTGACCCTGACCGGCATAAAAAAATTCTGACATGCCGGTTCCGGAAGGGATCGTCAGGATGCCTGAATTCAACGGCTCATACCAATTTAAATTCATAACCCGGGAGAAAACCGGCGTCGTATTCTCCTATCGCGCGGATCCGGGAGGGAACATACCGCCGGCCATCACCAACATGTTCAGCGAAAAGCTTCTCTTCGACACACTCAGCAACCTGAAGGACAAAATGGTGCGGATGGAGCGGTACGCGGCAGCGGCGGAACAATCGAGGGACCGGGCGATCTTCGAGGGAATCCTTGCCGATACACGATCCCCCTGGAGGCCGCCCTGATAAACCAGTTCATTGACGGCGCCCGGCCGGGAGAAAAATGCGTTTATGACATTGTCATGGAGCTCGCCCGGGATTCGCTGAAAGACGAGAATAAAAAATAACGGCGGTTTGCGGCCGCACGCCGACTGCCGAGAGGGGGATTCAACGGCCCGCGGGGCCTGAATGGATCACATGGTCCCGTGATGTCCGTCAGGACACCGGGCCGGACACAGCTATCATTTCAAGGAGCACAGTATGAAAGAAACACCGACTGATATCGGAATCAAGGAGCTTTTGAAGGAGCTCAGCCCCAGCATCGCCAGGGAAGCCATCAAATCATCAGGGGCGGAAAAGGGCCTGGAGGGGACCACCTTCTCCCTCGTGGTGGAAGTTTCGGGCGAAAAATACAGCTACCTGGTCAGGGACGGAAAGGAATTCGAAATCACCCAGGGCGACCTCGAATCCCCCCTCGTGCGGGTGAAAATCGAAAGGAAAAATCTGGAGAAGATGATAGCGACGAAAAGCCTGGACATGCTCCTCGGCATACAGAGCGACCTGAACAAGCAGAAGTATAACGCCCTCAAAGGGATGAGGGGAAGCTTCACCGCGGAACTGACCAATGACGACGGAAGCGTGACCACCATTGAAATGATACTCAACAATGCCATGGAGCCGAAGACCACCTTCAAAATGAAGACCTCCGATTCCATATCCCTGGTAAAAAGAAGACCAATCCGGTCAACCTGTTCATGTCCGGGGCCATGAAAATCAAAGGCGACATGGCCTTCGCGATGTCCACGCAGCCGTTGTTTACGTAGGAACCTCTGTCCTGCCCGTCTGTTCGGGCATTCTCCCCCGCCCCGGAACCGAAGCCGCCGGGGCCGGGGAGTTTTTATATCATATCATTCTGGACAACGCCATGAAATTTTCAATGCTGCTTTACGGATTCTATATCCTGCTCAGGTTCACATCGTGGAAACACGCCTCTTTCAGGAACCGGGTAAAGGAACTCGATTTCTCCATGGTGATCAGGACCGCCGACGGAAAGAGAGCACGGAGCTATTCTTCAGCCGGGGGGAAAAATCTCATCTGACCGGGGAAGCAATCCCGCCTCCGATTTCTCCCTGGTATGGAATAACGCCCAGGCCGGATACCGGTCCATGATCAAGATGAAGCCGGGGGCGTTGATGAAAGCCGTCCAGGACGGGTCTCTGAAGTTCGAAGGTGACGCCGGCAAACTGACCGGGTTTCTTGCCCTGTTCAAGGCCATGCTGGAATGCTACCGGTAAGGCGGACGGTATCAACATGAACACTCCCCCTCGATAGAGGGGGAGTGTTACTGATTTTATAACTTTGGTGTCAGAGTAACTGCCAGTTTCATGGCAGAATCATCGCCCCGACCGATAGTTATCGGTGAACGCGTGTTAAGATTGGTCATGGCCAATTGAAATTCGGGTGTCAGAGTAAACACATGCTCCAATAAACAGATAGTTATCGGTAAACAACCGGTTACTTTTTCGGCCTGTGCTTATTAAGCCACTCTATGACGTCCCGAAAAACCTCTTCACGGTTTGTCTCGTTCAGCGTTTCATGGCGGGCGTCCTGGTAAAATCTGTAGGTAACGTCCCGTATTCCGGCTTTAACCAGGGCATTGTAGACCTGGAGCACGCCCTTGGTATTGGCGCCAACCGGGTCCAGTGAACCGGAAAAGAGATATATCGGCAGTTCCTTGGGGATCCTGTCTATATTCCTGGCGTCATTGATGAAGGCGATGCCTTCCAGCATGTCGCAGAAAAATCCGGCGGTAAAAACATCTCCGCAGTACGGATCTGCAATATACTTATCAACCTCGGCATTGTCCCGGGACAGCCAGTCGAAGTTGGTCCGGTTAGGCTTGAAGGCCTTGTTGAAAGCGCCGAAAGAGAGTTTGTCCAGGAGCGGGCTCTTGGTTTTTTTGCCCTTGCTTTTCGCCTCCCTTTTCGCAATAAAAAGTCCTATCTTTCCCAGCAGGCCCGGGTCTCCGCCGGTCCCTGAAAGGATGAGGCCCTTTATTTCATTTCCATGGAGCATGGCATACTGTCTTGAAAGAAACGATCCCATGCTGTGGCCGATAAGGAATATGGGGACCTTGGGGTTCTCCTTCTTTATAAGCTTGGTCAGGACCAGCATGTCGTCCACAACCTTGTCCCAGCCATTTTCATCTGCCAGATATCCCACGTTCTCAAGAGCTCCGGCGGTTTTCCCGTGGCCGCGGTGGTCATTGGCATAAACAGCGTAACCGGCCTTGACCAGCTCCTTGGCGAATCTCTCGTACCGTGCGGCGTGCTCCGCCATGCCGTGGGCTATTTGAACGGCGGCCTTTATGTTCGACTTGGCCCCCGGCAGCCACCGGTATGCGGCAATCTTTGTTCCGTCAGATGCCTTAAAAGTAAACGTATCACTCTTCATTAATAGAATCCTCCTATGATGAATTGCTTCATTAAAAACGTATCGTGTTTTATTTGTAAGTGAAGGGTATAGGGGGCTCCGCCCCTTGAAAAGCCCTTGAATGCGAGTCGGACGCTTCGCAATGGGTCTATTAATTATAAAACTGCCCCGGTGTCAATTATTATACTGTCCATGGTATATATATAATTTACAGCTCGGGAGAATCCCTTTTCGAAATGTACGGATAATCTCACTGTAAAATATATTCTACTCAAACATAATTTACCATATGTTTAAAATAGTATACATTTTGAAGTTCGGTCATTCATTCTTAATTGTGTAAAAGAGAGCGCCGCATTGTTGAGAGACATTCCAGACCATACCTGATTCACTGATTCACGGAAAATTCCTATTAAACAAACACGTTCTGGAGATGTGAGATGAGAGACGTATATGTAATCGGCGCGCATACCGTTAAATTCGGCAGGTACCTTGAAAGGAGCATCAAGGACCTTGCCGCTGACACCATCCTTCCCTCCCTCGGGGAAGCCGGCCTTTATAAAAATAAGATACAGGCCCTCTGGTTTGCCAATTCAGGATGGGGATACGCCAAGGGGGCAGGACTGCATCCGGGGCCAGGTGGCCCTGCGGCCCCTCGGTATAGAGGCAATCCCGATAAACAACGTGGAAAAGGCCTGTGCCGGCGGCGGAACGGCCTTCCATCACGCCTGGCTTGGGGTGGCCAGCGGGTTATATGATATAACCATGGCCGTGGGGGCGGAAAAGCTCCACCATCCCAACAAGATGATGGTTTTTGCCGGTTTCCTTGGAGGCCTTGATATAGAGAATATCAGGAACATCCTCGCCAATATCTCCGAATACGGCATGACCGAAGACGACAAAAAAAAGATGAAGGAGCATATCAGACAATACGCCCACCATGCGAACCCGTTAAAAACAGGAAAAAGCAGTAAAAAGAAAAACAGCAAATCGATGAAGGATAAGGCCGGGGAATACTGTAATATGCTTAAAGTGTAGATCCGGCTGAGCGACTACATGGGATCCGATACCGTCAAGGACTTGCGCAAGCTCATGGGCGGGGACCATTCCCCCTTCATGGACGTGTACGGATACGCCGCGCGCCAGCACATGTAGAAGTATAAAAGCTCGATGGAACAGCTGGCCCACATCGCCTCCAAGAACCATTACCACTCTTCGCTGAACCCCAACGCCCAGTACACCTTCAGGGTGACGCCGGAGCAGGTCCTGGCTGACCGGATGGTGACCTGGCCCCTCACCAGGGCCATGTGCGCCCCCATCGGCGACGGCGCTGCCTCGGCCATCCTCTGCGATGGGGACACGGTGCGGCGCCTTGGGCCAGGAGGAAGCGGCCATGTGCATCCATATTCTCGAAGCTCCGGGGAGGTAAGCACATGTATCTTATCGCCAACATTACAAACGCATTTCGGTTCGCACGGGCCTTCCTGCTTTTCCTCAGGGACGAGAGGAAACGCGGCACCCTTAAGGCAAACTTCAGAAGCCTGGCAAAAACCAGGGAAATAGAGGAGGACATGTCCTGGGCGGAGCTTGTCGAGGAGAAGGTCCGTAAATACGGCGACAGGGTCTTCCTCATGTTCGAGGGCGGGCAGTTCACCTACCGCCAGATGGACGAAAACGCGAACCGGATCGCCAACTACCTGAAATCACTTGGCGGCGGCAGGGGCAAGGGCCTCGCCATCATGATGGGCAACTGCCCACAGTACCTGGACATATTCATAGGCTCCCAGAAAATCGGCATGCACTCGATCCCCATCAACACGTCGCTCCGCGGCGACAGCCTCCTCCACATCCTGAACCACAGCGAGGCCGAGTTCATCATGATCGACAAGGAGATCCTCGACGTGTACCGGAAGATAGCCGACCGGACCGAAAAGATACAGCACGTCGTCGTGAACCGGCCGTCGGGCGCGCAGGCGCCGGTGCATCCCCCGGCGACACGCTCCCTCGCCGAAGCATACCTCCAGTCCCCGAAGAAGCCCGCCGGCGCCTACGGCAGGGACGATATCTGCTTCATCCTGTACACCTCCGGCACCACGGGCCTTCCCAAGGGCGTCATGTACCGCTACGGCAAGACCACGGCCAAACTCCTCTCGATACCGGCCTACGCGATGTACCGCAAATCGGACATACTTTATACCGGCATCCCCCTGTTCCACGGCAACGCCCTCTGGCTCACGGTCACCGTGGCCATGCACCGCGGCGCGAAGGTGGCCCTGGCCAGGAAGTTCTCCGCGAGCCGTTTCTGGGACGATATCCGCACGTACCATGTCACGGCCTTCAATACAATCGGCGCCATCATCCCCATCCTCATGAAGCAGCACCCGAAGGAGAATGACCGGGACAACAGGGTGCGCTTCACCCTGTCGGCCGCCTGCCCGGTGGACGACTGGGAAAAGTTCGAAAAGCTCTTCGGCATAAAAATCTACGAAGGCTACGGCGCGATGGACGGCGGCGGCAAGAGCATCATGAACATGGGCAACGCGCCCGTGGGCTCCATCGGCATGCCAAACCCCGGCGGATGCATCCTGACCGATACCGCGGAAAAACCGGACATTCTTTCCGGGAAGGCCCGGGGCGGCAAATACGGCGTACCCCGCGTGGCAACGACCCGAAAGGGGGGGCGACCCCGTGTGTCGCCTGCTTCGACTGCGGGGCGGCCTGCCCCCACGGCGCCATATCCATAAAGCAGAATTTCAATTCCGGCTATCATTTCATGAGATTGACCCAGAAAGCCAACATGAGGTATCCGAAGAGATATTGAGTTTTTTTGCAGTTATCGGTTCTACCGATAACTATCGGTGCCATTTCGGCTGCCATTGTTCAACAATTATCATTTGTAAAATAGAAATAAGAAAGCGGCGATCCGGCGTAATACAATCAAGATAAATATCATACTGCTCATTTTTATGACAACTCCGGGTAAAAATAACTTGCCTTAAACCCGTGGAGGTATTAATATCCCTCCTGATTACAGGGGCCAAGAGGTGTTTCATGAAAAAATATCAGTATCCTATTTTAAAGCTTTCTTTGTCGCTTGAGGCTTTTGCCTATTCTTTACCGGTTGCCATTCTCGCGTATTTCGTGGTTATTTCCTGCAACTTCTTTTCATCTATTGCCATCTTTATTCCTGCAGCCCTCGTCGGGTCTATCACAACCATGGTTCCGGGAACAATCATACGGTGGATGCTGCTCAGAAAATGCATGAATGCATTGAACAGCCATGACACTGCGGACGACCTGCTGCTGCGCCGGATAAAACTCAGGCTTCTGAATCATCCGCGATACGAGGCCAAATCGCTCCCGGTCCGGTATTTCTTCGGCATCGGCCTTGTCATCGTGATACTTGCCATCGCCGGGGAAATGAACCAGCTGCGATACATCATGACCGGAATCGGCATCCTCATAGCAGTCCCGATCAACATGGTCTTTTTCATGCTACAGTCGGAAATCAGTCTCTCACCGTACCTGGGGGACAGCCGCCTTGCCGTTATCACCCTTGAAAAAAATGAATACAAGCCTTTCAAGATATTCAACAAGATACTCCTGGTTCTCATCTCAATCCTGCTGCCGCCCCTCGGGATTTTTATTTCTTTCATATCCCTCACAACCCTGAAGATCCTCCAGCTTGACAACCTTATCATCCATTTTGTTTTTATAACGCTCATGATGATAACGGCATCGGTCATCACTGCATATTATCTGGCCCGATCCCTGAGAAAAACCGTGTCGAGCATGGAGAAATCCCTTGACAGCATCGCCCGCGGCGAGCTGAACACGAATTTCGTCCCGATGATCACCACCGACGAGGTGGGCGCCATGAGCGTGTACATGAACAGGCTGATGGGAAAGATCACCGAGGTCATAACCCTGATCCAGAACATGTCCGGCGAGCTTACCATATCGGCAGCGGAAACGGCCAACACCGCCGACAACGTGGCCCAGCAGAGCCAGTCGACGGCGGCCACGATAGAAGAAATATCCTCATCGCTGGAAGAGATATCCGCCGGAGGGGAATCGATATACAACAATATCGAATACCAGAACAAACGGACCCTCATGCTCATCGAGAACATAAACAAGATGCATGCCATCATCACCGACGAAGGGAAGGAAATGGAACAGGCAATGAAGGTCAAGACCGGTCTCGACATGAACATCGAAGACGTCAAGGGCAAGATCAGCGACACCATGGCACTGATGAAGACCGCGGCCCAGGACGCGGGCCGCATGCTCGACTACACGGGCCTTATCAACGATATATCCGACCGGACCAACCTTCTCAGCCTCAACGCGAGCATCGAGGCGGCCCGCGCCGGGGAATACGGTAAGGGATTCGCGGTCGTAGCCGACGAAATCGGCAAGCTTGCCGAGCAGGCCGGAGAAAACACCAAGAACATTTCGGAAATCGTTAAGATCACCAACGCCAGCATGGAAAAGTCTTCCCAGGCACTAAACGAGGCCATAGCGAAAATCGAGAACATCTTCGAGGGCCTCAGGTCTTTCGGCACCATGGTCAACACCATCGGCGAGATGACGCGCCGCGACATGGAGATCAACAACGGCCTCAAGGATGACGCCGAACATTTCCTCCAGCGGGCCAACGAGATCATGAAAGCCATGGAAGAACAGAAGAGCGCGGTCGATGAAATCGTCAAATCGATAACCGTGATCAACACGACTACCCAGAGCAATTCGGCCTCCAGCGAAGAACTGACGGCGGCCGCAGAAAGCATCGCCCAGACCGCAAAGCTGCTCAAGGATGAAATCGGATTCTTCAAGATTCTACACTCATAAAAGGGAAACAGTATGATGATCACCCGCATCGACGAAAAATGCAGCAAGTGCCTCCTCTGCGTGAGGGATTGCGTTTCCGGCATTTGGCGCGTCATCGACGGGGTGCCGACGCCGGTCGAGCAGGACCTGTGCAACCGCTGCAGCCACTGCATCGCCATATGCCCCCGCGGCGCCATCCGGCACGAAGGCCTTGACGGCAGGCAGGCCGCGCGGGTCAACAGGAAAAATATCAGGCCGGAAGTCTACCGGGACATCATCATGGGACGCAGGAGCATCAGGCATTACCGTGACCGGGAAGTGCCGCGGGATGTAATCGAAAAGATCATCGACCTGGCGCGATACGCCCCCACCGCCAGCAACGACCAGAATGTCGGGTATATTGTAATAACAAACAAAAAAATCCTGTCTGAAATCTCAAAGAGGATCTTCGGTATTGCCAACAAATTCTATGAACTGTTCGATTCAGGCCTCGGCAAGATTATAAAGAATTCAACGGGATTGAAAAATTTCCGCTACATCAGGCGCATGGACTATATACGCGAAGAACGCGCGGTTTCAAAAAGAGATTACATTCTCTACACCGCGCCAGTCCTTATCCTGATCCACACACCGAAAAAAGCGAACTTCGGCTGCGACAACGCCAACATCGCCGCGACCACAATCATAAACTACGCCCATTCCCTTGGCCTGGGCACCTGCTTTATCGGCTTCATGACCCTTGCCCTGCGGTTAAGCAAAAAAATGAGAATGATGGCCGGAGTGCCCAAGGACGTTAAGGTCCACGCGAGCCTGGTCATGGGCTATCCTGCTTACGGGTTCATGAACACGGTCTCACGGAAAAAGGCCGATATAACGTGGAAAGAATAAGTGGGCCTGATTATTTGAATTTGTATTCAGAATAGGGTGCTTAGGTTTAGCGGGAGCCCCCAGAAGAACTTCCAGCAGATGACTCCTTCAAGGCATTCTCTTACAATGGCATAATTTTTAAATCGATAGTTATCGGCATTTTTATTTTTCACAAGCTTAGATAAATATTTTTCAACTGCATATGCAAGAATCAATGAAACAGACATCTTACAAAGCTTCCTCATGTCCAACAGGAATTCATAATCATCCTCGCCCACCTGCAGGTGGAACAATTGCCAGTCACATCGTTTCATTCTCTTTTGATACCTGACCATGCTGCCCAATCTGCCGGGATCGGAAATATCTTTCATGGCTTCCTTAACCAATGAGATAATTATCCCGGAACGGGAAACACCCCGCAACCGAGCGGCATATGTTATTTGCTTGAAAATGTCCGTACGCATGTTCAAAGTGGTTTCCATTCCATACCCCTTGTATTCATTGGATGTTAATATGGGGTATACGAATGGTTTTTCTCAGAAGAAAAATTTTTTAATCATAAAAGTAAATTTTATTCAGCCAGCAGATACCGACAGATCATTTCTTCCAGCTCCGCCAGCAGTCTTTTGTTTTCGATATCCGTTCCGATAATCCTGATGCGATGGATTATCTCATCGCTGATGCGGAAGAGAAGTTCCGCTGCTGCCTCGATATCCTTTATGCGCACATGCGCCTGGTATGCGTTCAGCATCGCGGTCATGGATCCGATAACCTTTCGCTCTTCCTCGCGGTTGATTTCCTCGATCTCCTTGTCCAGCAGCATCATGGCGATGAATTCCCTGTGGAGGGAGGGATTAATATCATGGGAATTGTAGAACGCCTGAATCATAAAATGGACCAGGTTCTTACCATCCCGATAGTTATCGGTAGTGTTATCATGCACCTGTGCCTGGTAGGCATTAAGGACCTTTTCTGAAGCATTCGCGTAGAAACGGCGAATCAACTCTTTGAGAACTTCCTTTTTATTATTGAAATAGCCATAAAAGCTCCCTGTAGCAACCCCTGCTCTGGCCGCAATCTCCAGGGCATTGGTATTATAGTATCCCTTCTCGGCAAACAGAACCCTTGCTGCTTCAATGATCTTATGTTTTGTCTCTATGCCCCGTTTCTGCACTGGGGTTCTGGCTTTTTTCCTTTGCTCTGACACCTCATTTCTCCTGTGATCACATTCAGATAAAAAGCCTGATAAAGCAAGTAAAATATGAAATATATTTCATATTTTACTTGACAATATGAAATTTATTTCATATTTTATGCAATATGATATAAAGAGCTTAAAGTTACAGGAGGAAAAGCCATGCTGAAGTATCGCTACATTATCTTTTTAACGCTCTTTCTTCTCCCGGTTTCCTTTGCCCTGGCACAGGGTACCCCTGTTATTAAGGACAAACAATTTATCAAACAATTTATAAGGATAGATAAGACTTTTATCAGCAAGGGAGACAAACTCAAGGCCTGGCTTTATCTTCCTGCCGGCGTATCAAAACCGCCGGTCGTGGTCATGGCGCACGGCTTCGGCGGTCAACGGTGGATGCGCCTTCCGGCCTATGCAGAGCATTTTGCCCGTATGGGCATGGCGGTCTTTCTTTTCGATTACCGCGGATTCAACGACAGCAAGGGCGAGCCCCGCAATTACATAAATCCCTCCCGTCACCTGGAGGACTGGGATGCGGCCATCGCGTACGTGAAAAAAATGGACACGGTTGATGCAAAACGCATGGCCCTGTGGGGCACGTCATTCAGCGGCGGCCATGTCATTGTTGAAGCCGCAAAGCATCCGGAAGTAAAGGCCGTCGTTTCACAGGTTCCCTTCACCGACGGAATATCCACGGAATGGAATTATTTCACAACAGATCCGCTGTTTTCGCTGAAAGGGCTGTGCCATGGCCTGGCCGATGTATTCACTTCTCTCTTCTCGAAAAGCCGCCACAATGTTCGTATTGCAGGAAGACCCGGAGAGGCTTTTGCCATGATGTGCCAGCCGGATACCATGTCGGGATTAATGAAGCTGGTGGGAACAGAAGAGAAGAAATTTGAAATGGACAACTACTGCCCCGGGAACATAGTTTTTACCCTGGGCCTTTACCGGCCGATCAGCGATGCAGAAAAAGTCGCCTGCCCTGCCCTGGTCATTGGAGCAGAAAAAGATACTCTGTTTCCGCCCACGGGGCCGAAGAAGATGGCGGACAGGATGAAAAAAGCCACGTACATAAGCCTACCGATGAATCACTTTGAGCCGTATGTTGATGAGCCATTTAAAAAACTGGTCAGGGTCATGGGTGATTTCTTAAAGACCAACTTAACGATGAATACCGCCGGGGGGAGATAATAATGAACTATTACGCGGGGAAAACCGTACTGATAACCGGCGCGTACGGAGGATTCGGCCGCCAGTTTATCGCACAGCTCATGGGTCACGGCGCGTCGCTGATATTGTCCGATATTGCCGTCAGGGATATCGCCGGCACCCTTGGCCCGGAACCGGCTAAGAAACTGCCGGCCGACTGGAAGAAAAAGATCATCGCGGAAATCCCCGCTGACCTATCAACAGCGGATGGCCGTCAGAAGCTTTACGACCAGTGCAGGAAAACCGGATTTATCTCCACCACGCTATTCTTCATAGTGTGGAACAAAGATAATCTCCCATCGTGTATTGTTATCCTTATAAGCACGATATTGCACCTAAGCCATAAAAACGCTTGAAAAATCATGATGATGGACGAGCATGATTCATCACACAACAGAACTGCATTTGCATTAAGGATATAGATGACAATCGGTATAAAAGAACGTCTTCTCGACAGCGCCGGAAGCTTTGTAGACCGGATATTCCTATCGGCGCCCCGCATCCTTCTTCACCTTTCCTTCAAAGACGCCTTCTTACGCGGTTGCGGAAAGAAAACCCTACCGCGGCGGTGAATACCAGGTCATAACCTATCCAAGCGCTTACATCGCGCGTAACCCGCTCATCAGGGAGCGCTTCCATTGCTTTGAAAACAACAAGACCGGGTACCTCGTCAGATGGATCCACGGCGACAGGCCCCGCAAGACAGTGCTCTGCCACCACGGCTACATGCTGGGTGAACCGGAGCAGGCGCGGGCCATGTTTAGGGTAGACACCCTGTTCAGCAGGGGCCTCGACGTTGCCCTCTTCATCGCCCCTTTCCACTGGAGGCGCGGCACCGGCGCGTTCAGGGAACGCGGGATATACCTCCAGCCGGACAATGTTGTGATGACCGCCGAGTGCGCCGGCCAGGCGATGCACGATCTCTACGGCGCCTTCCTGATTCTCGCCGACCTGGGATCTCCCGCAACCGGCCTCATAGGTGCGAGCCTCGGCGGGTACAACACGGCCCTCTTCTCCGGACTGGCCGGCATCCACGCCTTTGCCGCGATGATGGTCCCGGCCGTGAATTTCAACCGTCCCCTGGGGCTCGACACGGCGAAGCACCCCTTCTCCATTGATGAACGCCTGCGTGGTAAAATACACCGGATATACGAACTTCACTCGCCCCTGCATTTGAAGCCGCGGCTGCCCGCTGATCGAATGCTGGTGGTGGCCTCCCGGGGCGACCTGGTGTGCCCCTTTGAATACGTCAGGGAATTATGCGACACATGGCGTATAACGCGCCGGCATTTCCTCACCGGCGGGCACTGGCTGGTCTTCAACCGCGAAGAAAGGGGCCGGGCGTGGTACTCCTTCCTGGCGTACGTGGGCTTTCCGGAAGGCGGGGAATGACAGCGACATGACCGACCACGCAAAAAAACGGTACGCAAAAATACATCACGGCATCTACCGGATCATACACCCCCTGGCGGGGAAAAAGCCGGGGCCGGTGAACGCCTACCTCTTCACCGGCACGACGGTGACGCTTCTTGACACCGGGACCCTGAAGTCGTTCCCGGTCCTCCAACGGACCCTGGGGGAGCTGGGCATGACCTGCGCCGATATCGACCAGATCGTCCTCACCCACGGCCATATCGACCATTATGGCGCGGCAAAGAAAGTCATCGCCGCCGCAGGCGGCTCCATTAGCCTCTATATAGAAAAGGAAGGGATCCTCCCGGGGGGACCACATTCTCGGACACATCACGCCCAACGCCTTTGTCATGCTGGAATCGGATTTCGTGCTTCCCCGGCGGATGAGCCAGGTGGAGTTTTACGATTCGCTGCGGAAAATCGAGGAACTGGCGCCGCGCATCGTCTATCCCGCCCACGGCGAACCCATTGAGGACGTAGGAAAAACCATCGGTATGTTCCGCGAGCAGTTCCTGCTGCGGCAGAACAGCATACTCTCCATTCTGGCCGGCGGAGAATACACGGTATACGACATCGGCAGGAAGCTTTTCCCTGACATCCGGGGGAAGCGGCTCCCCCTGGAGATCTTCCTCATGGTTTCTGAAGTCTACACGCACCTGCAGGTGCTCGAGAAGGAAAAGGCGGTGGAATTCGAGGAGAAAAACGGCGCCCTCTTCTACCGGAAATCCGGCTGAAAGACCGTCTCTAAATGAGCTCGAAGAGGAGGTTCTCCCGGAACTTTTCGTCAAGGCTGTTCAGGAAATCATCGAAGACCATCACGTTAATGCTGGCCACTTTCCAGCTGTTCTTATCCGGCATTACCTTGACGAGAAAGCTCTGCGCCTCCTCCTCGGTAACAAAGCCGATTATGGATGTGCTGTTTTCATCGACCTTCCGAAAGACCATGTTGCGCTCTCTCAGCTCCTCATCATAATCCCTCGTTACGATAAAAAAAAGGTCCCTCCTGCCGTCTCTAAACTCGTTGAAACTATTCTGTTTGTTCATGGTTGTCCTGCTCGTTGTATGTTTGGGAAAGCGTACCGGCGGACCAACATGGGGATTGGACTGCGGGCCATATCGTAGTAAATATCCGGAGCAGAAATGTCAAACAGATATTTTAATAATGGGAAATATAACGTCGGCTTGACCGGCGCATGTCCCCCTGCATCAATCCATGTTCCTCACCAGCCCCACATAATTATATATCCGCACGTTGTCCCCCTGGGGAAACACGGGATTATAATAACCGTTCGAGTTAAAGGCGTAACCGTACAGGCTGCCGCTTTTAGGAGCACTGCGCTGGCATACCGCGCCGTTGATATCGTGCCGTGAACCGTCCCTCTACCCCATGGCTTTCCAGAAAATGGTATAAACGGCGGACGAGGCCGACCCGTTGCGCCCCCCATCATTTTTTCACTACTTGCCCTTGATGCGGCCGTGGGCAAAGTTGACGCCGAAACATTTGGTCATGCCGGTATCGCCGGGCGGCCTTCACGGTCTTTACATCGGCGCTCACGGTATAACTCGGCTGGTTACCGCTGAACCGGGCGTCCTGGCAGTCAAAGTCCCGGTCGGGTGAGGTGAGCGCCGAACATAGAATCGCGGTAGAATTATTGCAGGAAACGGTCTGTCCCGTATCCACGATGGCATGGGTTCTGCCGGACTTGTCGTTGCAACGGTTGCGGAGCCCGATGGGTCATTGTTCGCGTATAGCGCCATTAGGACAGTCATGGTTCCGTCACCGGAAGAATCCCCCTCCTTGGAGCACGACACTGACAGCAAAACTGATACAGACAACAAAAAAAAAGCCGGTAATATCATCCTGTATCACCTCTCAACAAATAATCTATTGCGGCAGCACTACAGGAAAAAGCAATAACTGATGTCGGATTCATCGTCCAATCCGCTACGATTGGACTCTCTTTTTGTCAAATTATCAGGGCTTTTTTATTAATGATAGGCAGGTCAAAATTTTATTTCTTGACTCAGCCGGGCAATAATTCTATCTGTTGATGGCATTATACGCTGGAAATCATGAAAACATCGATTCAAATCAGGGACCTGACGCTCAAGAACCCGGTGACCGTGGCATCGGGCACGGCCGGTTACGGCGAGGAGCTCTCCAACTTCATCGACATATCGAAGCTGGGGGCCGTCTTCACCAAGGGACTTTCGGTACAGCCGAGGCCGGGGAACAGGGGAAACCGCATCATCGAGACGCCGGCGGGGGTGCTCAACTCCATCGGCCTGGAGAACGTGGGCCTGGAGCGCTTTCTTACGGAAAAACTCCCCTTCCTCAGGAAAGCCGGCGCCACGGTAATTCCCAACGTGGCGGGACATTCGGTCGAGGAGAATGTCGAGATCTGCGCCGCCCTGTCCGCCGCGGAAGGGATCAGGGCCTTGGAGCTGAACGCGTCATGCCCCAACGTGAAAGAAGGCGGCATGGCCTTCGGCACGGACATGAAGCGTTTCACGGATCTGGTGGAAAAGACCCGGAAGGCGACGAAGTGCGCCCTCATCGTGAAGCTTTCGCCCAACGTCACAGACGTGACGGAGTTCGCGGCGCGGGCGGAGCAGATAGGCGCGGACGCGGTATCGGCGGTCAACACGTTCCTGGGCATGAAGATTGACACGAAAAAAAAGAGGCCCCACTTTCAGAACAGGGTGGCGGGCCTTTCCGGCCCGGCCATCAGGCCCCTGGCGGTGAGGGTGGTGTACCAGATATACGAGAAGGTCAGCATCCCCATCATCGGCCTCGGCGGCATCGCCTGCTTCGGGGACATGCTGGAGTTCATGATGGCCGGAGCCGCGGCGGTGTCCGTCGGCACCATGAACATGGTGGATCCGGCCCTCTCTCTTGCCCTCATCGGCGAGCTTGAGGGATACCTGGAGCGCGAAAATGCGGCGGGCATCCATGATATCATCGGAGCGGCGCACCGGTCAATAGGCCACCCCGAAGATTGTTCTTAATGAAAACAGGCTGCCCATACGGCCCCCTAAATCCGCGTTCTCAGGATGCGGTTGATGCCAGCGCAGGCACAGGATGTGCCGAATGCGTTGGCCCCGGAGGGGGACTTTGAAATCCTCTCAGGGGATTGAAAGCCCCTTCAGGGGGGATGGGGGGATACAAAAGCAGATTGTACAGATACCAATTACCGCATCATTATCGAGGAGCACATGGCTAAAACAAATGAAATGAAATACTGGAATGATCGGCTGAAAAACGCGGCTGAATATATCCCCGGTGAACAGCCGCAGGGGCTCGACGAATTCATCAAACTGAACACCAACGAGAACCCCTTCCCGCCTTCAAAGGCGGTGCTTGAGGCCATCAAGGCCGCGGCCAATGACTCTCTCAAACGCTATCCAGACCCGACGGCCCGGGCGCTCCGCGAGGCCTTCGGTACGGCCAAGGGCCTTGATCCGGACAACGTCTTCGTGGGCAACGGCTCGGACGAGATATTCACCCTCATCTTCCGCGGCTTCATCGACCCCGACGGTCTGGCGGCCTTTGCCTATCCGTCGTACGCCCTCTACTCGACCCTGGCGCAGATGAACGGCATCAAATACGAAACGGTTCCCCTGAACAAGGACTTCTCCTACAACCTGGGGGCTTTTTTAAAGAAGAAGTACAACCTGGTCATCATCGCCAACCCCAACAACCCCACCGGCACCTATGTCGAGGTTGAGGAGATAGCGTCCTTTCTCCAGAAATTCAAGGGTCTCCTCGTCGTGGACGAGGCCTATATCGATTTCTACGGCGGTTCGGCGGCAAATCTCATCGATGAATACGACAACCTCATCGTGACCCAGTCCATGTCGAAATCGTACTCGCTGGCTGGGCTCCGCATCGGCTTCGCCGTCGCGTCCCTCGATATCATCCGGGGCCTCATGAAGATAAAGGACTCTTACAACGTGGACATGCTGGCCACGGCCGGGGCCATCGCGGCCCTGAAGGACAGGCGGAGCTTCAACTACAACATCGAGATGGTGGTGAGCAACAAAGAATACCTGGAGGAAAGCCTTACGGCCCTCGGCTTCGAGGTCATCCCCTCCCGGTCGAACTTCATCTTCACCCGTCACCCGTCGTTCAAGTCCGCGGACCTGTACCAGAAACTTAAGGAAAAGAAGATACTGATACGGCACTACACCGGGCCGGTGCAGTCGGAATACATACGCATCAGCGTGGGCACCATGATGGAGAACAAGGCGGTGATCAAGGAGCTTTCGGCTATAATGGGAGCTTGATGACCCTGCCCGCGGTATTGGTCACAAAGCTGCGCTGGACCAGCTCGTCGAAGGTAATCATGCCGTCTTCGAAGCGGATGAAATCATCCTTCAGTATCCACACGCTCACGTGCTCACGGCTTCCCTTCGAGGTCCACATCCACCCGATAACCATGCCCGCGATGGAATCCTCGCTGAAGATGCTGCGGCAGGAGTTGATGGTCTGCACCACGTCGCGGAGGTTCCTCCGGATGAGGCTCACCGCGACGTATTCAAAGGGCTGGTCATAATTCCCCTTGGTGTCGATGTCCAGGCCGAGATAGAGCTTGTTCCGGTCCCCCGATTTTTTATCATAATAAAAGCCGATAGAGCCCTTCTCAACGGAAAGGTTTTTCTTTTCAACGATATCCCCGGCTATCCCTATCAGGTACCGGAAAAACCTGTTATGGTATTCGGTGGCGGCCGTGGTATAACGCTGGGTGTCGACCAGGAGGTCGGCGTACTTTTCCTTGTTCCGGTCGGTGTAAAAATCAAGTATCTTCTGCTCCCTCTCGGTGGTCAGGGCGCAGGTAGCAAACAACAGCACCGTCAGGTGCAAAACGAAGACGATATATCTTTTTCCTTTAATCATCTCATTATCCTTATAATTACCGGCGCTAATGCAGAAGCACTTACTCTGATCCATGCGACTGCATTATCGCGTTTTTATGTAACATTTATTGTGCTTATTATCGACAATTCTACTATCAGTATGTAGAACCTTACCCACCGAGCATGGCATGTCAAGCGGTTTAGAATATTTCTTGACCGTGGGGGAAAGTTTTATACCGATAACTATCAGTTTGGCACCGATAACTATCGGCTCAGATTTATTATTTCTCTGGAACCGGACAAATGAACAGAATCAACCTGCGGATATCCGTCGCCTGTATATTCTTAATCCTTTTCCCGGGCTGCGGCGCCTCGGTGAATTATCATCTCAATTCCGGCGGCCACCGCGTCCGCACCGGAATCGAAAAATTCGTCAACGGCCCGGTAAAGAAATACCCGGGAAAAAAGGCGGCCCTGGTGACGAACCATTCAGGATATGACTTCGACCTCCGCCAGAACGTCCAGCTCCTCAGGGACAAGGGCGTTGCGGTTTCCTTCATTCTGGCGCCGGAGCACGGCATCTACGGGTACAAGAACGACATCGACTACCATCCCGTCACCTTCGACCGGAACATAAACTGCTATATCTACAACCTCCTGGGCATAAACCGGAACACCCTGCGCTACCTGGTTCAGCAAACGGACATTGTTATCTTCGACATCCAGGACATGGGCATGCGCTGCTATACCTATATCACCAACCTGAAGGACATCATGGACGCCATGGACGGCCTTGACCGGGAGCTCATCGTCCTGGACCGGCCCAATCCCGTTGGCTTTCTCGGCATGGACGGCTCCTATCTTGAACCGCGCTTCACCACAAGATACGTGAGCGCCTTCCCGGCGCCCTTCCTGTACGACATGACCATCGGCGAAGCGGCCCGGTACTACAGGGGCGAGTTCAGGCCGAAGGTGAAGCTGAAGGTCATCCCCATGGGCAGGTATTCCCGGGGGATGCTCTTCAACGAAACCAGGCTTCCCTGGATACCGCCCTCGCCGAACCTGCCGACCTATGAATCGTCCATCGTGTACACCGCCATTGTGCTCATGGAGGGGATCAACCTGTCCCTCGGCCGGGGCACCACCAAGCCCTTCGAGTATATCGGCGCTCCGTGGATAGAACCGGTTTCATTCTGCAAGATGCTGGAGGATCTCAAGCTGGAAAACTTCAGGTTCAAGCCGGTCTACTTCAAGCCGACCTTCAGCAAGTACGAGAACATGCGCTGCGGCGGCGCTCAGATCTTCTACACCGGGGGTAAATTCAGTCCCACCGAGGCCGCTTACCGCATCATCGGCGCCATCATGAAGCGTTATCCCTACTATGCGCAATGGGTGCGGTTCGGGCCCTATTACGATATAGACGGCCTGGCCGGCACGGACAGGTTCAGGGTATTCATCCAGGCCGGCAAGCCATGGGAAGAATTCAAAAAGGAAATCGCCCCCGGCCTGAAGGCGTACAAAAAGAAAAGAAGGAAGTATTTGATATATTAAGATCTGGGATCCAGGGCAGTTTAACTGTCCTCCCCCTTGATGGGGGCCGCTCTCGGCCATCCGTGGCCTCCGCGGCATTGGGACATCCTGTCCGGCAGATCTTCTGTGGGGGTGAAACACTTGCCATGTTAATCACCCTCCCCTGTCCCCTTCCATCAAGGGAGGGGAATCCTCCTTAGAAACAGCACAAAATAATTTCAGGATAGTACATATGGACAAAAAATGGGTTCTTATCACCGGGGCCAGCACGGGAATCGGCAGGGCCTGCGCGGAGCTTATCGCGTCAGAGGGCTTCGGCGTCTATGCCTGCGCTCGGAAAAAGACCGACCTGGACAGCCTCGGCGGGGTATCGGGCATCGTGCCGCTGAAGCTCGATGTGACAAATGCTGAAGATTGCGGAGCCGCCCTCTCATTCATCAGGAAAAGAAAAACCGGGCTCTACGGCCTGGTCAATAACGCCGGCATCGCCGTGGCGGGGCCGCTCATTGACATATCCGACAGCGACATGGACCGGCAATTCGAGGTGAACCTCCTTGGCGTCCACCGGGTGACGCGGACCTTCCTTCCCCTCCTCATGGAATCGTCCGGAAGGATCGTAATGATGTCGAGCGATTCCGGCTTCTTCGCCACGCCCTTTGTCGGGCCCTATTGCGCGAGCAAATTCGCCCTCGAAGGCTATTCAGATTCCCTGCGCCGCGAGCTCCTCCTGTGCGGCGTGAAGGTCGTCATAATCCAGCCGGGCCGCATCGCCACGCCCATCTGGGACAAGACCGAAAAGATACTGGAAATGAAAGGGACCTCCCCCTTTATCGAGCTAGCGCGAAAAATCGGCATTGAAGCTGTCGGGAAAGGCAGGACCACTGGACTGCCGCCGGAGGCCATAGCCCGGGTGGTGCAGGGGGCCCTGACCACGAAAAGGCCGCGGCTCCGCTACCTGGTGGCCGCATCGACCCTAAAGTACCGGATCGTGAAACTCTTGCCCGCCTCAAAAGTGGACGCCATGGTAAAGAAGGAACTCCTGCGTCACTGACGATTCTTTTTATCATCTACGCCCCCGCGTATAAGGCGTAGAGACTTGACGATATTTTAGTTTATTATTATATTCTTAATAACTTACAAATCATAGGATTAAACATCAATGAAATCAGACAGCATCCCTGCATCTGGCAGGTCAAAGAGATTTCCCTGGAAGCTCCTGGTCGGAATAGTCATTGGCGGCACCGCAGGGTTTCTCTATTACTATTTCATAGGCTGCGTGTCAGGGTCCTGCCCCATTACATCAAATCCTTACGGAAGCATACTGTACGGATCACTCATGGGCGCCATGGTTGCACGGTTTTGAACCACCGTGCAACCTGCAGGAGGCCTGAAGGTACTACTGCTTTCCTTTTCCCGGTAAAAGCATGGGAAGGTTAAGGGCGAGCTTTATGAAACCCGTCTTCAGCACGCTGAACCTGAACGCATGGCCCTTCAGGTCATGGCCGCACGCGGCGCATCGCGACGAATGCCAGGAAAAGCCCGTGCCGTATTCCGGGCGTTGCAGCCGCTTTTCCTGCTCGGACAGCCGTCGGCTGACACCATGGCCCAGGTCACCGGCATCGAGGCCCGCAGCCACCTGACGGTCCAGGCGGTCAGGAACATGATAACACCGATAAGGATAAAAGTTACCAGCACCTGCGCGGCACGCGCAACTATGTTTTTTATCCATAACCGCACCCCGTTCAGGCCGTTTTTCATCCGTTGCGAACGTTCACCATGAAAACCATTGACATTACCTGGTACCGCATGTAATCTATTGGCCAGTTAGGAACCCGTTTCCCGCAACGGCATACCGGAGGAAAAAGTGTAACCGGTTCCTGCAAATCCTTTCGTATCAGTATGCCGAAAATTCATTACCGGGGTTTATAAACCATGAGAGTCATCCTGGACTATCTGTACGCAAACCAGATCATCGGACTTATAACGACAATAATCCTTATCATCGGCATCACCTTTTTCATAACAAGGATATACCCTTTTGACGACTTCAAGGGTCTTCCCGGGATAAAAAAAGTTTATTATGGCCTTGTCATCGGGGCTTCCATCCTCCTCTGCGTCTTCCTCATAATACTGGCAACCGTCAACCCCCTCAATATCGGGCGTGCCGGAGCGATCCGCCAGGCGGTCATATTGAAAAACACCATTGTTTTCAGCGACCTGTATTCTCTGGGGGGATCGGAGCTGGGAGATACGCCTCACCTCCTGCGGGTCTGGGTGCTTGACCGCAAAACGGGAGCGTTGATAACACGAAAAAGCATCGATAGCGAAGACCCCATCCTCGGAGCCAATGACACCTCCCTGCTTATCGGGGAGGAGGGTGACTGCTACCTGACCGACGACAGGTTAAAGGCCACAAACCGGATCGTCAGTAACGGATGGTACGGCAAAAAGAAAATCCACAAATTCGCCTTTCACAACGGGGCGCTGGTGCTCTCCTTCAAGGATTTTTCGGAATCCCGGGTTTCCCTGCCCCTTGTGGCCCGGCGCGCCGGAGACAAAAGCGGCATTGATTTCAGGTTCATGGACACCGATCGTGAAACGTACCGAGTAACGCGCCGGATCAACGACAGGATCGTGTGGCAGCTTGACCAGTCGGAAGGCACGATGAGGGAACACATACCAGATCTTCTCTATGAATCCCCATCGAACGACCTGTATCTGCTCTGGACCGAATACCGTCTGAAGGCGATATCCAAAAAGACCGGCACGGTCGTGTGGATGTTCTGGTATTAAACAAGAATTTCTCGCAGAGACGCAGAGGCGCAGAGAAAAAATAGAAAATTCAGTGCCTCTGCAAGAGATATGGTTTCGTCCGTCGAAAGCAGATATAAAAACATATCCCGGCGAGCTACAGACCCGCGGCAGGGACGCCGCGGGAGGTGCGAGTCTGCAGGAGGCTGCATACGAGCACCGAGCGGATATTATTATCTCTTAGATTGCGACCAGCCTCCGCGGCGCCTGAGCGGCGCGGGGGGAGGGATAAAAAGGGAGGGGGTGTCCGCGTTGGCTCCCCCTCCCTTTTATTATTGCCGACCCGCTTCCGGGTCACATATTCAAAAATTCAAAAAACTTCTTCAGCTCTTCCGGAAGCTCGCCGGCTTCGTTCTGGTACTTCTTGAAACGGCGCTCGTAGGCCTCCACTTCCTTTTTGTGGACATTCTTGTACCTTGTCGCCGGCTGGGTGAAGGCCGGCATCGCCTCGAGCCTGGTCCGGAGCTCCTTGCGGAAGGGGATGTGTCGGAAGAACATCTCGCGCACCACGTTGTTGAGCTTCATGATTCCGTCCTTCTCGTACAGGACCCACTGGATGTAGTCGTCGGCGAAACGGTCGCGGTTGTTGCGGATGCCGCGGAACTTCTCGTCGATCTTCTCCTTGGCCTCCTGGGACAGCTTCGACATTTTCTTGTAGGTGTTGGCGTAATCGAAATATTCGCCCGTCACGCCGCCCTCGATCGGGTCCGCCCACATGGCGCCCTTGATGTCGCGGTTCAGCTCCCAGCGGAAGCTGGCGAAGGTATGGACGAGGCTTCTCATCAGGTCGCCGATGAAGAATATGGGGACCACGATCCGCCCGCGGCTGCGCTTGTTGGTGCCGGTCATGTCCTGCCACAGGAGGGTCCGCGTGCCGAAAATGGGAAGGAGAATGAAATACGGCACTACCTCCTCCTGTATGATCTCCCTGGCGTCGCCGATCTTTAGGACCGTCTCCCGGTAGAACACGGAAAAATCGATGTTCCGCACCTCCTTGACGATGGTCTCGATCTTTCGTTTATCGGTGTATATCTGTTTGAGGCTGCCCCGCACCATGAGGGCCGTCAGGATCGGGAATGCCGTGGCGGTCGAACCGGAACAGATGGCGGCGGTGGTCGCCAGGCGCTGGCCGATCTCGTACATGACCTTGCCGACGTTTTCGTCCACCTTCTGCTCCTGCTCGCGCTCCTTTCTGGTCTTGTGCTTTTCCATCTCCTCGAGGTGCCCCTGGTACGTGAGACCCATCTCGGTGATGCTGGGCTCCACCTTCCCCTCGTAAATCATGTTGAGGAACTCAGTCTCCAGGAGCACGGGGATGTCCCTGCTCTTTTCCCGGGACCGGGACAGGTCGGAAAGCTCCGTCACCTGCTGCTCTTCCAGGAGTCCCTCGTCGAGGAAGCCGAAGTTGAGCATCATTTGCACGGGCCGGGGTACCGCGCTCTCGCCCTTGCTCCTGATGTAGACCTGCTTGTAGAGGTCCCAGTACAACGCGGTGATCTGCCGCCGGAGCTTTCTTCCTTCCTGCTCGGTGTTAAAGGGGTTCTTGGAGCTCTTGAACTCATTGAGGAGCTTCAGCAGCCTGGTCCTGAAGTCCTTCGGCATCAGGGCGAATTCGAAAATCTGGTGAATAGATTTGTTGAGGGCGCCGGAAGAGATGACCGCCGGGGCCTCCCGCCTCGAATCGGCCTCCCCTCCTCCCGTTCTGGCCGACGAATAATGGCCGTGGATCTTGCGGATGCCCGGGAACAGGGCGGTCATTTTCCTTCCGGACAGCTCCTCGTAGAGGGCGTTCAGTTTGACCAGCAGTCCGAGGAGGTTCTTGATGAAATCGGCCGAGCACTTGCCGCTCCGCTCCCATTCATGTATGCCGCCCCGGTCCACCAAGTACGACGCCCAGCTGTCATCGTCGCCGAAGAGGACGGCCAGCTCGTTGTCCACGTAATGGCCTATCTTTTCGATACGGTCCAGGGACGCCATGAAGCTCTCGGAAAGGCCGTCATACATGCTCGAAGCCATGGTGGCGTCGGACTTGAACATGGAGACGACCACGTTCTGCTCGAGCTGCAGCGTCTTCAGGATAAAGTCGTCATACTTGTTCTGGGGGTGTTCCTTCACCGCCTCCGGGAGCTGGTACTTCTTTTCAAGAAACGCGCTGCCGTCATTGATGAGGAAGCGCGCGTCGAATTCAGCCGGAAATGTCCCGCCCTTTGACTTGTACTTCCGGTGGAGGTCCTCGGCGGCCCGGTGAAGCCGCTCGCAGGCGTTGGTTTCGGACAGCTCGCGGTACATCAGGGCCATGTTATCGGACATCATGCACAGGGTCTGGTAGAGCCTGGTATACTTGGCGATAATGCCGCTTACCGCCTTGATGTTATTGTACACGTGCTTGAGGATGTTGAGTGCCTGGCCCGGATCTGAATCGGCGAACCCCTGTATGCCGCCCCTCGGCAGGGGATACCGGGCCAGCGACGCATCGGTCATGGCCCGCACGCTCTTCCGGTACGCCCCGGTCAGGTGGGCGGAGAACCCGGACAGGAGCACCCTGCCGCTCAGCTGACCCACGCGGACGCTCTTGGAGATGATTATGCTCCGGTCAAGGCCGTCGTATTCGTCGGAAGCGGAAAGTATTTCCAGGGTCCCTTCCTGCAGCATGAACAATCCGGACGGATTTTCACCCTGCACAAAAAGGACGTCCCCTGCCTTTAACGTGATAGCGCCGTCAGCCATATCATCATCCTATTGATTCTTCAGGTTCTTCATGTATTCTTCCCACTCCGTGGGGAGCAGGTATTTCTTCTTGTTGTTGCATTCCTTGCACGCGGCAACAATGTTCACCTTTTCTGATGTACCGCCGCGGCCGAGGGGGATCCTGTGGTCCATGGTCAGCTCGCGGGGAGGGAACTTCCTGCCGCAGTAATGGCAGATTCCCGTTGCTATCTTCCTGCGCCACCACGCCGAGTGACGCAACTCGCGGGCCTTGCGCTTTTCCCTGGCAATGCGGGCATCATCCGAAACGGTATCAAAATGTAACGCCATAGATATTTGTGCCGCCGGCAGGGATGTTCTTGGCATGCGCCGCGACCCATGTCTGGGCGACCTTTTAATATATCCCGGTGATATAAAATTTGTCAATAATTATTACTTAAATTTGTATTGACAATATAGACAAAAAGCAGAAACAGGAAGATTTAGCGAAGGAGTTATAAATATAGTGCAATCAACCTGTCATTGCGGGGAGTTACTCGAAAAACTCGGGACAAACTCCGCGACGATGCGATCGTGCTGATGTTTCAATGATTTAACGGACAATAGCCCTGCACCTGTCATTCATGCCGGTAATTGCATGACCGCTTCGCGGCGCTCGCGATGACACGTTGCAAAGATGAGTTTGGTTTATATGATAACTTCTAAAAATATTACAAAGAGTTAAGGGTACTATGTTATTTACCGAATTAAACCTACACCCCTCGGTCATGAGGGGAATCCAGGAGGCAGGCTTCGTCGAGTGCACCCCGGTCCAGGAATCGACCCTGCAGAAGACCCTCGCCGGAACCGACGTCATGGTCCAGTCGCAGACCGGCACCGGGAAAACCGCGGCCTTCCTCATCACCATATTCAACCTGTTCCTGTCCGATGAAAAATACCGCCACAAGAAGGCGCTGGTCCTCACGCCCACGCGCGAGCTTGCCGTCCAGGTCGAGCAGGACGCGATACTGCTGGGAAAACATACCGGGCTCAAGACTGGCTGTTTCTACGGCGGCGTCGGGTATGCCACGCAGGACAGGCTCCTCAAGGAGGACCTGAACATCTACATCGGCACGCCGGGCCGCCTGATCGACTACCAGAAGTCGCGCAAGATCGACTTCCTCAAGTTCGAGATCCTGGTCATAGACGAGGCGGACCGGATGTTCGACATGGGCTTCATGCCCGATATCCGGTACATGATCAAGCACATGGTCCAGCCGGACAGGAGACAGACCATGCTCTTCAGCGCGACCCTGGACCAGCGGGTCAAGCACCTCGCCTGGGAATACATGAACGAGCCGGTGGAGATAGAAATAAACCCCGAACACCTCACCGTCGAGCTGATCACCCAGGAGCTGTACCACGTCGGCAAGGACGAAAAGTTCAATCTTCTCCTGGGCCTCATCCAGAAGGAAAAGCCGAAGAGCGTCCTCATCTTCACCAACATGAAGCGGACGGCCGAACGCGTATCGAAGCGGCTGTCGACGAACGGCATCAACAACGACTACATCTCCGGCGACCTGCCGCAGAGCAAGCGCCTCCAGATCATCGACGCCATCAAGGCGGGTGAGACGGAGATCCTGGTTGCCACCGACGTGGCTGCCCGGGGCCTCCACATCGAGGACCTGGACATGGTCATCAACTATGACCTGCCCGATGACTGCCAGAACTACGTGCACCGCATCGGCAGGACCGCCCGGGCGGGCAAATCCGGCAGGGCGATCTCCCTCGCCTGCGAAGAGGACGTGTTCAATCTGGGGCCTATCGAGAAGCTCATCGGCATGAAAATCCCGGTGAAATGGGCCGATGAAAGCATGATCGTGGAAGCGGCCGGCGCGCCGATCCACGGCGGACGCCGGGAGCGCGGCGAGCGCCGGGGCGAGCGCCGCGGAGAAAGACCGCGGGGCGGCAGACCGCAGGGACGGGACAGGGGCAGAGACCGGGACCGGGGCAGGAGGCCCCGCTCCGAAACGCCCCAGCGTGAAGAGATCGGCGGAACAATGGCGGCGGCAGAGCGCCGCAGGGACCAGCGCCGTTTCCAGCCGGGTCGCCCGGCGCCGGAAGCAGACCTGCAGGCGCAGACGGCAGCCGGAACCGAAGCAAATGCCGAAGCGGCACAGGGCAAAAAGCGCCGGAGACGGAGACGGAGCAAAACGCCCGCGGCCGAAGGCGCTGTCCAGGCCCGTACCCAGGCGCCCGGCCAGGGCCGGGAACCGCGCCGCAAGGGCGAGCCGCGCCGGGAACGGGAACAACGCCGCGAGCCGCTCCAGCAGCAGGGAGGGGACCAGCACCGGAGAAAACGGCCGGCCCTTTCCAGGGACGCCTCGCCGGAAGAACGCCTAGAATACTTCAGGAACAAATACGGCGAAAATTTCGAAAAAGCGGGAAGGATCATCGGCGACGAGAAAAAGCAGAAGCCGAAGACCCTGGTGCAGGGCATCAAGGGCCTCTTCGACAGGATCAGGAAAAAGAAGTGATTTCTTCGGACATGAAGCAGGTAAAAAACCCCGCGGAAGCGGGGTTTTTTTCGCCGGAATTATTCGAACCGGTCCTCCGTGGTCAGCCGGTAGCCGTTGATGAATGAGAGGCCGTCCATGACCTTCTTGTTGGCCGGCTGCAGGGAGAGTATCTCAATCATCCCCCTGCCCGTTTCGGCGAAAAGCCGTTTTTTATGATAGCGGACCAGTGAGCCGGGACCGTCCGTTCCGGGCACATCGGCCTCCGGCAGGGCGGTCTTCCATATCTTTACAGCCTCCCCTCTGAACGAGGCAACGGCGACCGGCTTCGGGTTGAGGCCCCGGACCAGGTTGTGTATCTCCTCCGCGCTTCTGGACCAGTCGATCTTCGGCAGGTCCTTGTCGATCTTTCCGCAGTAGGTCGCTTCCGATTCGTCCTGCCGTACGGGCCGCGCGCTCCCCGACGCGAGAATGCCGATGGCGCTGTCCATCAGCCTCGCCCCGCGGCACGACACGATCTCCATCACGTCCCCGGCGGTCATCCGGCGGTCAAGGGGGAGCCGCTCCTGCACGACGATATCGCCGGCGTCCAGCTTCTCGTTGATGAGCTGTACGGTGATCCCGGTCTCGGACTCGCCGTTGATCAGCGCCCACTGCACCGGCGCCGCGCCCCGGTACTTCGGGAGCAGCGACGGGTGGAGGTTGATGGTTTTCAGGGGGGGATAGTCGAAGACGGCCCGCGGGATCAGGTTCCCGTAGGCGACGACAGCGTAGATATCGGCGTCATAGGAGCGGAGCTCTTCCATGAATGCCGAGTCCTTCAGGCTTTTCGGCTGCAGGACCGGTATGCCAAGACGCATGGCCTCCTCCTTGGCCTGGCAGCAGTGCAGGGCGCGGTTCCTCCCCGCCTCCTTGTCTTCCGCCGTGACCGCGAAGAGGACCTCATGCCTTTCCCTGAGACCGGCCAGGACGCGGGCCGCGAGTTCGGGGGTTCCGAAAAAACCTATCTTCATGGCCTCTTGTTGAGCTTCTTTATCTTTTTCAGCTCCGAACGAAGCTCGTTACGCCTGTAATCCTCGAGATGATCGACGAAGAGAATCCCGTTCAGGTGGTCCACCTCGTGCTGTATGACCCGCGCGAGAAGCCCGCCTGCCTCGAACTCGATCTCCTTGCCGTCGCGGTTGAGCGCCGAAACCGATATCTCCACGGGCCTCACCACCTCGCCCATGATCCCGGGAACCGACAGGCACCCCTCCTCGTAGGGCTCCTCTTTTTTGGAGAATTCCCTGATTACGGGATTTATCAGCTCCATGACGATATTCTTCTTGTTATCGTCAATATCAAGGGTGACGACGCGCCGGGACCTGTCAACCTGCGGGGCCGCAAGGCCGAGCCCCTTGGCGCGGTACATCACGTTGAACATGGAATCGATAAAATCTATCAGTTCGCCGTCGATGTTCGAGACCTCTTCGGCTATTTTCCTCAGCGTTTCATGGCCGTAATAAACTAGATCAATCGCCACAGACACCTCTTTTTTTTTCAATAATCCTGTTATGCAGTAAAATCATGGAAACGGCCCGCATCCTGTCAATTGTTTATTTCCAGAATGCGCCAATCAAAAGATCGTCTACCGCCCCGCCGATTTCGGCTGCGGTAACCGATAAAATCCAATTACATGAATATATAACAAAACGCCGGATAGAAACAGAATTTTTATCATATAACCGGAAAAAAATACGTAATGCTTATCCCCTTAAACCTGGTACCTGTTAATTCATGATCAACGGTCAATTTATTCTTGTCAAAAAACCGCTCATCAGCATGGTGGAAAGAGATATTATCGCGGCCCATGCCGCCTGACGGATCCGACCATGATTCAGAAAACGACCGAACGCCTGCAGAAGTTCTTTTCCCCGACAAACATCGCCGTTGTCGGGGCCTCGGCTAACAACATCTGGTTCAACAATATTTTACAGAACGCCCGGCGTATAGGCTTTACCGGCCGTTTCCACCCGGTGAATCCAAAGTCCGCTGAAGTCTTCGGCATACCGGCGGTACCCTCCGTGGCCGACCTCCCGGAAGGCGTCATCGACTTTGCCGCTGTCATCGTCAGGAGTTCCCTGGTCCTCGAAACCGTGCGCTCCCTGGCGGAGCGCACTATCAGGAACATCCTTCTCGTGTCATCGGGGTTTTCCGAAACGGGCGACGCAGGGACCCGGCTCCAGGAGGAGCTCGTTGATTACTGCGCCGCCAACGACGTGGCCCTCGTGGGGCCCAACTGCCTCGGGTTCCTCAATGTCATCGCCGGCACCGGCGTTTTCGCCGGCGGCTCCCTCGAAGGGGACATCCTGCCGGGTAACGTCAGCGTCATCGGCCAGAGCGGGGCCTCCAGCGAGGTCATCGCCACCAAGATACTGAAGAAGGGCCTGGGCATATCGCTCTTCGTGTCCTCCGGGAACGAGGCGGTCATCACCCTCGAGGACTGCCTTGAGTTCATGGTGCACCACGGGCAGACGAAGGTCATCGTCGGCTTTATCGAGGGGTTCAAGGACGTCCAGCGCCTGAGGCGGATCGCCCGGGACGCAGCCAGAAAGAGGATCCCCATCGTCGCCATCAAGGTGGGCCGTTCGGAGAAGGGCGTGCAGGCGGCGCGCTCCCATACCGGCGCCATGGCGGGGAACGACGCCATCACCGACACCTTTCTCCGCCAGAACGGCATCATCCGCGTGGACACCATCGAGGAGATGGTGGAGACCGCCGGCATCCTCTCCCGCTGCCCCCTCCCCGCCGGCGGCCGCCTGGCGGCGTGCACCCTCTCAGGCGGCCTGGTAGGGGTATATGCCGACCTGTGCGAGTCCCTCTCCATCGAACTGCCCGATTTCGCCCCGGCCACCGTCGACGCCCTCCGGACGGCCCTGCCGGAATTCGCCCAGCCGGGGAACCCCCTGGACGTGACCGGCTCGGGCTTCCTCATCGGCATGGACCGGGTCCTGAATATCATCCTTGACGACGAGAACATCGACCTTGTGGCCACCCTCTCCTTTCCGCCGGACGCTTCCACCAACGCGCTGGCTGAAAAATACAATGACTATATCATCACGCACCTGTCTGCCACCTCCAAGCCGATCATACCCATCACCTTCAGGGAGGTAAGCGATTACGCGCGGAAGTATTACCGCGACAAGGGCCTTTACTTCATAGAGCATACCCGGGACGGTTTCAAGGCCATATCGAACCTGATACAGTACGCCCGGTTCACGCGCAAAATGGCAGCCGAAGAAGCGGCTTCCAGGGACGCCGGACAGCGCAGCGCCGGATAGACGGATTAAGTTTTTTGCTGAAAAAATTGTTTGACATTAACAGCCCATATTGTTTTATGTACCTCGCTAACGAGGGGTTGTAGCTCAGCTTGGTTAGAGTACCTGCCTGTCACGCAGGGAGTCGCGGGTTCGAGTCCCGTCAACCCCGCAAACTTATACACAGCCCAAACCGTCAGGTTCGGGCTGTGTTGTTATAAGCCCACAAAAATAAACTATCCCTCTCGCGGCATGTAGAGCAATTAATCCGAATTTTCTTAGTAATTTAAAATGAAGCGGGAATACAACAAATTATTTATCTAAAGAATCGACATCGAGTAGTATTTTTTGCATTTCTTCAACTAAAGGCGGGATATCATCTTGCAGGGTGTTCCAGAGCACCTTCATTTGGACACCAAAATATTCATGGGTGACCTTGTCCCGCATACCCGCCATCTCGCGCCAAGGTATCCGGGGATATTTCGAGCGTACTGCCTCTGGCACCTTTTTCGCGGCCTCACCAATAATCTGAATAGCACGTATGGACGCGTACACGGTTTTCTGGTCAGTAATGAATTCATCATATGACATCTTTTCAATGAATGAGCCGGCAGCCTTCATTGCGTCAATGATGTCCTGAATATAATCACCCGCACCCCTTTCCGTCACAGGTACTTCACCTCATCAAGGATTTTTTTTCCGATGCGGGGTTTCAGTCCATCCTTCATGACAAGATCAACCTTGAGGCCCATGGCGTCGGACAGGTAGTTCTCCATCTCGATGAACGTCAGGAGCCCAAACCTGGCTTCCGGCTTGAAATCGACGAGGATGTCCAGGTCACTGTCTTCTTTCTGCTCGTTGCGGACATATGACCCGAAAACACCCACCTGCTTAACGTTATATTTCCCGGTCAATACCGGTATACAGCTTCTTAGCTTTTTCAATACTGAATCGGTTGAGTCCATTATAATAACCTCGTTACGTTATCGTACCTGCTACAATATACCCTGCCGTTAATTATGGCAACTATTTTCCATGATCCTATAAACACCTGATTCACCGAGTTTGATTATGACTTTATGAAACAGCTCAAATCTTTTTTCCACGTAAAGACCTCTCTATCTCGGCAATCTGTTCATTGGTGGTCTTCAGCAGTGATTCCAGTTTCTTTCGCTTTTCTATTTTCTCTTTCAATTTTTGAACATCATCAGAATCGGCCGATCCTATATAATCGGTTTTTACTTTATCATTGCTGCGGTATGCACGGTAGGCATATTCATTGCCCTTCCTGGACTTTATCGACAGTGATCCTGAAGGCAGTTTTGCTATATCATGGACATAGCGTGCATTCAGCCTCTTAAGTCTTGCCAATTCTTCTTTAAGCACTTCTTTTATTGTACTCATAGCTATAAACCGTCATTGCCCAACATTATCTTATAATATACATTTTGTTGGGCAACCAGTCAAGCAGGATTTGCCCAACAAATATTATATTTTTCAATCTTGTTGGGCAACCATTGCCAATAGATATGGGATGGAATCTTATTCAAAAAAGGCACTCAATCCAGAAATTGCTATATTACCCTTTTTTACCTCATACCACGCCGATACCCACACCAGCCTGTTCCTTTCTTCATTAAATCGCTTTAAATTGAGGAATTTCAGGTGGCTATACAGCTGAATACCCGTTGCACCAGCCTGTTTCGGCAGTTCGAGGGATGCTAAAAAAGTTCGACCCGTGTTGTTTTTGGCCCGCAGCCGCTTACACAGCCCAAACCATTTGGTTCGGGCTGTTCTGTTTGTAGCCACCAGCTCAAATAGCATCACATCAGAGCCTCCTTTTTATGCCCGTTAAGATAACCCCGATAAAAAAATACTTGTCATATGTCATATGACTCATTACATTATAATAATGATACGGCATTTCAAGCATAAATGGCTGGAGGAATTCTGGAACAACGGCCGCAACAAAAAGGTGCCGTCTGAAATTGCCGATCGCCTTATAAGGAAGCTCGACATGCTTAACAGGGCATACGACCTGATTGACCTGAGTGCGCCACCATCGAACAGGCTTCATCCCCTTTCTGGCGACCGGCAGGGACAGTGGGCCATATCGATAAACGGACCATGGCGCCTCTGTTTTGAATTCAGGGAGCACGATGCCTATAATGTCGAGCTCGTTCAATATCATTGAGCAAAGGAGCACAACTATGTTACCAAAGAATAGAAGACCCACACCTCCGGGAGAAATCCTGAAATATGAATTCATAGAGCCGCTAGGACTTACCCAGCAGCAGCTGGCGGAGCGTCTTGGCATAACCAGGGTCCGGGTCAATGAGATCATCTCCGGGAAGCGCGCAATCACTCCGGATACAGCCATCCGCCTCTCCAGGCTTTTCCATACAACCGTGGAATTCTGGATGGGGCTTCAGACCGATGTTGAGCTATGGAATGCGATGAAAGCAGGAGAGAGCGAATATCGGAAAATCATCCCGCTGAAAACAAAAAAGACAAACCGTGAAATAAGTAACGAAACTGAATGATCGACACCATGTCGGGCAGCCGGTCCATACAGATTGCCCGACATTATATTCATTCAAAAAATGAATTCAATCCAGTAAGCTCTACAGCATTTCTACTAACTTGATAATAAGCTAACACCCACACCAGCCTGTTCAGTTCTTCATCAAAGCGCTTTAAATTGAGGAATTTTAAGTGGCTATAGAGTTGAATGCCGGTTGCTCCAGTCTGTTTCGGCAGCTCATGGGATGCAGAAAAAGTTCGACCCGTGTCGTTTTTAGCCCGCAGAACGAGACGCTTCCGGACCACCGGAAGCGTCTTTTTTTGTCTTTTTTCTACTTGTCATCTTCCCGCTCCTGTGTTCCTGTACAGCATCATAGTTTAATCATCAATACACTCATTACAAATACAGGTCATACAACGGGGTCCATACCATGGCAGATACAAACGACATCAAGAGGTACAGGCAGAACCTGACAGCCGAGCGTGAAGCCATCGCCCTCTACGGGCGCCTGACGGAAGCGGAAAAAAATCCCGACCTCGCCTCCATCTACCGCAAGCTTGTTGAAACAGAGAGAAAACACTCCGAATTCTGGATAGACAGGCTCAAGGAAGCCGGGGCGCCCATACCCGAATTCAGGCCGGGATGGCGCACCAGGATTTTCGGATGGCTGGCATACCGGTTCGGGCCCGCCTTCATCCTTCCGACAATCGCCTCCATCGAAAAATCGGCGGCATCGGGATATGCCGGCCAGCCTGACGCGGAATCGGCAAACATGCCCGCAGACGAAAAATCCCACGCCCGGGTCTTCGGCTACCTGGCGACGACCTCCCGGGGCATGCAGGGGAGCGACTTGGCGCGCTTCGAGGGACGGCACCGCGCATCGGGCGGGAACGCCCTCCGGGCGGCCGTGCTGGGTGCCAATGACGGACTTGTCTCGGTATTCTGCCTGGTCATGGGCGTTGCCGGCGCCGGCGTGTCATCCAGCAACATCCTTGTGACGGGACTGGCGGGAATGATCGCCGGGGCGCTATCCATGGCCCTGGGCGAGTGGCTTTCCGTGCAGAGCTCCCGGGAGCTGTACCAGCACCAGCTTGACGTTGAAAAGCACGAACTCGCGACCATCCCCGAAGAGGAGAAGGAGGAGTTGGGTTTAATCTACCAGGCAAAGGGGATTGACGCGGAAACCGCGCGCAAGCTGGCGGACAGGCTGATCTCGGACCCTTCAACCGCTCTGGATACGCTGGCGAGGGAGGAACTGGGGATAGATCCGGACGAGCTCGGGGGCTCCGCCTGGGAGGCGGCCTTCACGTCCTTTGCCCTTTTCATGGTAGGCGCGATTATACCGGTTGTACCCTATGTTTTTTTCACCGGCATGACCGGCGTTATTGTCAGCGCGGCCTTCAGCACCGTGGGACTTTTCATTATAGGCGCGATTATCACGCTCATGACGGGACGGAACCCGATCGCATCGGGGCTGCGGCAGGTGCTGTTCGGGCTGGTAACGGCCACGGTGACGTTCTCAATCGGACATTTTATCGGCGCCGTTGCAATTTGATAGGTTTCCACCGGCCGGTTACTCGTTCCAGTCAACCTGTTTTTCCCACATATCATGGAGGTTGCACTTGATGACAACCGTCACCGGGTCATTGAAACTGTCCTGCACCTCGAACCTCGCCCCCTCCTCGCCTGAGCCGCGGGCAAAGGACTTTTTCTGCAGCTCTTTCCGGTTCGCGTCAAGAAGCAGGATGGCCTCCACGTAATGCTTCTTTTCCCGGTTCTTTGCGAAGGGCACATGCACATTGATGTATTTCCTGTCGTTCACCCGGGTGATGGTAATTTCAACGTCATGATCCGCCGCTTTTGACTCCCACTTGCCCGGGTCCGCAGCGCTGTAGAACCTCACCGTGCCGGCTTCCTCGTCCTGACCCGACCTGTCGCCCGAGCCGCAGGATATCTCCATTGCTGCGACTGTCATCAGGATGATAATTACTGCTCTTTGCATATTTGATCCCATGTTCATTAAGCCCGGCCCTTGTTGCCTTATATCGCTGGTACTGTTGTCTTTTTTCCGGACGGAACCAGTGTTAATAGAATTGTATAAACTTCGATCCAAGAGACAATGACTTCTGGTTTTCATAGCTTAACCTGATCCAGTCCGCGGATCTGACGGTGTTTGATATCCTCACCTCGTCTATCATGCCAAGCCATGACGGATCCCAGTTTTTGCCTATCTTGAATGATACGGTGTTATTGATCGTTGCCGTCAGGTTCGATGTTGCAACGCTGGCTCCATTAAGGTACAGCACCCTCGGGGTGTTGGTGCCCGCGGTATAGGTAAACACCACATGGAACCACTGCTGCTGCGGGATGGCGACACCGGTATCCCAGGAGTTATTGCTGATCCATCCCCTGAAATTGCCGCCAGCGGTCATGTCAAGACTGTAATCCGCCGTGTTCGCGGCGCCGGTCCTGCCCACGAAACCGCGCCATGCGTAGGCAGTTGAATTGTAATATCCCCACGCCTCAAGGGTCAGATTAGTGCCAACATTCAGAATACCGCCGGTACCGCAGTCTATCACGTCATCAACGCCGTCAAAATCTATGCCCGTGCCTACGAGAGCATCAACCAGATCCGAGGCGGTCATGGTCCCGGCCGAGGTGCCGTTGTGGGCTCCCGGGGTGGAATCTTTTATCGCCCCGGCGCCGCCGGCAGGGGACTGGCTCATGTGCCACACGCCGACGAAGTTGTTGCCGGTGCCGGCGGTGAAATCGAAGACCCTGTTCGCGTTCTGGCCGTCGGACACGGTATTCTGGACTGTTTCCCCGTAATACATGTATATATTATCGGTAGCGCTGTTGCCGTCCACCTGGTTCACGTATACCCAGATTTCTGCCACCTTGTTGGTCTTGTCCCACCGCTCGACTTCGTAGGGCAGATACGGCCCCAGGTTCGGATAGGTGCCGCCGTCCACGAACCTGATGTCAGTGTATGCATCATTTACAATGCTGAATATATTGGGGACGCCGTCAGGCGACGCGGCCTCGTTGATGCGGACCAGGACAGGGAACTTCGCGACCGGGTTGGCCACGTTGGCGCCGCCGTTCAATGCCGTGGTGTTAAACCTGATCTCCGCGTGGTTATTAAAGGCGCAGGCGTCTCCCTGCGGGCCCGTGTTCGGTGCCGTAATCGACTGGTTGAAGTTAAAATCGTAGACACAGTTGTCGACACTGTCAATTACGGTGTCGCCGTCCGCATCTGCGGCGTCAGGATCCAGGCTTACCTTCCTGGTTGAAGACACCGCAAGGGTGGCGGTATCAAAGAGCTGGTTCGCGGCGGCGCTTATTTTATCAAACGGTGCGGTAGTATCGGCCGCGGTGATGTTCGCGTTGAGATTGATCTGTATCCTTTCATCGCATCCGTTGCGGTCCCCCCATGTCTTTTCATTAGTGTTTATACCGGTGGCTCCGCCGGCAACATCGTTGGCATAGATAAAGTCGGTGTCACGAATATTGCCGGTACACCCGCCGCCGTTCGTGTCAATTGGCTCGCTGAAATCGACATACGCCAGGCTCTGCCCGACCGCCCCGTGGAACCGGGTGATGATCGGCACGGCGCGGTCAAGTTCTCCCACGGTGGCCGTGTTGACCTGGGCTATGGTGTTGCCCGCGAGATCGGTGAGGCCCGGGGAGGCCGTGGTCGTCAGGTCGGGCTTGGCGTCGGTATCGAAGAAACCGCCCTCGTCGAATCCCAGGTAAATCACGTTATCATTGGCAGTATCGGCTTCGGGAGCTGCGGCGCCGTGCTTGAGCACGACATGGTTGTACCGGGCAACGAGCCAGCTCGTCTGCGGATTGCCGCTGCTGTTGGCCTGGTAGCCCGGGAAGGAGCTGTCCAGGACCGCCTCGGAGAAGGTGATCTTGTAATGGTCGATGAGGCCGTCGCTGTCGGCATCCATGGTCGCCGCGCTGGTAATGGTGGGCCGAGTGGTGTCATACGTCACGCTGTTATCCGTTGAAGTGGAAGCGTAATTGTTATTTCCGCCCGGGTCCTGCACCATTCCCGCGGCTATACTCGGAACGAGGGTCCCCTGGCCGGTTACCGCTGTCGCCGAAAGGGTCCAGGTTATATTATCCGCAGTTGACAGATTCCATGTTATACCGGTCGCGGTGCCGTTCTGGGTTATATCAGCGGTTGTAAAGGTTGTCGGGTTGATCGGCTCGCTGAACGTTACAGTAAAATGAATGGGCAGCGTATTGGCCGGGTCGGCCTGTCCGGATGCCTGGTCGATCGTGACGCTGGGACGGCTCGTGTCCTCGTCAAGTATCGTTATCGTCTGCTGCTGCGTTCCGCTCTCTGTCCCGTTGGTCACCGAACTGATATCGACAACAACTGTTTCGCTCCCCTCCACGAACGCATCGGCAACAGAGGTTATCGTCATGGTGTTCGACAGGCTCCCCGGGTTAATGACAATGTTTGCCGAAGATGCGGTATAATCCGTGACATTTGTTGCCGTCCCGGAGAACGCGAGGTTCACCGTCACCGTGTTTGATGACAGTTTGGACAGGGTGGCCGTTACCGTTGATTGACCGCCGTTTTCGTACAGGCTCGTCGGACTGGCGGAGAGGATGACTGTCGGAGGCATCGTATCATAGGTAACGTTGTTGTCCGTCGATGTCGACGCGGCACTGTTATTTCCTGCGGCATCCTGCACGGCGCTCGCCGACATCGAAGGAACCAATGTCCCGGGAGTGGTCACCGCGGTCGCCGAAAGCGTCCAGGTGATATTGTCCGAACTCGACAGCGCCCAGGTGATGCCGCTCGCGGTGCCGTTTTGATGGATATCGCCGGTGCTGAAGGTCGACGGATTTATCGCCTCGCTGAACACCACGGTAAAATTTATCGGCAGAGTATCAGCCGGGTCAATCTGGCCGGATGCCTGGTTCACGGTAACCGTCGGTACAACGGTATCATAGGTTATGCTCAACTGTGTTGCCGCAGTGTTGCCGTTCCCCGCCGCATCCTGTGCCGCGCCAGCGGCAACATCAACTGTCACCGCTCCCTGGGCGGTCGGGGTTACCACCAGGGTATACGTGGTCGCACCGGTTTGCGTGAAAGTCCCCTTGGAACCGTTTCCAACCGTTACATCGGACGCGTCCCTGTTCAGCCATACAGAGGCGATGTTCGCATCAGGTGCCTCTTTAATATCCGTATCCAGTCGGTCCCCAATCATGATCGCCTGGTCAGCCGTGCTGCCCAGAATATTCAGACAATGAGAAAATATTCATTCCAAAGCTGGGCGGCAATTAACCATCAAGTCAAAAATACCCTGGATAAAACTCCTGATATTTTCAGGAATTTCATTTCGTTTACAATCACAGCACTAGGACCTCATCGAGAAATACCGGCATATGGATTTCATATTCTTTCTTCATAATGTGCGGTACGGCACATACCACTAGAAGATCAAACCTCATCAATCATCCTATCAGCTGAATAGCTTTAAAAAGCCCATGTATTTCATAAACAGGGACAACAGCGGTATCGTTCTTCCTGCGCTCCCTGTTCAACCATATTGATGCGATACCCATATCATTGGCGCCTTTAATGTCCGTTTCCAGCCGGTCCCCAATCATGATCGCCTGGTCAGCCGTGCTGCCCAGAATATTCAGACAATACGAGAATATTTCCTTTCGCGGTTTCCGATAACCGATTTCACCGGATATAACAATGCCATGAAAATATTTTTCTATGCCGCTCTTCCTTATCTTTTCCCATTGCAGATCGGGCGTGCCGTTGGAGATCAGGAAAATTTTCACCCTCATGTCATGCAGCCGGTCAAGGAACGGCGCGGCATCATCGAACAATACATGTCGTTTCCTCCGCTCTTCTTTAAAAAGCGATGAAAGGCGCGCCGCCAGGTCCTCGTCATTGATGTTATATTTCGCCAGGGCATTGGCCCATGCCTGTTTCTGGTAATAGTCCTTGAACTTCCACAGCTCCCTCTGCTGCTCATTATCGTCAGAAAACTCGGCCCAGAGCGCCTCGTGGGAGGCTATGCCGATTGACTTTGCATAGGTATGGGTTGGGAGGGAATACCATAATTCCCGTGCCGCGGCGCGAATAGTTTTAACGAACTCCGCGGGGATAATGTCATGAAAACTTCCCAGGTATCGTGCGGCAGCCAGAAAAGACTGGTGGGCTGACTGCTCTTCAACAAGAAGCGTATCATCCAGGTCTATTAATACGTTTTTATAACTCACCGGCATGCCCGGTTATTTTTTCTTCCTGGGCTTTACGGCCTGCCTCTTGGCATCCTTCTGCGCCGGCTTTTTCTCCTGTTTGGCCGTCTCCTTGAGAGCGGACGCCATCGACACGATCTCCGCCTGTTTCTGATTTATGGCCGTTGACCAGTTCTTTGATTCCTGGAAGAGGTTATACACGGGAATCGGGATCGAATCGAGGTATTTCTTGCCCACGGCGTTATGGAACCACCAGAAGCGCGCGGTGGCATAACGCTGTTCCTGCAGCTTGCGCACTTCCTCCGGTGTCGCGTCGTTGGGACGCCGCGCGTATTCGTAGAGTTTCTTCCAGCGCTCGTTAAAAAGCTTCTGCGTCAATCCGCGGTCAAAGAACGCCAGCGCCTTCCGTTTCATTCCCTGGCGAACGCCGGCTTCAGGATGTTGGATCGCCGGGTCGAAATTCTGTTTCAAGGATAGGATATACTCGAACATGACGATCTGTGAAAGCGGGACGCCCTGCGGACTGAAGGTCCCGATCAGGTCGGCGATCTCCCTTGAGGCGGCAACGACCACGCCCCCCATGCGCCTGTCACCGGTGAACTGGTTCAACATCGACTTGAGGATATTCAGGGATTTTTCATATACCCGCATTGCCGCAAGGTAATTGGTCATCGATCTCGCCGATCGTATATACTGGATAGTGAGGTTCATCTGGTCTTTCATCAGGCGGAAGGCATCGCCGTATCTCTTCTCCTGCATGCGCACTATCATGGTGGCCGTAATCGAGTTATGCAGGGCCAGATAAACGCGGTACTTCTGCGCATCGGCCGGGTCGGGCTTAACCATGTCGGCGAATACCGGCATCTTGATGATGTCGCGGTAAAGCCCCATCATTTTTTTTACGTCGTCGCGGGCCGCCAGTGTCTTCGCCACGGTGTATTCTCCCCGCGCTGGATCAAGAAACAACTCCATGGAACTCGCGTTGCTGAAAAGGTTGATGTCGCATATATCCTTGGTGAAGAATTCGTTGTACACCTGGCTGTCATAGATGACCGAGCACCCGTTGGTATCCGCGGGCGGGACCGGCGGCAGGTTGATCTCGGTAAAGAGCGGCGGAGGGGCAGAATGCTTCACCAGGTTTATGCCGAGCCAGACGGCCAGCAACAGCATAGGAACAGCGCCCAGGATTGCAGCGATACGCAAAGACTTTTTGCCTTTTACTTTCGGGACGCCCGATTTCCCGAATGAAGGTTTAGGCGCCTTCAGCGACGGGAGCTTGATGGCGGGAAGCTTGATCCGGGGAATCTTGATCTTCGGTGCCCTGACCTTAGGCGGCTTGATTTTAGGTTCCTTGATTTTGGGAGTCTTAACTTTCGGTTCCTTTACTTTGGGAGGCTTCGATTTCTTTTTCGGCACTTCGACCGAAACGTCCTCCGCCTCAGGCCTGGTTTCCCGGGATGGCTTTTTCCCCGGCCGAACGGCCTGGTTTTTATTGAGGCTCAACTTGCTTTTATTCGCTTCTATTTTCATAGCGGGTTCTTACACTCTTATTATAATTGCTTCCGCATGGGCTTTGCACCGGGTATTTTCCTCACCTGCATGCATCATCAACCACAAAACGACCTTTCTCCATGTCCCATTTTATATCAATTACTTTACATTTTATACCTTCAATAAAATTCCTGATATGCATCTTATCCTCCGGGGACATATCGGCGCCGGCGCCGCCGTCCCTGCCCGTAACCCAGTCGAAGCATGCCATGTCCATCGTGGCCTGTATGTCAGCGCCCTTGCGGGGGAGCCTATAGGATATCCGTACCGTATGGGCAAAGTCTCCGATCTTCTTTTTATCGAAGAAATCAAATCCTTCCTTAAAAAACGGATCCATGGGCAGTTTCGGCAGAAGGGACGCCGTCTCGACGGCAACTCCCTCACTGATCTCAAACACCTGAACCGAGTCCTCAACAGAACAGAGGGAACCCTTCAGCATTTTCATGGACATGACCAGTATCGGCGTCCCGTCATTTTTGAAAAAGAGGGCGGCTTCGAGCCAGCCGTCCTTTCCCTTTTCAATCCGGATAAAGCCGTTTTCAATATCAACCACGGACACCGAAACAGTGACGCCGTCCGTGGTTCCGAGGAACCATCTGCCGTCTTTCATCACAATCGCGTTTTCAGGAGCCACGGTCATGTTGAAACAATCAACAACAGTTATCCGCTGTGGCGCTCCGGATGAAACGGCGAGGAGGCAGACGGTGAAGATCAATAAGGCCGGAATATGACGCATGATACTCTCCAATGACGGGCCCCTGCAATACTGTTACCTGCCGGGATATCCCACGGTCTGGGAAAGAATAATCATCTGGTCGGACTTGAGGTTCATCGCCTTACCCAGGTCGTCCCTGTCTATCCAGCCGCGGATAACCGTTGACAGGCCCTCTGAAGCGCAGAAGAGATACACGTTTTGTCCGATGAAGCCGGTATCGGCCGCGGCGTAAAGGAGCTTTTCTTCACGGTTGAACCCCGCGGCCTTTGAAATGTCTGCCACGTACACCAGGTTGAGGGCGGCCTTGTTGACGAATCCCTGCTTTCCCGTGAGGGACCGCAGGTCCTTGTCAACGACCAGCTCCAGCGAGTGTTTTTTAGCAATATAAAGATACAGGCCTTCCTCCAGGGCGACATAGACGGCGACTTCCTGGTTGTTCATCGCCGTGGGCGCCGTGCGCTTCCCGGAATCCGGACGGTTGACCCCCGTCGCCGCCCAGAGCAGGTTGGACAGGACCTGGTCCGGCAGTTTCTGCTGGGAAAAGGACCTCGATGACTGCCGCTTGTTCAACGCCGCCATCAGGGGCATGCCACCGGTTGTAACCGGTTTGAGGAGCTTGATTTCCTTCCGGGCAGCGGACGACGTCATGGGGGATGATACAGAAAAAACCAGATACCATACTGTTAATAATACCATTGCCTTTTTCATAGTTTTTACCTCGTATAAGGATATACTAGTATCTTCCATTCACCACGACAACTTTTTTATGTAAAAAATATGTCAGTCGCCACGGTACAACCCGTATTCCCGGGCGTTCACATTGTTCCGCTTCTCCCACGCTTGGGTTGACTTCGGCGTCGGACCGTAATCATGGCCCGGCCATCCCACGGTATCATCGGTCAGTTCCATGAGTGACCATATGGACCGTTCCAGGGCCGCGCGGTCGCCGCCCGGGAGGTCAGTCCTGCCGCTCGTTTCACTGCCCACGAAATAACGGAATTCGTCAAAACCGTCTATTTTTATCTGCCGGATGATCATTCTTTTTCCGCCCTTGAAAGGATTTATTCGCATTGGAACGTGGATATACCTCCTCCGCAAGAATAATTTCATTTTACTCTGACCTGGGGCCTTGGCAGTTATCGGTATGGAGGGGGATCCTGCCGCAGGGGTACCGATTGTTATCGGTTCTGATTGCAATAAGACCTTTTATCGTTACTCTGACCCCGGCATTTCGAGCTGTCCAAGACATTTTTCACCGATTGTTATCGAACCTGATTGATGCTTCCCTTGAGTTTTACTCTGACCCCGGAAAAAGTCCAGAGTTAAAAAACGGCCAACTTGCATACAAAATGCCATATTTGCATATTTTTCATCATGCCGATAACTATCTGCATTTTTTATTCTTTTAATTGTTAATAAATACCGAAAATAATTACAAGTGACGACTTTATTAATGATTCCCACGGCCTTTAGTGCCGGGTACCAAGTCAAGAAAGTTAGTGAAACAATTTTTTCAGGGGTTGATATATGGAAATAGGGATGTTGATAGGAATGATCGTGGGTATAGTAGTGCTGGCCCTCGGCATTATAACTGCAAAAAGTAGCCTGCTTTTATTCGTGGATATCCCTTCACTATGGATTACCGTCGGGGGCAGTCTGTGCGCCATGCTGGTCGGATATTCCATAAAGCAGATTCTGCTGATACCGACCTTATTCAGGGTGGCGCTATTTCCACCTAAATATAACTTCAGTGAATTAATAGTAACCATTGTTTCCTTTTCCGAGAAGGCCCGCCGCGAGGGCTTGCTCGCCCTGGAAGACGACCTGGATGAGCTCGATGACACCTACATGAAGAAGGGCCTGCAGCTCGTGGTCGACGGCACCGACCCGGAGCTGGTCAAGAACATCATGGAAACAGAAATTGACCAGATGGTGGGCCGCCACGACGACAACAAGCGTATGTTCGATGACTGGGCCAGTTTCGCCCCGGCCTTCGGTATGATCGGGACCCTCATGGGTCTGGTCATGATGCTGGTCAACTTGAGCGACCGGGCCTCCATTGGCCCATACCTTGCCGTCGCCATTATCACCACCTTTTATGGTGCAGTCATGTGTTATTTATACTTTCAACCATTGGCCTCACGCCTTGACGTAATGACCAACAACGAGGTGCTTATGCGCTCCATCATACTCATGGGCGTTCTATCCATACAGTCCGGGGACAACCCCCGCATCGTCAAGGACAAGCTGATATCCTTCCTGGCGCCTAACCTGAGGGAGGAAATAGCCGAAGAGGTGAGCGACTGATCCATGCCGAAAAAAAGGGAAAAATCAAAAATCAAAGGGTCCCCCTCCTGGATGTCCACCATGGGGGACATGAACATGCTCCTCCTCTGCTTTTTCATCGTCCTCATGGGGGACGAAACGACGGTCAAAGGCTTCGAATTCCTCTATGTGCTCTCATCCTTCAAGGGAAACGTCGGCATCATGGCCGGGGGCAAGTCCATATCCAAGGGCAACCTGATGGACCTGGGGTTCAACATTACCGCCCTGCCCAGCAGCCAGCGCCAGCAGTACATGTCGCAGATCATGAAGCGGGCGGTGGAAGCCTTCAAGCCGGAAATCGAATCCAGGGCAGTCCGGGTGATGGAGGACGAGCGCGGCCTGATCATCACCATGAGCTCTGACATATTCTTTGACCCGGGAACGGCGCGGCTCAAGGGCGAGGCGCGCCCCGTCCTGAATAAGGTGGGGCGGATAATTAAGAAGCTGGACAACTTCGTCCGCATAGAAGGGCACACGGACAATTCGCCGGTCACCCTTCCCCAGGCTAAACAGACCTACAAGTCCAACTGGGAGCTTTCATCGGCGCGGGCGCTTAATGTCCTGCATTATCTGGCCGACGAGTCGGACGTGAATCCGAGCCAGCTCTCCTCGGTGGCCTTCGGCGAATACCGGCCCATAGATGACAACACCACGCCCCAGGGAAGGGCCTACAACCGGCGCGTGGACATTGTTATACTGAAAGAGCATCTCCTAAAGAAATCCGCCGACAAGAGGATCCCGCGGCCTCTTCCGGACGAGGAATGGAGATAGACCCTAGTCGCCCTTCTTCCTGGTCCTGTTGACTTCCATCATGATGCGCTGGATATTCTCCCTGCAGTTCTTCTTGTATTCATCGATGATGCCTGACGGCGGGAGCTTTTCAAGGTCAGCGTTCAGGTCTTCGTATATGGAAAGGGCCCGGGGAAGCTGGTCCATTTCGTAATAGAACCGGGCCTGGGTGAAGCGGGCCATATAATTCTTCCTGTTGCGGCCCACCACTCCCTCAATAAGCGACAGCGCCTCGTTCTTCTCGTTCTTCTGAAAAAAGAGGAGGATTGCCAGGGCGTTCTGGGCGTCGGCGTAATTCTCCTGCATCGCGATCGCCTTCCTGTAATAGTGCTCCGCCTTGTCGATGTCCTCCCGGCTGTCACGCTCCGTGCCGCGGTTTCCGTATGCCAGGCCCATGGAGTAATAGAGGCCGGCGGTGTCCTTCCCGTACCGCATGCCCTTCAGGTAGCTATCAATGGCCGGGTCCCAGAGACGCCTTTCGATATAGATCGTGCCAAGGCGGGCGTAATTGTTGGCAAGGCTGTTCATGATCCTGGTGTCCTTGATCTTCTCCTTTTCGAGATCCGCGATTTTATCCTTTAAATCATCAATCCTTTTGTCGGCAGTAACCTCGTACCTGTCCAGGGCCCCGCAGCCGAAGTATCTCACAGCGGCCACAACCGCCGCCGCAACCAGGAAAAAAACAATGAACGATAACACCTTTTTCATCAGTCACCTCGCTCTCCTGCATCTCTTTCGAAGAAAGCCGCGGAAACGGAGCCCGCCGTCATACGGAATGGAATTTGCGTTAATGCTATTTCCCACCGCCAAGTCTCTTCCTGGCCGCAGTCTCCTGCTTGATGGCCTGGATGGCGTGCTTGACCTTTACGATGGCCATGTCTATCTGCCTGTTAGCCTTGTCCATATTCAGCTGGTTCGCGCTGTCGATGGCCTGCGATGTCAGGGCAAGGGCGGCGGCGCGGTGCCCCCCCCCGTCATAGGCGGTCGACGCCAGCTGCTCTTTTGCCCTTGCGAGGTTCCTGGCCTTGACCGGCGCCGCAGAGGACATCCGCGCCTTCTGCAGGGAAACCAGAACGGCCTGCATATTTTCGAGGGGCCCCGCCTGGGCAGCTGACCCGATCATGACCCCAAGCGCCGCGGCAAGGATAATGGACGCCGATTTCATCTTTCCCTTCATGAATTACCCCTCTTTACACCAAATTATCATTCTGCCGTAACTACGCGAGAGCCGTCATAACCGCCGCATATATCAGCAACCACGAACATGGCATAATGTCAAATATTATTGCGCCATTTCCGGCTAAAAACATCCTTACCCGTAATCAGGTAATTAGACCCCGGCAGTGCCCAGTTGAGGACAAAATTTTCTTAAATCACCAATTTTTTTCGGCGCGGCGCCCGGGGATAAAAATGACCGAAGTCCGGGATTTTTTGTTGAATAAAACAGCGGTTTTATATATATTATAGAATCACGTGGCTTACAAGACTTTCCTCTTCACCGGGCTGCAATCATCAGCCGGCACCATCGGCAGGCTGATATGCAATTGCGTCGGATAAAGAAACAAGTCTATCAATTTACTTTTTCAAGGAGCTGGCTATGGATAACGATCAAAAATCTTATATGCAGAAATTATCGGACAAGATCCTGGAGTGGGACAAGAAGATCGACGAGCTTGTGAAGCAGGGAACGGAAGCGGCCTCAGTGATGAAAGAGGACTACGCTAAAATGGCTGAAGACCTCAAGAAAAAGAAAGCAGAGGCGGAAGTGAAGCTGAAAGAACTGAAAAACGTCAGCGGAGAAGGATGGATCGAGATCAGGAAAGGCGCTGAGCAGGCGGTTAACGACCTGACCCAGGCCTTCGAGCGGGCCAAGGCTAAGTTCAAAAAATAATTATCGGCATCATTCGTGAAGCGCCCCCTGTTAAATACGGGGGCGTTGTCATTTCCAAAGTATCATTCAATACCTTCTTTCCCGGGCATACTATTGTTCAGATAGAATACCATAATTGCAGAAAATTTCCGGATAATAACTCATCATTACAATAAACTTGCCGCAAACCTTATTCTTTTTTTTAGCTCAAGGGGTCATCCCCAAAGCCCCCTCTGGGGGTTGGGGGTGTATTTTGAGAGAGCCTCTTGAACGCCCCCCGCCGGGCTTTCCTGCCAGGTCGAGATGCTGTTTCGCAACAATAGAATTGTATATTCAAAATTAACCGAATGATACTTTCTGTTTATAGGAAAGGGAGAAAAGATACTGCCATGGTTCTTGAAAAATTTAATTTTTTTAGCCCGGCCGGGTTGACTCTTCCCGCAACCTTATATAATTTTATTCGGAATGACCGCCAATTGCTTCATCGGGATTTCCCCCCAAATACAGAATAGTTTAGGAGGATACAATGAAAAACAGAGTATTATTCAGGTTTCTGAGCCTGGGCGTTATCGCCTCCATGGCTTTCCTGGCGTCATGCGCTAAAGAATCCGAGAACAACATGACCACCGCCCTCGCCGCGGCCCTTGTTATCGAGGATTCCAGGAGCTATGACGCCATGCCCCTGGTGCCGGCGGCCCTTGCCAGCAAAAAAGGCCTGGGCGGTTCATCGGCGCTCCAGTCGGTAATTAACGACGCGGTGCCCCAGGGCAAAGCAACGAACAGCCTCAAGTAGGTATTCGCTCCGGTGCGGGGTTCAATCCTCATCGGCAAGGAACTGGTGCAGTTCAGCGGCAAGCTCATTACCAGGGTTGAGGAACTGCTGGAGCGGTATCCGGGGCTCGCAACCCTGCCCGGCGTTCCTTTTAATGATTATTCCGATTTAGCGCATCCGGGGCGCATAGCCAGTCTTTCGACCAGCGGCACCTTCGGCGCCGGCGGCCGGAAAGTGGAGATCTGGTGGAGCAATACCGGCTCTGATACCCTCAGGGACGGCAGGAAGATCCTGGAGCTCGACTACCGCCTTGACGCATCAACCGGCAACATCGACGGCGTCCTCTTTTTCCGCCACCTGCCCGAAGAGCGGCCTGATGAATTCGCCCTGGTCCGCGTAGAGTTCAGGAAAGAAGTCACCGATCCCGCAACCGGCGCGGCCATCAGGACAGCCCATGTATACGTGGAGAACTATGTAGACTTCAGGAACAACACCGGGGCAAACGCCGCCTTCTTCATCACCGAAAATGCCGCGGGCGTTGTCACGGTGGAAGGCGGATACACGGTGAAGGGCCTGCTGGCGCCTTTTCTTGAGACTAACGGCTTAACCGGCTGGGGCATCAATGATGAGCGGGTGTATCTCTTCAACGGCGCCGGCTCTATCGCATCGGGCAAGGCCGTGGTCAACGTGGTGCTGCCGCTTCGCAGCCAGTCAGGGGATGTTGGCGGCGCCGTGGCGCCTTTCGCGAACGGGCAATTATGGTCCCTGGGCGAGCTTTTTACCGATGGGCTGCTGAATTATATGCAAATCAACACTGGAGATTACGGCATACTGGGCACCCAGACCTTTCTCTGGCTCCTTAATTACATTACCGGGTCATCACTGGATACTGATTCAACCCAGGACGATGTAATTGCAGCCCTTAGCAGCATCAACCTCAGTTTGTGGGGAATATCGGCAGCGCAGATTATCAACGATCTGAAGGTCATTACCGGCATCAAGAACCCGGTCTACTTTGAAAAGAGCGCCTTCAGCATCAACCTGGTGGGGCAGCTTAACACAAGCGGTCTTGACGGGGCGTCGGATTATGACGCACTCCAGGGAGCGCTTTCGGCGGACTTTACCTGGTTCACCATGGAAGAGCTGTTTAACCTGGATATAGCAGCAGGAACATCGGTAGACCTTATTTCCGGTCATGCCGGCATTGAAGCGTGGACCGGCATCAACGCTCCAGCGCCAACCCTGTAAAAACAGCTGTATTGTCGTTATCAAGGGCGGGCCCGAAAGCCTCGCCCTTTGTTTTGTGTTTTATGATATATGCGTCCTCTTGTTACATCGGGTTTAAAACCATAGACCCGGGTTCAAACCCGTGGCTGGGTAAATATTTATTGATCAATATCCCTATCCCTGCTACTATATGCACATGAAGCAGCTAGCAATCTTCTGCGCGGCCGCCGCCCTCCTCATCCCCGCCTGCCGTCATAACATCGACGAATCGATACGCCGGGGCACGTTCGAGACGGCGTATTACTACCATAGCGGCGGGACGCTGAAGGACCGGTTTGTCACCATTGCAATCGTAATCAATAAAAACGGCGGCATCCTCAAACGGGAGGAACGTTCGGTCAGCAGCACAAGGATGAACAAAGACACCCTGGCGCAATTCACGGTTCCCGGCGCCGACCTTCAAAAGCTGTATTACATGATAAAGCAGACGGGCTTCTTTGACTTGAAAACAGAGCAAATTGACGACCCCGATGCAAGGACCCTGTACATGAAGATCAAGGCTGGCGCCGCGCAATATATCCGGGAGGAAAGCCCCGTTGTAGCCATGGCCACAAACGCCGACAGGGAGAAATTCATGGCCATCATCGGAGGATTCAACGCCTTCGTAAAGAAAAGACTCCCGGCGGCACAGAAGGGGCTGGTTGATTATTGAGCACCACCTCAGGGGGATTCTTCCGGGGGTCCTGTGAAATAGACCGACGATACTGAGATTTATCGTCGATCAATCCTCTATTTCTTGACATGATAAGGCGATTACGGTATGCAGGTACCTGTATCATCCCGCAGGGCCTGGAGGAATCACATGCTGGACAGATTAATGACAATAAGAAGTTATACCATCAGCGCCTTACTGATCGTTTTGATGCTGATCATCGGCTGCGGAAAGAAGGATAACAGGGCGGCATCGCAGGGGATACGGGTTGCCGTGTCAGTGTTCCCTCTCTACGACATCGCGCGGAACATCTGCGGTGACCGGGGATCGGCGTTTTTCGTCATACCGGCCGGGGCGGACCCCCATACCTTTGAGCCCAGGCCGTCCATTGCCCGCGATCTCCAGGACACAACCCTCTTTGTGGGCGTTGCCAGGGAATTCGACGGATGGATCGAGCGTTATCTTCCGGCTTCCGCCTCGCGGATATACCTTATCGAAACGAAGCAGGGCGGCCCGGATCCGAACCCGCATATATGGCTCAGCGTAAAGAAGGCCCGCATCATAGCCGCAGCCATGGCGAAGCAGATGGGCGACGTCGACCCGGGGAACAGCGGATATTACCGTGGCAACCTGAAGAACTATGAAGAGCAGCTGGATGCGCTTGACGAAACCATCGCCGCCATGTTTTTGCATAAGACCAGAAAATCCTTCATCCAGTGGCACGAGGCATGGGACTATTTTGCCGCTGATTACGGCCTGGCCATTGCCGGCACGGTCCAGCGCGAGGGAAGCGAGAAGGCCTCGGTCAGGTCAATGAAGGAAATCGTTGACCGGGCGCTCCGCGACGGCGTCACCGCCATCGTCATAAGCCTATCGTCCGAAGACCGGACGGCGCGGGTCCTGGCCGGAGAAATCAAGGGCGACATCGTGCGCCTCGACGGCACCGGGGACCCCGCAACGGCGGACCGGTCGACATATCTTCAATTCATGAAATACAACGCGGAAACGCTGGCGAAAGCGCTGAAGTGATACGGGAGCCGCGGTGAAAGAAACGGTCATATCATTGCAGAACGTGTGGGTCCGTTACAACGAAAGCGTGATCCTCGAAGACGTGAGCCTATCGGTCCGGAAAGGGGAGATCATTTCCATCGTGGGACCCAACGGGAGCGGCAAGAGCACCCTCCTTCGCGCCATCATGGGCTTCAAGGAGCCCTACCGGGGCACGGTCACGGTCATGGGCACGGCGCCCCGGAAAGCGCCCCGGGGAACGATCGGGTACCTGCCCCAAAAAAGCGCCGTGGACTTCACCATGCCGGTCAACGTCTTTGACGTGGTCGCCATGGCCCGCTATGCCGGCAAGGGCATGTTCGAGAGGCTGAACAATGAAGACCGGTCACAGATCGAGGAGGTCCTGAAGCTGGTGGAGATGACTGACAAAATGCACAGCCACTTCGGCAGCCTTTCCGAGGGGCAGAAGCAGCGGGTGCTCATCGCCCGGGCCCTTGCCGTGGGGCCGAAAATCCTTCTCCTGGACGAGCCGTCTACCGGCCTCGATGTCCTGGCCCAGGACAACTTCTACCAGATGCTCCTCTCCTTGCGCACATCGCTGAACATTACCATCGTCATGGTATCCCACGATATCGGCGCCGTATCGAACATCGTGGACCGGCTGGCATGTCTCAAGACCAGGCTCCACTTCCACGGAACCCCGGGAGAATGTCTCTCCAACGAAACCCTCTCCAGCGTGTTCGGGAAAAACGTCTATTACGTCAAGCACGACAAGAACTGCGACGGATGCGGAGGCGGCAGATGATCGAACTGTTTCAGCTCCACTTCTTCCGCAACGCCTTTATCATGAGCTTCCTCGTGGGGATACTCTTCGGCATTCTCTCCTTTTTCGTGGTGATGAGGAAAATGTCCTTCCTGGGGGCCGGGATCGCCCACACGGCCTTCGGCGGAGTGGCCCTGGGCGTCCTCCTGGGGGTCGACCCCTTCCTCACGTCACTTGCCTTCTGCATCGCGGCGGCGATACTTATCGGCAAACTGGTGCGCTTCGGCAGGATATCCTTCGACATGGGCATCGGTATTTTCTTTTCCTTTTCGATGGCCCTGGGGGCCATCTTTCTCTCGCTGAAAAAGGGGTACGCCTTCGACCTGATGAGCTATCTCTTCGGGAACATACTTGCCATCACCCCGTCGGACAACATCATCGCCCTGGCGACCCTTGCCATCTTCATTCCGTTCATTTTTATTTTCATCCACCGCATACTGTTCATGACCATGGATGAAGAAGTGGCGGCCGTGAGCGGCGTCCGCACCGAACTCCTTGACACGATCCTCCTGATCTTCCTCGCGGGGATCATCGTCATCAGCATAAAGATAGTGGGGATCATCCTGATATCGGCGCTGGTGGTGCTGCCGGCGAGCTTCGGCCTGCTGGTATCGAGAGACTACCGGAAGGTTATCCTCTACGGCATAGCCTATACGGTCTTGGTGATGATCGGCGGGCTCTTTCTATCCTACTGCCTTGACACGCCGGCCGGGGCCACCATGGTCACGGCGGGCACCGTCCTCTACTTCCTCTCGCTGGGCATAGCGAAAATCGTAACCCCCGACCGTTAGCACTAGCCTGCCAGGTATCCCACTCCGCAAATCACGAGGAGCACCAGCATGAAGAAGAGCGTGACTCCCACCAGCAGCGCGGGAAAGATGTAGATGACGAAGGCCTTGCCGAAGCCGGCGGAATGCATCTCGGAAATTCCCTGGACCGCGATGAGGGCGGACCAGACCAGGAGCCCGAGCGAAAAGAAGGCGTAGAAGAACAGGGGCGCGAAGTTGAACACCTTGAAGATATACACCAGGGGAAGTATGAAGATCTTCGGGAAGAGGGAAAAATTCACCAGGATGATCAGATCGCGGATGTTCCCCTTGTAGCCGAAAAACTGCGCAGCCGCGTCCATGAGGGCCGCCGAGATGACGACCGCGAGGGCATGGTACAGGGCCATGAAAATCCACCCGTAGGTGATTTTATAGAAAAAGAAAGGGGTTTCTTTTCCCATCACGGACATGGTCAGGATATCAATTACGGCCACGGCAACGGGCATGACGAAGCTGAGGGCGAGGGACCTGGGCTCCTGCCGGTCGATCTGCCGGTAGAGGGCCCGGGGATCCAGCAGCGCGTACAGGAACAAGTCGGTCCAGCGAAGGGATCGCAACTCGGCGATTATCATGGCAGGCACCTGTATTCTATCCGGTAGTTGTTTTCCTGCTCGAGGCTCCGCAGTCCCTGCTCCATGATGTTTCCGCCGCGTAACATCCCCTCCATCCTGAAAAACATCTGCTCGAAGGGCGACTTCATCTCCTCGTAGACGGCGCTGTCCTCGGGGAGCTTCGCCAGCTGGCGCGCCTTGTCAATGGCGTCCTCGAAGGTCCCCAGCATGTCCACGAGTTTGTATTTAAGGGCCGTCTCTCCGCTCATCACGCGTCCGTCGGCGATGGGCTGAATATCAGATTCATTCTGGTTCCTCCCCAGGGCCACATCTTTCAGAAATTTATGGTATGATGAATCGATTATCTCCTGTATGAGCTCACGCTCTTCGGGCCTGATGTCCCGGAAGGACGAAAGGATGTCTTTGTATTTCCCGCTCTTGATCACGTTCATGTCAATGCCGATTTTCTGAAAGAGCCCGCGCAGGTTAGGGGACATCGCAATGACGCCGATGGACCCGGTGAGGGTCCCGTGATTGGCCACGATGTAGTTGCAGGCCGAAGCGACGTAGTAGCCTCCCGAGGCCGCGATCTCGCCCATCGAAGCCACGAGGGGGATGTTTTTCTTCCGCAATTTCCATAGCTTCTGGTAAATTTCCTGGGAGGCGCCCACCGTGCCGCCGGGGGAATTTATCCTCACCACCACGGCCTTGATGTCGCTGTTGTGCTCGAGGTCGTCAAGGCGGCGGATAATGCCTTCCGCGCCCTGGGTCATGCTCAGGGGTGTGGTAGATCCGATCATCTGGATGGCCCCTTCTATCCGGACAATGCCGACGCCGGAACCCATCTGCGGGCCCCTGAATGACACGCCGGCGCCACGCTTCTGCTGCATATTCATGCTGATATCCACTATTGCGATGACCGAGGAAAGCACCAGCAGAGCAAGTATGGAAATGAGTATTTTTCTGTTTCGATCCATTGTATTGCCTTATGACAAGTAAGATGTTAACTTCTTAACCCGATAGTTATCGGTTATACGGTTCACGCCGACTGGAAAATCCTGTTTTTTTCCTATTACAAACCCGACAAGGATAGTTATCGGTATACAGTGAATACATTAATAGTGAGTTTTACCGATGCAGGTGCAAGCATACACCATGTCTTTGGGCGGTTCACACTTGTTCTTTTTAACATATACCTTCATGCTCGGATCAACGCCATCACAGGTGCAGTAACTCACAGTTGTAAGTTCCTGGCGTGATATACTAGTTTTAGCTATCATTTCAGCCAGAACAAGTTCCTGCTCACAGATGAAAACCTCAACCACCTGATAGAACCCTATATTCGTGCTATGGAGAACGCCTGCAACAGAAATTATAACAAAAATAGTTATCAGAGTTATCAATCGTTTCATGCTGCTCCTCCTTGATGGTGCGATCTGCACCTCCCTGACACGTGCCGAACCACGATTAAACAGGATAGAATATACCAGATAGAATAAAGTTATTAAAGGAGATAATAAAAATCAAGTATTATTTATAGGTTGTGGCCCCGTGCTTTGAACACGGGGCCATCATGAAAAATAGAGGGGGACATAAGCCGAATTCTGTTTATGCAGCAATCTATCTTGACCGGATGTCACCATACGGTTCTGTGCGACCTACCCGCAGCCTCGAACGGGCCGTTCTCGGACAGCTGCTTACTTGGTCTTGCACCAGGTGGGGTTTACCTTGCCGTCCGCATTACTGCGGACGCGGTGAGCTCTTACCTCGCCATTTCACCCTTACCCCTTGCGGGGCGGTATCTTTTCTGTTGCACTTTCCATCGCCTCGCGGCGCCCGGGTGTTACCCGGCACCCTGCCCTGCGGTGTTCGGACTTTCCTCACCGCCTGCCTTGCGGCAGGCCAGCGCTGCTGCTTGGCCCCCTCCAGATATATGGATAATGATAATGCCGCAACATGGCAAGTACAATTATTACTTTTTTTCAGGTTGTGCAGTAAATAGGATGGGATAATAATTCAGCAGTTACGCCCCATGATAAAATCCAATTAATCACATTATCGATTATCATTCTGTTCATTGCATAATTTATAACCGGATAGTTATCGGGTGCCTTATTGATTGCATTTACAATTTCATCAAGATATTCATCTATCGCATGAGCCACAAGAAGAGAAACCGATTTCTTAAAGACTTTCCTCAAATCAAGCAACATTTCATACTCGCCGGGCTTCAAACAAACATGGAGACGATGATATTCGGCATTTTTTTCTCTTTTTTGATATTGAACCCGTTCCCACATTCTTGAATAAGCATTATGCTCTTTGGACAGACGAATCATTAATGAAGAAATTATCGTCTCTTTCGATCGTCCAGTTACACATGAAGCAGCAACGAGCAATTTCAAATGATACTGTTTTATATACAGCGTGGTTTCTATCTTCATATCACCCTCTCCTGGCTATATACGAATAGAGGCACGTAATATGAATTTTTTTTAAAAATCTGCCGATAACTATCCGCTCACACGGTAAAATAATCCACTGCCATTTTCAGTTCCTCGGCATTGGTGCGGAGGGCCTCGGCGGTGGTCGAAAGTTCTTCCGCAGCGGCGGCATTCTGCTGTGTCATGGTGTCGGTTTGGGACACCGCCTCCGTGATCTGGTTCAGGCCCATTTTCTGTTCCCGGCTGGTCGCGCTTATTTCAATGATCATCTGGCGCACCTGGGCAATTGCCTCAAATATCTCCTTGAGGGCGCCCCCGCTTTCTCCCGCCAGGCGGGTCCCTTCGCCGACCTGGTCAACCGATGTCTTGATAAGAGCCTCGATTTCTTTTGATGACGCTGCGGACCTCTGGGCCAGGTTTCGCACCTCGCCGGCAACCACGGCAAAACTTCGCCCGTGTTCGCCGGCCCGGGCCGCCTCCACCGCCGCATTGAGCGACAGCAGGTTAGTCTGAAATGCTATATCGTTTATGATACCGATGATAGCACCGATTTTTTCAGATGAGTTGTTGATCTTGTTGATGGCATTCACCGCGTCAGCCATTACGCCGTTCCCTTTTTCGGCCAAAACATAGGACTGCTCCGCGAGCTTTTCGGCCTGCGCCGCGGCATCGGCGTTCTGGGTAACGGTTGAGAGCATCTCCTCAATGGTGGATGATATCTCCTCAATGCCGGATGCCTGCTGGCTTGCGGACCGTGACAGTGTTTCGGACGCCTCCTGGATATTTTCGCTGCTTTCGTCCACCTGGTCGGATGACCGCTTCACAATCCCGATAACATCGCGCAGTTTTATAATAAGCTGATTGGCCGACTGGCTTGTCATGCCGACTTCGCTGGAGGTGATCATCGGAACGCCCTGAATTGCAAGATTCCCGTCCTTGATATTGTTCAGCGCCGTCATGAGGGCGAAATTGCTCTTTCTCACATTCTTCATTAAGAGATTGATGGAAATAATGATGGTTATGGAGGACAATACAGTTATAAAAGCAATATGCAGCCCGATATTCTCAATCACGATCTGCTTTGAACTCACCAGGTAAAGAATATAACCCAGGATCACAACCGGTATCAATATGACAGAAACTGCAAGGAGGACAATGCGCATATTGAGATCAATCTTCCTGAAGGTACCGGTTGACAGCTCTATATCCCGGATGGATTCGTGGGTAAGTAATTCCTCCAGGCTGTTTTCAGCCTGTAAAAATCCTATGTTAAAATTCAGCAGCGACATGATCGGAAGCAGCAATATAAATGGCAGGATGTTTGTCAGGGCAAGATCAATCTGGAACAAGAGTAAAATTATCACTGTGGCGACACCAAAGGTCCACTGGAATATAAATTGGGAACCCAGTGAGATTGGCAGGTACAGTATCTCCTTTTTTACCCGGGTCCTGTCATATGCCTTGTCATCAATATGGGATAACAATCGTGTTACTTTGCGATTAATATTGAAAACTTCGGAGATGAATGCCAGGGTAGCAGCTATGGCAACATCGACAAGAAGATACATGGCGCTTGACCCTGTGAATCCACCGGTAAAATATGCCACATAGCCGCCCAATGGCACAAGGATGGGATATGAGATGATATCAATTTTTGCCAGAGAAAGTAATAATTTCCTTTTTGTTAACATGCTGGATTTCTCCTATATATAAATATAAGTATTACCCATTAAGGAACTAAGATCAGCAGATGCATTTAGAACATAGTAAATGAAGAGCGTAATGCATATCCCTGCATGTATCATTATACCAATGATAGGAATAATCACCAGTTTGCAAGGGAATTCCCCGACAGGGCACATTCTCACTCCCTAAAATATTTTTTATTATTATATGTAATTACCGATTGTTATCGGTTCAATCTCTCCATTTCCCGGGCGCGCCTGATCAGGTTCTTTGCCATGTCGTGAAAAATCAGGGAATGCGAAGGTTTAAGCAGGTACCAGTAGACGTACCCCCACAGCCCGTAGGGAAGGAAATACGCGGTCTGCACCAGCGACCGGCCTTCTATATGGAACTCCAGCCACGCCTTGCCCGGCAGTTTCATCTGCGCCAAGAGAAGAAGCCGCTTGTCTTCCTGGATGTCGGCGACCTTCCAGAAGTCTAGGCTGTCGCCGATACGCAGATGATCGGCGTCCCTTCTACCCCTGCTTATGCCGTAGCCGCCGATCAGTTTATCCAGATAGCCGCGGATCTCCCACAGAAAATGGTAGGTGAACCATCCGTTTTCGCCGCCCAGCGCCATGATGGACCTGAACATGTGGTGCGGCGATATGGCGCCGAAATCCTTGATCTTCCGGTCCAGGAGCACTTCGCGGGCTATCTCGTCATGGTCCCTGACGTCGCACAATTCGGCGCCGCTGCTGTCGCTCCACCTGCTCAGGACCTGCTTGCATTCGATATCGATCACGGCCTGCCGCATGGCGGCGGTGAACGAGACCGGGACGATATGGGGAAAATATTTTACCGCATTGTTATTCTGAACAACGGTTTCGCATTTCAATCCCTTCAGGAGCGCCACGGTCATTCGCCGCGGCACCGGGAAAATATTAATGAAGAACGCCGACGACAGCCTGAGGGTCCAGCCGGGGATGGGTATGATATACCTCTTCACCCCGATCACCTCCGCGGTTTTTTTCAGCATGTCCTTGAAGCTCATGATCTCCGAACCGATATCGATTACCAGGTTTCCCTTCACATCGAGGTTCCTGGCATCGAACAGATATAACAGGACGTCATCAACGGCGATCGGCTGCGTCAGCGTTCTGATAGAGCTGGGGACGATCATGACCGGCGCCTTTTCCACGAAGTTCCAGAGTATCTCGAAGCTCGCGCTGCCGGCGCCGATGATCATGGCGGCGCGGAACCAGATGGTCTGGATCCGGTCGGGCCGCGCGGATAGTATCTCGCCGGTCTCGATGCGGCTCAGGAGGTGCTTGCTCGCGCATTCCCTGGTTCCCAGTCCTCCCAGGTATATGATTCTTTTAACGCCTTCCTCTATGCAGGCTTCCCTAAAGTTCTCGGCGCTGATGCGGTCAAGTTCCCGGAAATCACCCGTGGTGGCACCCATGGAATGGATAAGGTAGTACGCCACATCGATACCGCGGAGGGCTTTCCTGAGAGACTCCCGGTCAAAGGAAGTCCCCTCGACGATATCGACCTTTCCGCGGGACGCCTCGCGGATCTTTTTCACGTTTCTGACAAACAATCGCAGCTCCACGCTCTCATCTTCCAGGAGCTTCACTTTCAGCCTGCGTCCGATGTAGCCGGTCGCGCCTGTCAACAGCACTTTCATGGGAACGATCCACCGACTGAGTTCAATCAGAATGGCCGCCTGACGGTCGAAGCAATCATCCTTATTGTTTCCGCTTTAGTTTTTTGTCCATTTCCTGGGCCCGCTTCAGGTACAATCCGTAGAAATAGGGTTTCTGCGACGCAAAGGCCATGGCCTGGTGAAGGATAAGCTCCTCGGCGAAGTCGATACGGTACTTCCACGTCTCGTAGTCAAAGGTGACCGAGCGGGCGAAATAGAGGGGCTTCAGCGCCTCGATGATGTCTTTTTTCATGCGCGGGGTCCCGGTATCGAAGGTGTAGAGGATCTGGTACACGGACTGGGTCCACATCAGGGTGTCCATGTCATAATGGTCCCTCTCTATCATGTGCCTGATGTTCAGGTACAGGTAGGGGCTCAGGTATTTCTTCAGCAGCTTTTCCCGCGACAGGAACTCGTTGCGGAGTTTGTCCTTCAGGTCGCGGATATCGATGGCGAGCTCCTGGGGAGGATCGAGCTTTTTTATCCCGAACAGGGGCTTCGGTTTGGGATTGTCCTCCGGCATCCCGATCCAGTCGGCCTTCTTCGAAAGAACCTTGTCGAAGAACGTGGTCACCACCTGGGTGAACATCGGCCCCAGTTTGGGCGCGCTGGCCTTGTGTATCTTCGCCCCGAGGCCGACCTCGCATATTTTAAACTTGCCGATGATGGCGTTCAGGGTCATGAAGATGTCAATGCCGTAGAGGCGCGTCGTGGGAAGCCATTTCTGGTCGAGCCAGTAGAGGGCCAGCCGCGGCGAAAAGGAAAAATCGCCCCCGATCGGCTGGCGCACGTTTTCCCCCATCAGGCCGTACAGGAGCGGGTAACAGATGTGGTTGGTTATGGTCCCGTCAAACTGGTGCCGGCTGTAGCGCGGAAGCGCGTAATCGTATCCCCTGAGAATCGGCTC
>CALMRZ010000092.1 GCA_937872225.1 uncultured Spirochaetota bacterium
TGACGTGGTTTATGGGTATACGAACAAGGTGGAAAAAATTGAAAAAAATAGAGGTGCCAGAGTAAAATAAATTGCTGGATATAAAACACGGGGGGTCAGAGTAAACCCTAGAGTAAAACCAAATAAAAAAGAACACCCGCCATCAGGCGGGTGTTCCACAATTACCAAATACTTCCCTCTGCCTAGTTCGCCTGAAACCCGAGGTTCTTGATGATCGCATTGATGTCAACCCTCGGATCATTCATGTCCGCCATGGCGTCAAGCATCAGCGACAGGTCATCCCAGAGGGGTGAATTGGGATCGCTGATGATGCTCCATCCCAGGAACCGGTCCAGGTCTTCAATTACATCGCCGGCTGTATACGGCGTGGACATACCCTCCAGCAGGGTATGCACAAGGCTGGTCTGGTCTTTCATCAGGATGTCGACATTCTTCAGTAGCCGATTGTATTTAACGCCCGAGCCGTCACTGGACTTCATGACATCGTGCACCTGGGGCAGGTATGTCAACATATCGACCAGCTGGTCGTAATTATCAGGCTGACCCGCGCCATGGTCATAGCCGTGGTACAGCCATGCGCCACCCGGATATGTCTGGTTGTATTTTGCAAACAGCTTACCTACAGTATACAGGAGGCCATGGACCTCGTCTTCGGTAAGCTGCTGGGCAAGGACTGCGTTCACAATATTGACAAGGTTTTGTCTGATATCCCTGGAACCACCCATAAAGCTCTTCATCATGTCGACCATGTCTTCAAAAGTCTCCCAGTCACCGCCGTCCGCGGTTGTACGGTATTCACCTTCGTAGCCGAGGAAATCCTCGAGATCCAGGTCTTCCGCCCTCTTATTGAACATCCACTCGTATTTCGAGAAATCAAGGGTGGTGAAATAATTGTTCGTGATGGCCTCGCTCTTGTTGAACTTGGCCGCGGTCATAACCTGCTCAAGGCCCAGGGCGATGTTTGCCCGCGGTTCGGCGAATTCTTCGCCGCCCAGGAGCTGCAGAAGCCCCAGGAGCCTGGTCACCATGCCGCCGCCGTCCGCCATCATGGGCATCACGCCGTCATAGCTGTCGATGCTGTTGCCGACGAGGACGCTCAACGGTGTGCGCAGGGTATCGGGGGGAATATAATTATTGACAGTAGGCGGATACCCATAACCCGTCACATTGGGTCGCAAATATGCGAAGGTGGCGTCGCTATCATTCTTTACCCGCGGGACCCAGCGAGGAGACGATCCAGTGTCCGCCGTATTGAAACGCCGGAACATCGGCTTGCCCAGGGGCATGAGTACGCCTTCCAGAAGGTCCGCCAGGGGATACTTGTGCGGCGACGGCGACGCGTAATTGTAGTTATACCCCGTGCCTGATGTTGAGGGCACATATTTGGTCCCGTCATGGAGTGTTCCCGCCAGGGCTACCAAGACCGGGGCAAGTTTATTTCTATTTGCCCATGCAGTGTCCCAGGTGGCTGTTCTGTCATCAGAGAGTATGTCGACAGCATCTTCGGTCAGGAAAGCCATCCGCGCCACCGGCTCGATATTTCTTCCGACAGCGTCCGGGAGAACATAGCCGCTACCGAGAACATTGTCAAACAGGAATGTTGCATTGATTGTTGCAATTGCTAAAGTCACGGACCTACATAAAACAATAATTCGTCCATCACCAGGTATATTTGAATCACCATAATCAGGGTTATTGCCATAATTGGGATTATATGTCGTGCCAGGAATACCTTCACTTCTTAGTTTAATCCAACGGCCATTTGCAGATCCTTTCTTGGCATTGGCCAAACCTACGGCGCCGTTTGCCTCAATGATTATGAAAGCACCGCCGGCATTCAAGCTAAGAGCATCAACCCACATGGGAATAATAAAGGCAAATTTCTTTTCAAAAAGGAACCACTGTATATTCCTGTATATAGCCTCTTCCTGGGTGGCGCATTCCCGTACCGAGATGCCCGAACCGGTTGAGGTTTCCTGTTTTTCGCCGATCCTTTCCCATAATTTGAAGGGTTTTGCCGAAGGGGCGCCTGCATCATCCGGATCAATGGGTTTTAATCTGAACTTGTCACCGCTTTGAATATAATCAGAGCCATTATCATTCATGGGAGGAACATTATAACGGCTGTCCCATATGCCATCGAGAAGTCCTCCGCCGTTATGCTGGATAAGATAGTTGTCTGAGACCACTACATCTTTATAGCGGTTCGCCCTCTGTCCATTGGCATCATCCGGATCGGCTATATCGTTGCCGATGCCGGTCTGTAGGGAGTTGGGATAAAAATATTCCCACGTGCTTGGACTCGATGATTGTTTATACACATAGGCATAAACCTCTCCGTTGGGCTTGTAATACACATTGACTGTCTGCGAACCGTTTACGGGCATGTTATAAGTCGTTGTTGCCGGATGTGTTGCGTCATTGGTGTAGGTCGTTGAATAATAGGGCCCCTGGCCGTCCCAGGCGACCCGGGCGACCCACCCCATGAGGAACTGCGAGGTATTTAGCACACCCTTGCCGTCAGCAACTTTCGGCCAGTAAGTCCGGTAATCATTGGTGCCACCCGTTGTGGATTCAGTTGTAGGCTGATTAACAGTTATTGCTGTTTCTCCACCATTAGGAATACCGGCATCACCGGCACAGTTGGAGGGCAGAAGCAGCATGGTCGGGTAATCATAACCCAAATAAAACTTATGTGATCCTCTATTAGAATACCCGAATGACGATGAACTGCGGGAGATATGGTCTGCCTGACCTGTCCTATCGGCAAGGGCAAGGGCATAGGAATCCATACCTATGCTGCATCCCATAATTGCTGCGGAAGCGTCTTTTGATGTCAGGGCAAACATAGAGTCATTTACAGTAATTATGCCATTTGTTGGGATACCATGGCCATAGTTAAAATTAGTATAACCTCCTTCACCGGAGGCAGAACCGACACGGGCAAGGTAACCGAAATAATAGGCGGACCCGATGGTATAGACCAGGTGATCCAAGTAGGACATCCGCGACCATGAGAAGTCGCTCGACCGGTCCTTCATCCTGCCGTTGTACTGCATGGTCCTCTTGAGGGTCGGCTCCAGGGCATTGGCCGTATCTGAATAATCGATGCCCGCCGCTTTTAATTTATTGAGACTGACCATCAGGGCTTCGATGGGAGACTGGTTATCGGAGTTGATTATCGAATAATCCTGAGCACTTGACCCGTCGTTGCGGATAAAGAGCTTAACCAGGGTGGGGAGCATGTCCCTCAGGGTTTCCTTGAATGACGCGTTCACATAACCGGTGGAAATGTCGTCATTATGATAATCAGCGTTGCTTTCGTATTCGCTGATGCCTATTTCATCAACGGCAAAATAGTTCGACATGTTGACAATAAGGTTCTGTATCTTGGTCGTGGCGTCCGGATCTGAGTTAAGCAGGCCCGGAAGGTCCGTCAGGATCATGGCGTCAATGGTATTACGCACCGTTTCATCGCTCGCCGCTATGGTGTTGAGGCCGTAGAGGAGCTTGATGACCCCCTTGACCGCGTTGCCCAGGTCCGTGTTGGTGGTATAGGCGCCGCTGTTGGCGTTGTCCCTGTTGGCCGCCGGCACGCCGCTGCCGTTGACCCACATCGGGTAGTCGCAACTCATGGTCACTTTGCCGGCAAGCTTTGCCAGCTTGGTTAAATCATATTCGATTTTAATGGACCGGGCGCGGTCATTCCAGTTAGCCGGGCCCGCCCCCACCAGATTGTCCGTCAGGCAGCGATCGCCCGATGTCAGTTCGAGGGAATTACCGGTAAAATCGGTCCCGTCATAAAGAGTCACCTTGACACCTATGGGGATGGATATCGAGGATGCCACAGCGCTATGGGCTCCCAGTGCTGTCGAATCGTATGAACCGACCGAAAGGTCTATATATAATGACGTACTCGTTTCATCATACATGCAGTTGTCATAGAGACGCACCTTCATCATGTTCCCCATGTCCTCTTCGATCTCGGCCGGGGTCTTGGTGTCGACAAGGTAATCCACAACCTGCGTCGCGATGTCAAGGATGTCGGCGCTCAGGTCCGTATTGTCCACCACCGTTTCAAGTGCAGCGTAGAACTGGGCCAAGCGGTCGATGGAGCCATTGGTGGCATCATAATATCCGCCGTCATCGTTGGTAGGGTCATCGTAGTGAACCGGGGTCCTGTCCATCATGACCTTGAGCACGCCATGGAGCTCGTTGATCATGGGCACCAGGAAAGGCGCCTGGACAAGCTGCACCGCGTCCCGGAGAAACTCCGGCGTCTCATACCCGTTGATCATCATGTCTCCCAGGCCGTCGTTCAGCTTCTGGGAATCGATGCTTTCAACGGCGCTGTGAAGCGCGGGAAAGCTGTCGAATAGATTCAGCAGGCTGTACTGCGGCTCCTGGTCGTTCTTCTGGAAGGCGGCCATTTGCTCCTGTGAACAGCCGGTATATGTCAGCGCCAGAAATAATGTGCTGACCGCTATGGATAGAATCTTCTTCATTATGTAATCCTCCCCAACTCTTTAATTCTTTCTATGCATCTTACTTTTTTATACTTTTTATACTTCCGGCAAAAAAATAAAAAACCGTCCAGCCGGTATTTACATATTCATTTCTATTATTCTTTTTTGGTTCTTTTTTTAAAAATAAATCTTTGTATTTTAGGTTATTTTACAGACAATGTGATTTTTTTGAATATGCACCCGCGAAATATACGCCCTTATTAATTTACTATACCCGGATACCCCTCAATTAGTGAAATATTAATAACAGGGTTTCACTAACTGTATTTAAATAATCACGATATATATGTATAAAGAAAGTTAATGCACAACCAAGAATATGTCAATAGAAAAAACTGATGATTCAGTTTTTAACTTCTGCGTAATTAATTCAAGAAAAAAATTTGATTGTCCCTGTTATAGAATATTAATTTTTTAAAAATAAAAAACAAAATGATTGTATACAAATTACAGGTGATTGACAAATTCATTATTCCAGGCTGATATTTTTTTTATAAATTATAAAAGGATAATAACTTTTATAAATTGATTCTTGACCAAAATTCAGACCTGCTGCATAACTTAATAATTGTTAAGCAGGAACAATGAATCTATCAGGCAATACATTTCTCCCGGCAGTGCGTTCCTTGTCTATCACCTTTGCGGCCACCCTTATATTCGGGATTCCAGCCGTTCTCTCCGCCATGGTTGACAGGACCGGCAGGATACCCTACCGCATCGGTCAGGTCTGGGCCAGGATAATCCTCAGGCTCAACGGTGTCAGAGTACGCGTGGAGGGACTGCCGAACATCGACACAAAGACCTCCTATGTATTCATTTCCAATCACCAGAGCAATCTCGACGGTCTTGCCATTGGTACGTCCCTGCCCTCGCCCCTCCGCTTCGTCATCAAGAAGTCGCTGTTGAAAATACCCATCATGGGACAGGCCTTCAAGCTGGGGCGGATGATCCCCATAGACCGCAGTGAAGGCCAGAAGGCGATCGAAACAATAAACCGCTGCGGCAGGGAGCTTACAGACGGCATCAGCGCCCTCTTCTTCGGCGAGGGACGCCGGAGCAGGGACGGAAAACTCCAGCCCTTCAAAAAGGGGGGCATCATCTTCTCGATTACATCCAGGCTCCCCCTGGTGCCGGTCACCGTGGTCAACAGTTTCAATCTCATGCCCGCCGGGGCGCTCCATATCAGGAAAGGCACCATCACCATCATCATCGGCACCGCCATTCCGACTTCCGGCTTCGGTCCCGAGCATGCAGACCAGCTCCGGGAGCGGGTTTGGTCCGTGATATCGGAAAATCTGAAAAAATACGCCCCTCAAACCGTATGACCCTGCCGTGCCGGTAAAAAACCTTGACAATGGCGACGTTTGAAACAAGTATACGTGTTCATCTGTCATAGTGGCATGCTGGAAGAATCATTCAACAGAGGGATATACGCATGAAGATCAAAAAGACCCTGGCTATAGCGGCAATAGTGCTGGCATCGATCCTCGTCCTGCTCGCGGCATCCGCAGGCACCGCCTATTACATCCTCATCCAGAAGCCGAGCGTAAAATTCCTTCTTGCCAATTCAGGTTTCAGGGAGCCGGCCCATTATACAAAAAAAGAAATCATCATGGATGTGAAGGGCGAAAAAGTGCCGGTCATGGTCTACCGCCACGAATCGGCCAGGTCCGACAGATACTTCATGCTCCAGCACGGCCTCACGCCCCAGGCCCACAGGCACCCGAAGATCGACCGCTTCGCCTCAAGCCTCTGCGACGCCACGGGCATGAACGTGGTGATCCCCTATGTCAAGGGAAGCATCCAGGGCGGGTCCCTGACAAAAACATACCAGGATATGGCCGATATCTACACGGTCCTGGTTAAGCAGTTCCCCGGGAGATACCGCGCCTTCGGCGCCTGCATCGGCGCCAACATACTCCTGGTGGCCCTGAACCGGGTGCCGGACGAGATATACCCGGAAAAGATATTCATGCTGGGGCCCTTTTTCAACGGCAGGACCCTTTTCGATTTCTACAACAAGATATCGAAGCCGGAAGACATCGACATCATGGTCAAGATGGCCATTACGCTGAACATGGACGTTTTTTCGGAAAAGGAAAAGGACCTGATCCGCAAGGCCATTGCCGCGTCAAAACCGGGCACCACCGACCGGAGCGAGATGAAAAAAATACTCGGCGATAAGCTCTTCAGCGACATTGCCGTAGTACAGCTCCATCACAGGGACTTTGAAAACATCAACCCCGGCACCATGTTCGGAAAAAACAGGGCGAAGTGCAAGTTCTTCATCCTTCATTCAAAGAATGACAATATCATTCCTTACTTCGAAGGAAAAAGCCTGGCGGAATTCATGAAGAAAAGCGGCATCAGCACCCGGTTCCTCGGCACCGAGTATGTGGAGCACGCCCAGAACCAGGCATCGGTGACGGGATTCCTCAAGGAGATGAAGTACCTCATCAAATTCTTTGATGAACTCTTCGAAGGGGACGTGGCGATTTAAACCCTGCCGCCCCCCAGCCCCCCGAAGGGGGGCTTATCTTGCCTATTTTTTGTAAGTCCCCCTCCGGGGGATTTAGGGGGCTACATTAATATTCAAATTTATGATGAATTCAATGCAAACAAAAATCAGATCACCAAGATACGTTATAGATCTTGCAAGAAAAATGAGAGTTAATCCAACTCCAGCTGAAAAATATTACGGAGCGAATTAAAAGAAAAGAAATTGGATGGATATAAATTCAGGAATCAGCACCCGATTCATAGATATATTTTAGATTTTTATTGTGTCAAAAAGCTTCTTGCAATAGAAATAGATGGAGATATACATAAACAAAGGCTTGACTATGATGAATATAGAGACGCCTTTTTAAAAAGTATTGGCATAGAACATTGCGGTTTAAGAATGAGGATGTTATTGAAAATATAGGCGATGTACTGGATACTATTCGTATTAAATTACACTCTTAGAATAATAATTATTTAAGCCCCCTCCGGGGGATTGGTGGGCTCAAAACATTGCATAATGAAAAACACCTTTAGCGAAAAATTCAACAGGCTCCAGGACATTCTCGCTTCCTATAAAACCGTGGCCGTCGCCTTTTCCGGGGGCGTGGACAGCACCTTTCTCCTGAAAACCGCCCATGGCCGCCTGGGTCAGGGGGCCGTGGCAGTGACCGTGGACTCCCCCCTCATAGCTCCGGACGAGATCCAAACAGCCAGGTCCTTCACCGCAACGGAAGGAATTCCCCACGAGATCATCTACGTGGACATATTCAAAAACGAGGCGGTCATCGCCAATCCGCCGGACCGCTGCTATCACTGCAAGCTCGACGTGTTCCGCGCCATCGCCGCCTTTGCCTCATCGAGGGGGATAGCCCGGATCGCCGAAGGGTCCAATGCAGACGACCGGGACGATTACCGTCCGGGGTTCCGGGCCATTACGGAGCTCTCGGTCCGGAGCCCGCTGATGGAAGCGGGCTTTACCAAGAAGGATATCAGGGAAGCCTCCCGCGCAATGGGCCTGACAGCATGGGACAAGCCTGCCAATCCCTGCCTGGCCACGAGGATACCCTGCGGCACCGCCATCACGAAGGAAATGCTTGACGCCGTGTACCGGGCAGAGGAATACCTTCACGGCCTCGGCATACGCGACGTGCGTGTGCGCCACCATGGCTCTGTTGCGAGGATCGAGGTCCCCCGGGACCAGCAGGACATAATTCTCCGCGAGCCGGCGGCATCCGCAATAGCGAATGTTTTCAAAAGACTCGGCTTCGCCCATATAGCGCTTGACATCGAGGGGTATCGCAGGGGCAGCATGAATAAACCGGCATCCGGGGGGAGGGACGATGGACAGGGATAAAATCCGCGATCTGCTGGAAAAGGTCAGGAACGGCGAGACCGCCGTGCCGGAGGCGATGGACGCCCTGCGGATGCTCCCCTTCGAGGACCTGGGCTTTGCCAGGACCGACAGCCACCGGGCCCTCCGCACCGGGTACCCTGAGGTGATCTACTGCATGGGTAAGACCGTCGGCCAGATCTGCTCCATCGTCGAGCGCTTGTCCGCCTCCCACAAGACGATCATCGCCAGCCGCGCCACGGATGAGGTTTTCGAGGCGGTGAAAAAAGTGAGCCCCGGCGCGGTGTATAAGAAAGACGCGCGCCTTATCATCATCGGCGAGGCAGTCAAACCCACGACCGACAAGAAGATCCTGGTCATCACCGCCGGCACGTCGGACATACCCGTTGCCGAGGAGGCGGCGGTCACGGCAGAGGCCATGGCGAACCCGGTGGAGCGCCTCTTCGACGTGGGCGTTGCCGGCATCCACCGCCTCTTCGAGAACGCATCGAGCCTCTTTGCCGCCAACGTCATCGTGGCCGTTGCCGGCATGGACGGCGCCCTCCCCAGCGTCATCGGCGGCCTCGTCGACCGGCCGGTCATCGCCGTGCCCACCAGCGTCGGCTACGGCGCCAGCTTCGGCGGCATCGGCGCGCTCCTCACCATGCTCAACTCCTGCGCCCCCGGCGTTGCGGTGGTGAACATCGACAACGGCTTCGGCGCCGGGTTCCTCGCGGCCATGATCAACCGGATCGGTGAATAGCATGAGGATCGCCTACTTCGACTGCTTTTCCGGCGTGAGCGGCGACATGGTCCTCGGGGCACTCATCGACGCAGGCGCCGATTTTGATGCCTTGAAAAAAATCCTCTCCACCGTACCCCTTTCAGGCTATGAGCTGTCAGCTGAAAAGGTGCTGAAAAACGGGATAGGCGGCACCCGCTTGAAGGTGAAAACTTCCGGGAACCAAAATGAAAGGCATCTGTCCGATATCATCTCTCTTATAAGCACAAGCTCGATTTCGGAAAAAGCGAAACAATGGGCGGGGGATATCTTCCGTCTGATAGCCGGCGTTGAGGCCGGGATCCACGGAAAAAAAACAGAGGAGATTCACTTCCACGAAATAGGGGCCGTTGACTCCATCATTGACATAGCCGGCGCCTGCGCCGCCCTGGACATGATGGGCATCGGCGCCGTCCACTGCTCCCGGATCAATGTCGGCGGCGGCTTCGTGAAGACCGGCCACGGCACGCTCCCGGTGCCGGCGCCGGCCACGGCGAAGCTCCTCGCCGGCGTCCCGGTATATTCCAGCGGCATCGAGGCCGAGCTCGCCACGCCCACGGGCGCGGCCATCATGAAATACTTTGCAAAGAGCTTCGGCCCCCTGCCGGACATGACCGTGCGTAGCGTGGGCTACGGGGCGGGCATGAAGGACCTTCCGGTCGCCAATCTGCTGAGGGTCTACATCGGCGAGGACGAAATGCGGGAAGGATACGACCGGATCCTCTCCCTGGAGACCAACATCGACGACATGAACCCTGAATTCTACCAGCACGTGTGCGAGCGCCTCTTTGAAGCCGGGGCCCTTGACGTGTTCACCACGGCGATCATCATGAAAAAGGGACGCCCGGGGACCCAGCTCACGGTGCTGGCCCGGGAGGAGCGCCGCGAGGCCCTCACGGAAATCATCTTTGCCGAGACCACCACCGCCGGCATACGCGCGGGCAGGCTTGAGCGTACGGTCCTGGACCGTGAGATGAGACGGGTTGCGACGCGCTTCGGCGAGATACCGGTGAAGGTCCTTTCCCGGGGCGGCAGGGTCGTCAGCGTCTCACCGGAATACGAGGAGTGCAGAAAGATAGCGAAGGAGCGGCAGGTCCCCCTGAAAGAGGTGTACGACGAGGCGAAAAAAACAGCCGCCGCCCTGTCCGCGGAGTGAAACATATGCTCTCAAAGGGATACATACATATTTATACCGGCAACGGCAAGGGAAAGACCAGCGCCGCCCTGGGGCTGGCCTTCCGCGCCTCGGGATCCGGACTTCGGAGCATCATCATACAGTTCATGAAGGGTCTCCCCACGGGGGAGCTTGAGGCGGCGGCGAAGACCGGCGGGCTCATCACCATCGAGCGCTACGGCAGCACGCGCTTCTGCAGGCCCGATGACGGATCCTTCGACGAGCACCGGCAATTCGCCCTGCAGGGATACGGCCGCGCCAGGGAGGTCCTTGCCGGGGCCCTCTTCGACATCGTCATCCTTGACGAGATCATTACCGCCGCAAAGTTCGGACTGCTGTCCGATGACGATATCCTGGCGCTCTGCGGCGCCAGGCCTAACGCCACGGAGCTGGTCCTGACCGGCCGGGGCGCCTCGGACGCCCTCATCGCCCGGGCCGACCTGGCCACCGAGATGAGGGAGATAAAGCACTATTACCGGGCCGGCGTGGCGCCGCGCAGGGGGATTGAAGACTGATGAAGGCCGCACGGTACGCCGCATATTCACTGCTCCCGCTCCTGATCGCCGTCATGGCGCTGGGCGCCCCCGCTGCGGAAAAACCCCTCATCGGCATCGCCACGGTGCGGAACAACAGCCCCCGCGCCCTGGCCCTCGCCGCGCTCCTTGACGAGAACCTCTCCCGCCTGGTGGAGCGGACCGGCATATTCCAGGCGGTAAACCCAGCCCTGCTGCGTGAGGAACTACAAAAATTCGGATGCACCGACGAGCAGTGCCTCCTCGGTTTCGCCCGCGACGCCGGTCTCTCCCTGGTCATTCGCGGGGACCTGGACGACGCCGGCGACTTCATCAGTCTCACCCTCCGGGCCTACGGTACCGGTTTCCCGTACCAGCGGCAGGTGGTGTACCGCTACTCGGTGCGCATCCCCATGACCGGGCAGTTCGGCCAGGTCGAATACAGCAATATCACCGGAGAGCATACGGGGATTTTCTTCTCGCGGCTCCTGGCGCGGTATCAGTCGGCCCACACGGTCACGGCCGTCCCCGACGGTGCCATGAAGGTGGCCCGGAGCCTTACCGGCTCCTTCACCCTGTACCGCCCCGACCCCGCCGGCGATACAAACGCCCTCCGCGGCTACCGTCCCGTGGGCGCGGCGCGCCTTTCCGCCGGGACCATAGTGAAATCGGACACGCCGGCGCGGCCGGGAGACTTCATCCTGACCGGGCATGAAGAAACGGCCCGGTTCGTCGACAAGCTGACCTATGAGGGCAAGCGCGAGGTCGTGTTCCGCGCGCCGTCGCCCCTTGACACCTTCTACGCCCTGCTCCTCACCGGTCCGGCCAGCGCGGTCATGCCCATTCTCGCGCCGACCCTGGGATACTACCGGTCAAACGACTGGACCGGCCTGACCCTCTGGACCTTAAGCGTCACGCCTTACCTGTACCTGGAGCTGAACGGTTTTTCGAACTACTACGAGAACTATCACAAAAAGAAAAAAACAGTGCCCCGGGACGTGCAGGCGCAGCATTATTTCGGCTGGTACATGCTTTTCGCCGGCGGCTCGTCGCTCTTCGTGGACTCCATGGCCCATGGCATGCTCGACAAGGCGGCCAACTACCAGGGGATACAGCCCTACCTGGGCAACGCCCTTACCGCCGCGTACCTGTCCCTGATTTCCGGAGGGGGAGGACTTTTTTACCGGGGGGACCGCCTCTTCGGCTACCTTTATTATCACGCGGACAATCTGCTCATGTATTTCATGATCCGCGAGTTCTGCCCTGAAAAAAAATTCGACCCCCTGACGCGGACCTTTTCAACGGGAAAAATAAACAAGACCCGGGCCTTTTCCCTCATGTCGGTCTTCTGTGCCGTCAAGATAGCGGAGATCATCCACGCCGTGCTTATCCGTGACGCCATAGGAAACGGCGAGGTGTTCGATGAAGGCTATTCGATAGAGCCGGTCATATACGCCGGCGAACAAAACGATACCGGTCTCGGACTGCAGTATTCGTATAGGTGGTGAAGACCCCCCTGTCCCCCTGAGGGGGCACATGGGAAGATATAGATGGGTTTTCAGTAATTTTATACATTTGTCATCGCGAGCGCAGCGAAGCGATCTTGAAATTGTTAAAGATAAGGTATAGTATAATACCTATATTTCGATTTCATTGAATCTGGCATTAGCGTGATTGCTTCGTCGTTGCACTCCTCACAATGACAAATTATTATAAATGGTAAATCATTGTTTATGAAAAACATTAAGCACATTATATCATGCCCCCTCGGGGGGACAGGGGTGTCATTACTGATTTTCTTTTTGATGATCCTCTTTCTCTTCGTCCCCGGAGGACGCCTTGCGGCGGAAAGGGCCCCCGTGGCCGGGACTATTGCCATATTCCCGATCCAGGATTCCGGCATACAGCTCAATGCCCTTTCCGAGAAATCCGCCCGGGCCGTCATGGACGCCTGCGACCGGCTGGGGAGGTTTCTCCCCGTGGAAAGCGACCGGATAGAAAAAGCGATGGACGCCATTCCCGAAGGCTCCGGCGAGGAGGAACTGCTCAGGGCGGCGCAGCAGCTCAAGGCCGATCTTGTTGCCGTGGTAACCGTTGCAACGGACGGCTCCGCCTTCACCGGCACCCTCGCCATCCGTTCCGTTTCAGGGCAGTACAAACAGATGGAGCAGAACATCATCGTCAGAAGCAGGGTCATGATGAACATCCCCCTCAAGCTCGCCCGGGAGATGGCCCTGCTTCACCGGGGCAGGCCGCTGGAGGCGCGTATCCTGGAAAAGAGGAACGGTCTGCATCTCTTAGACGCCGGCCAGTGGCAGGGCCTTGATCCGGGACGGTACCGCACCGCGGAGGGCGGGACCATAACCGTCCTGAACAGCGGCAGGTTCCACTCGCTGGCTTCAGTGCCGGAGCGGCTCGCGAAGCTGCCGCGCATCACCATAAAAAAATATCCTTCGTGCCGGGCGGTGGTCAAATACCTGGAGGACCAGATAGACTACAACACCAACAAGAAGTACAGCCTGGTGGCCACGGGGGTCAAGGGCCAGGACCCGGAAAAGCAGTTCACCCTCGGGATGTGCCTCGTCAATCCGGGCGCCAACGCCTGCCTTCCGGGATACGGTTCCTACCTGACCACGTCGTACATGGGCTTCAGGAACACGACCCCCAGCGTCGGCGGCATCGTGTTCTCGACGCTTCTCATCGTCACCCACTTCATCCTCCCGGAGGCCATGACGAAATTCAAGATCAATTTCGTACCCGGCATCATGGACAAGGACAAGACAAGGGCGATGAACAATCTCCAGATATTCTGCTGGGCCACGGTGCCCCTCACGGCCTCCGTGGCCTTCCTCGACCAGCTGGCGTACCAGTTCATGGTGAACAACGCCCTGCCGCCTTTTTTCATGACAAGAAACGAGTCAGCCATGGTCCTCTCGCTCTTCATTCCCGGCGGCGGCCTTTTTTACAAGGGATACCGGCTCCCGGGCTGGAGCTTCTATCTTTCCGAGATGTTCCTGGCCGGGTTCTGCGTGTATACGAAGGATGATAAAAAAAAGGTCCTCTACGGCGGCATAGCCCTTGGCGGGGTGAAACTTATCGAGCTCATCACAGCATATTTCTGCCCGCCGGCCTTCAGTTTTTTTAAATATGAACAGGAAGGCAGGATAACCCAGACATCATTATCCCTTAAAATCGTTCCCACCGATACTGGAGATCTGGTTTATAAAATCGGTTTATCCCGCAATTTTTAAAAAAATTTTTTATATGAATTGACAAAATATACGATTTTCATTATTCTATACTTAATTCGTAAACATTGACGATTTCAGTATAAATATAATAAATATGTAAAAAATATGGGTGAATCTCATTTAGATAATAAGAAATATCAGGATTTATTGAACACGGCCCGGGAGCTCTTCTTCAAGCACGGCACCAAGAGAGTGACCATCGAAGAGATATGCGAAAAAGCGGACGTGAGCAAGATGACCTTTTACAAGTTCTTTCGCAACAAAAGCGAGCTTGCCACCAGGGTGCTGTCGGATCTGAACGACAGGATACTGAAGGAGCAGGACGAGATCATGAACAGTTCGATCCCTTTCATCGACAAGATACGGGGGATCATCAACCATCTCATAAAGACAAGCGAAGAGCTTGAAGATATATTTCTTGACGAGATGTGGGGCGCCAACGAAGATTTTATGCTCTTTTTCAACGCGCTGAAAATGGGATCGTACCAGCTCATCAGCGATTTCATCCGCCAGGGCCAGGAGGAAGGGGTCATCCGTAAAACGCTGAAGCCGGACGTGATCCTGTACGTGATCGAGAAATTCCAGGAAATGCTCAACAGCGACAGGATGAAGACCATTGCGCCGGACCCCCACGAGCGCCTGGACATGATGCTGAATCTGATGTTCTACGGAATTATCGATTCCGCCACTCAGGGCGGCGCATCAATGAAGGAAGGATGACACGATCATCAGGGTCATGATTCGGATGACCGGACATTCCGTTCATTCAACAGAACGGCTTTGACGACAAAAAGGACAAAATAAAACAGGAGCCGGAGGCGTGTTATATCGTCCCCGGCACCGCCATCAAGGAGTACAGTATGAAAAAAGCAGTGTTAACGATTACCGCGGTGCTGACGGCGGTCCCCCTGCTGTATGGAACGTCGCACGCCCTGACGGCCAGGGAGATCATCAACAAGGCCGAGCTGGCGGTCCGCGGCGACACCCAGATCGCCCTGGTGGAAATCACCATCAAGAACCGCCGCTGGACACGGACCTTGAAGATGAAGAGCTGGGACAACCGCGTCGCGAAAAAATCCTTTGCCGAGATACTGGCGCCCAAGAAGGACGCCGGCAACCGCTTCCTCATGATCACGGCGGAAAAGCTCATGTGGCACTACAATCCCGACATCGGCAAGGAGATGAAGATCCACCCCTCCATGATGCTCCAGTCCTGGATGGGATCCGACTTCACCAACGACGACATCGTCAAGGAATCGAGCATCCTCGACGACTACACCCATACCCTGGACGGAAAAAAAACCGTCGAGGGCTATGAGTGTTATGTCATAACCTTGATGCCGAAGCCGGACGCCGCCGTCGTGTGGGGCAAGCTCCTCTACTACGCCAGGGTCAGCGACTGTCTGCCGGTGAAGCAGGAATTCTACGACCAACACGGCAAGCTGAAAAAGGTGCTGACCCTGAGCAATTTCAGGAACATGGACGGCCGCGTCATACCCGCGACGATGAAAATGATAACCCTGAAAAAGCGCCGCGACCAGGGCGAGACCGGGGAGGAATACACCCAGATGGACATAAAGGACGTGCAGTTCAACGTGAAAATACCCCATAACGTGTTTTCTCTTCAAAATCTCAAGAGGAGATAGCAGTCATGAACCCGCGGAAGGAAGCCCCGGTCGAGGTCATGCTGGCATGGCGCAACGTCTGGAAAAACAAGCGACGCACGGTCCTCACGCTCCTAACCATCATGGTGGGGTGCGCCATGATCATTTTTTCCCGCGCCTTCCAAGACGGCGGCTACGGTAAAATGATCGAAGATTCCATCGCGTCCAATACCACGCATATCCAGATCCATGAAAAAGGGTTTTGGGAAAACCAGAGTATCGACTACGCCTTCAAGCCCGACAGCGAACTCATGGCCTTCCTCCGGACGAGTCCCGCGGTGTCCGCCTGCACCCGGCGCATCCACGCCGCCGGCCTCGTGTCTTACGGCAAAAACACCTACGGTGCCCTCATACAGGCCGTGGAGCCCGACACCGAAAAAAAAGTGAGCAACCTTCACACAACGATTCAGAAGGGCGGCAGGTACCTCGTCGCCGATGACGGGAAAAACATCATCATGGGGGCCGCCCTGGCGAAGAACCTCAAGGCAAGGGTCGGCGACACCGTTGCCGTCATATCCCAGGGGTTCGACGGCTCCATTGCCGCCGCCAACGTCACCATTGTAGGCATATTCAAGTCGAGGAACCCCCGGTACGACCAGTCGACCATCATGATGTCCTTCAACCAGGCCGCGGAAACCTTCACCATGATGGACTACATAAGTTCCATTGCCGTCAGGCTGAAGCAGACCGAGGACATGGAGAAGGTCCGCGACCAGTTACGCCGTCTGACCGGGTCAAAGCCCCTTGAGGTAATGGGATGGGACGAGCTGCTGCCCGAGCTCATCCAGCATATCGTCATGGATGATCTCTTTGCCAAAATTTTTTATATCGTGCTTCTCCTCATCATTGCCTTTGGCGTCCTCAACACCATCCAGATGTCGGTGTTCGAGCGCCGGCGCGAACTCGGCATCATGATGGCCATCGGCACCAGGCCGTCCCAGATCGTAGCCATGGTGCTCTTTGAATCGGTCTACATCTCGTTTATCGGGTCCCTGCTGGGGATCCTTCTCGGCTCCGCGATCAGCTATTATTTTACCGTTTTTCCCATTGATTTCAGCGAATATCAGAAAGAACTGGCTGAATTCAACCAGATCACCACGATCCTGCCGACGAAATTGACCGTTAAAAACGTCATAACGACCGCCTTTTTCACCTTCTGCATCGGCGTGCTCTTTTCCATCGCCCCTGCCCGGCGGGCTTCACGGCTGAAGCCGCTCGACGCGATTCGGCAGCTGTAAGGAGAAGCATCCGATGATAACAACAACAATGGAAACCGCAAAAACATTCATACTGCTCGGCTGGAGGAACCTGTGGCGGCAGAAGCGCCGGTCCCTGGTCGTCATCCTGTCCATCACCATTGGAGTCGTCCTGATGCTCCTTCAGATCGCCATCATGAACGGGATGATTACCCAGATGCTTGAAAACAATATCAGCACCAAGCTCGGCCACATTTCAATCGCCAAGAAGGGTTTTTTTGACGACATGAAGCTGGAATCCAACTTCTTTCCCGATCCCTCCATGCTCGACAGGATCAGGAATGAAAAGAACGTCGTCGCCGTGGCGCCGCGCGTCAAGGCCTTTGCCATGATACGTTCCAGCGAGACCTCCCGCGGCGTCATTGTCATGGGGGTCTATCCGGACAGGGAAAAAAAGATTTCCAAGATCAATGAATACACCCTCGCGGAACAGGGCGGCAGGTATCTCGACGACCCGGCTTCGAACGATATACTCATTTCCAAGTCTCTGGCCGAAAAACTTGATGTTTCCGTTGGCGACAAGATCGTCCTCCTCGTTCACGATGAGGACAGCGAGATGACCAATTACGGCCTCACGGTCAGGGGCCTGTTCCAGACGCCGGTGCGGGATTACGACAACGGCGTGATCTACATGGGGATCAAGCGGCTCCAGGAGATCACCGGCCTTAAGGACAACGTCTCTGAGGTAATGGTCATAACGACCAACAAAAATGTCGTCGATTCAGTCAAGCCGCGGATCGTGAAGAGCGTCGCCGATGACAACCTGGAAATCCTCACCTGGAAGGAGATGGCGCCGTTCCTGTTGAGCGCCATCGCCATGATCGACAAGCAGATGATCGTCTTTTATTTCATCGTGTTCATAACCATTATCTTCTCCATAGCCAACACCCTGATCATGTCCATCATGGAGCGGTTCCATGAACTGGGCGTCATGAAATCGATCGGCACGCGCCCGTCGCAGATATTTTTCATCATCATGTTCGAGGCCATGAATCTCGGCGCCGTGGGCCTCGGTGTCGGCGTTCTGATAAGCATCGCCGCGGTCAATATCCTTGCCATCAAGGGTATCGACTTCTCCCTCTTCATGGAGGCGATGCGCCAGTGGGGCGCCGGGAGCATCATTTACCCCCTGATCTATGCGAGGGATATCGTCATTTCGGTCGTGGTGGTTGAATTCACCACCCTGCTCGCGGCCGTGTACCCGGCGGTCAAGGCGGCGCGCATTAAACCGCTCGAAGCGCTTCATTACATTTAAGGAGGGCGCCATGTCCATCATAACCATCAGCAGTCTGACAAAAACCTATGACGGGGGCGGCATCGAGGTCAAGGCCCTCCGCGGCATCGACCTTGCCATCGGCCGCGGCGAGTTCACCGCCATCGCGGGGCCCTCCGGCTCGGGCAAAACGACCCTCCTGAACCTGATCGGCGGCCTGGACCACCCGACCGGCGGCGCCCTGACCGTGGCCGGCAGCGACCTGAACCGCATGACGCCCCGGGAATTGTCCGATATCCGCCTGAACAAGATCGGCTTCATATTCCAGGCCTACAACCTGATCCCGGTCCTCTCGGCGCTGGAGAACGTGGAGTATATCCTGCTCCTCCAGGGCGTTGCAAAGGGCGAGCGCCGCGACCGCTCACGGCGCATCCTGGAGGAAGTGGGCCTGGGCAGGGAGATCAACCGTCTCCCCAAGGAGCTTTCCGGCGGCCAGCAGCAGCGCGTCGCCGTGGCCCGTGCCATTGTGTCCGAGCCGGAGCTGGTGCTGGCCGACGAGCCCACGGCCAACCTTGACCAGAAGACCGGGTCAAGCCTCCTGGACCTGATGCACGACCTGAACCACCAGAAAAACATAACGTTCCTCTTTTCGACCCACGACGCCATGGTCATGGATTACGCCGAGAGAATAATCAGGCTTTCCGACGGCATGATCATCTCCGACGACAAGAAAAAGAGCGGACGGGAAAGCTCGGTGAAAAAAGTGAAAAAGAAAAAATAAAGGTCCTCCCCCATGCCCGTTAACAGAACAGCCCGTATCCTGAGCATAGTCCTCCTTATCCTTCTGACCGGAGCGATAACGTCCGTCGTGGCGCAGAAGAAAGAGAAAAAGCCGGACTCAACCGCGCCTGCCGTGGAGAAGGACGCAGACGCTGCCGATGCCGGCAGGGACGATGCTGCCGGGAATGATGCGGAAAAGAAAAAAACCGGCACCGGGGAAAAGCAGGAGGCGAAAAAAGAAGCCGTGGAGTCAGGCGGGGGCGACGAAGATACCCTCGGGGATGAAACACAGGGAGCCCGGTTCAAGTTCAAGGGCCAGGTCAAAAATCTTTTTTCATTTCATGAAACAGACAATTTCATCGAGTACAATCCCTTTGAAACGACCCACCGCAACCTGGCGGCCGACCTGACCAGGGTGCGCCTCTCGCCGGAATTCAATTACAAGGAAATGGTCACTATCAGGGTGGACTATGACAACGAGCTGATCGCCAGCAATTACGGCAACAGCCTTTATTTCAAGGGTTACTGGCGCCCCTCGCAGTACAACGACTTTCTGCACCTGTCCTGGGAGCCGTACCGCGGCAGCGAGGTCTATTACCGCACCAAGATCCACCGCGCCTACGTGAAGGTAAGCGTCGATTGCTTTACCGCCACCGTCGGCAGGCAGCAGATACGCTTCGGAAGCGGTAAACTCTGGAACCCCCTGGATATCCTCAACCCCCTATCGCCGACCTTCATCGAGGGAGTTGACGATCAGAAGGGCACCGACGCCGTAAAGCTCGACTTTTTCCCTGACGATAAGACCGAAATATCCCTCGTGTATGACATGAAAAAGAGCAGCAACAAAATCGAGCATTTCAACATGAGGGACTGCAATTACATACTGCGGGCAAAGACCTCGATCAAGGACACGGACATCGCGGCCCTGGGCGGCTACGTGTCCCGCCGGGGCGTCGCCGGGTTCGATTTCGCCGCAATCCTCTTTGACGGGATGTTCAGGGGAAGCGTGATAGTAAACCAGGCCGCCGATCCCTACTATAAAAAAAATGAAGATCTGCGCTACTGGTGGCGGTATATCCTCACCGGCAGGGACCAGCCCTACCCGGTCTATTTCCAGGCCAATGTCGGATATGAATACAACTTCAAGGCGGGGGTCTATTTCCTCGCGGAATATTTCTACAACCAGCGGGCTCTGAACTACAACAAGGACCTCAAGCTGGCCTATGCCTCGGCCCAGTTTAACGCCATGGACCAGAGAACCTATCTGCAGATCGCGAACCAGTTCCTCACCACCAACCAGCACTACCTGGCCGTGGCCCTGGGTTACGATTTCCATCCCCTGGTGCGGGGCGAGCTCTTTACCATCGGCGACATCCAGGGCCGGGGCATTTTCTGGTCTCCGGCGCTGAAAATCAACGCCTATGAAGACCTTGACTTCACCGTGGGGGTCATGGGTGCCTTTGTGTTCAACAACAAGGCGTCCGATTTTTCAGAGTTCAGGAAGAATTACCTCTATTACGCATCGGGGAGCTACGTGTTTTAATATTAAGAAAATTACTCTCTCATTATATTCAGCCAAAAAGGCATCATGATGTGTATCTGAACTGCATTCCGTCCATGTCACTACGAAAAGTACTGGACGGCGTGTCAAAATCCTGATTACCCTTACCTGCGATACCTGCCGGACTTCATGGAGGAGGGAATATGAACGCGTGGCTGAAAATTGCACTGCTGGCTTCGATGGTTTTTTTGTCAACAACCGGGGCCTATCCCGATGCCTTTGACATAACCACCGACTACAGCGCCGAGATGAACGGCATGGCCGGCGCCGGCATGGCCCACTGCGACGGCGGCATGGCCATCGCGGTCAATCCGGCGGGGATGGCGGGAATCAGGAAATTCAATTTCAGCATGACCCTGACGAACATGGTGGTATCGCTGGAAGCGCCTGCCAACGGACCGGGCACCAGCGTCTCGTCAACGTCCTACGCGCCCATCGGCGGAGCCGGCGCGGCATACCGGGTGCATGACAACATCATCCTTGGCGTTTTCCTTTTCGCACCTTCCGGGGGAGGGTCAAGCATCAACAACGTGGACTTTGGCTATCCCCTGCAGGGGTACACGAACGTCTATCGGAGGAAATTTTCCGGCAGGCTGGCCTTCATCGAGTTCGGGCCGGCCATGGCGGTCGATCTTCCGTACGGTATAAAGATAGGCGTGGTATACCGTATAAACTTTGTGGAGAACTGGGCGAATCTCTGGGCGCTCTCCCCCGGGTTCCTCTCGGGGAAAATGGAAGCTCATTACACCAAAGTGCACCTTTCGGGATACGGTTTCGACGGTATCAGGGTGGGGATTCAGTTCAATCCCGTGAAACAGCTCCACATCGGCGTGGCGTACCGCAACCCGGTCAGGATACACACCTCGGGGAAGACCAGGATCGATTCAGCTTACAGCGTGAAGACGGAGAAGATCGAACGCTACGCCGAGCGCTACAGCGCCGGGATCACTTACGAGTTCGTGCCGGGGATATTCCTGGCAAGTCTGGATTATGAGTTCTGCGGGTACAGCAGGTACAAGTACAACACGGTGAAGACCATGGGCCTGATAACCAGTTCCACACCCACGAAAAGAAGGGACGCCCACTGGGCCCGTCTGGGCTTCCAGGTTATGGCCCATCCCCGGGTGCCGGTGCGGTTCGGGGTGGGCGCCACGTCAGGCTCGACCAACAAGAAGTATCATACCGTCACCAGCACCGGGGCGCCGGGCTATCCCTTCTTTCTGGGCCTGGGGAGCGGGTACCGGTTCGACGAGACCTGGGAGCTGAACCTGTCGGTGAATTTTCTCTATAACACCGGGCGCGTTCCCATGAAATATTTCTATTACGGGGCCATGCCCGGCTATTACAGCTCGCTTGGATACTTTACTTCAATAGAACTGATATGCAACCTGTGATTCCCGGGCGACTGCCGGCGGGATGAACAAAATGTCATTATTCACCATGCGGGTTATCGGGCCAGGGTAAGCGAAGGCAACGGGGGAACAGCTTTTACCAGTTTAAAAACTTCTTCGGATTGATTTCGGTTATCTTCCGCCGCTCCTCCGCGGTCAGTTCCACGAAGATGGTGTTGATTGAGGAGTAGAAGTGTCCTTCCATTTCAGCCATGTAATAATCGGAACCGAAGAGGATTTTGTCTCCCATGGGCCCGGCGATCATTTTCCTGATCGTGGGATAGAAATCCCTGTGGCAGAAGGTGTAGGAGATATCGGTATAAACGTTTTCGTAGCGCATGGTCAGGTTGATGATCTTGTCCACCCAGGTGCCTTTTTTGCCTGAAAGATAGAGACGCCATTCATCCTCGCCGCCGAAATGGGCAAGGTTGAGACGCAGGTCCTTGAATTCCTCCAGGACCGGCACCCAGTTGCGCGGCTCATTGAAGTAGCGCCGCCACCGGGAACGGAACAGCTTCCGCTTGGTTTCATCCACGTCAACATACCGCTCCCCGTCAAAGACCTTCCCCTTCACCGGCAGGGAAAAAGAGTCGGAATTCACGCCGCCCCGTGAACAGTGGGCGGTCACCGGAATATCCTCTTTCGCGCAGAAGGCGAACACCTTCATGAGAACGGGGTGGCTTGGCAGATATCCCAGTGCGGGGTAGACCTTGATGCCGAGAAAGTCCCTGTTCCTGCCCACCGTCCGCTTCACCAGGTCGAGGATCCCCTTTCTCCTCGGGTCCACGGCAAGGAACGGGTACACGGTTTTCCGGTGCCTTTTCTTTATCCCGATCATCTCCCGCATCTGCATGGCGAAGCATTGTTGCTTGTCCTGCCCTTCCAGGGAACATGGCAGATCCGCAGCGCCGCCCATGCACGTGCTCCTGTTTTTGCAGCCGCTGATTCCCAGGCAGAGGTCCATCATGAGGGGAGTGAATATCGTGCCGGGCGGATAATAGCGGGCCATCGCATCGAGGATCTCCTTCATTGAATTCCCACTTCCGGTCCTGAGAAAACGGGCGTAGCTGCTCAGCCTGTCGCGGTCGGTCCAGGGGAGGAATGTATCGAGAAATACCGACACCTTCCCGACGCCCTCCCGCCTGACGGAGAATTTCTGGAAATAGCCGTCCGGCACATACTTGAAATTGAAGATATGGGCGTGTACGTCAATCATGGAAATCCCGTTCTACTGGATCTGGTTCTTCAAGTCTTCAAGGTTAACCCCGTCCAGGTTTTCCTGTATCAGGGGCTCCAAGTCATCGGCGGTGGCGAGCATATCTTCCGCCGTGGGATGGTGGTTGAAGATGAACACGATATACGACATGAAGCTCTTGGTTATCTTGATGCCGAATTCAGCGAAATAGACATCGACGCCGTCCTGGAGGCATTTTCCCACGGCGATGGAATCCTCAGCTTCATTGAAGTATTCGGCCCGCTCTTTGAAGAGGCGCGGCACCGCCGCATCGTCATCAAACATCATGTAGGTGACGCCGGATTCCTCCAGCAGCTTGGTGAAGGGCTTTACGCCGATGAATTTATACAGAGAATACGGTTCCTTTGCCATGGGTCCTGTTCCTAACGGTTCCGGTAGGCCTCCCACTGTTTGCGCTCCTTATTCACAATGTAGTATCCCCTGATGAGGTTGCCGCCGCGGAGATACTCGCCGCTGTACTGTTGCGTGAAATAGGCGTTGGCTCCCACCCGCCTGAGCTCCTGCTGGGTGCTCACGGAACGGGTGAAGTAAAGCTTCCCGTTATAAATGCGTACGTTTTTCAAATACTCGGTGGCGCCCCTTCCCCAGTCCGGGAAGCGTATCGTGCCGTAGAGGTAACCGCCGCTGGCGCGAAGCGACAGATATCCGTGATTACCGGCAGCGTTGACGGTGTAGTCTCCCACGTAATCCTTGAGGGAGGGCTGCCACGCTCCCAGTGCCGGTCCCTCTTCATCTTTGCCGCCGGTAATCTCTATGTACTCGACCTGTTTCATAGACACGAAAGAAAGGCTCCTCCCGGTGTCCTTAGCCTGGAGCGCGCCCTGCTTGGTGGGACAATTGGACGCGTCACGGGAGCAGATAAAGAGGTTCCCGGCTATGAACAGTGACCGTGCCCGAAAGAAATTCCCGGAGGTATCCTTCACCAGGGCGTCATAGCGCGCAAAGGCCGCCAGGAGAAACAGCATTACAACCGTTGCCAGGATTCCCGCGGCCAGGGAGATAACAACTATCTTAATGTGCTTTTTATCAGATATAACACCATCCTCCATGGTATAAGTAGTATCGTTATATAGTTATTGTCCTATTGGCCCCCAAATCCCCCGGAGGGGGACTTATGCGGTCAGTACTGGCCCTCAAAGCCCCCCTCCGGGGGGTGTGGGGGGTGTTCTGAATATTATACGTTCAAAGGTCCCCGAAAAAATCAAGCAACAAAGAAAACCTCCCATCATCTGCAGGGACGGGATATTCTCTTTGCAGGCACAGCGGGACCTGTCACTGGACCACGATATTGACCAGCTTCCCGGGCACCACGATGACCTTCTTCACGCTCTTTTCCGCGATGAAGTCCTTTATCTTCTCGTGCTCCCGGGCCATCTTTTCCATATCCTCTTTGGTGATGCCGGCGCTCACCTGCTCCTTGGCGCGTATCTTGCCGTTCACCTGGAAGACGATCTCGACCTCGTCTCGTTTGGCCAGGGACTCGCTGTAATCGGGCCATGACACCTCGTGGAGCGGGGTCTTGTTCCCCAGCATTTCCCACAGCTCGGCGGCCACGTGGGGGATGAAGGGCGACAGCATCGCCAGGAGTTTGCCGAAGACCTCGGAAATGAAGAGCTTTCCTTCGTCGGTTCCCAGTTCCTTCTCGTCGAGAAGATACAGGGCATTGACCAGCTCCATCATCCGGGCGATGGCGGTGTTGTACTGCATCCTCTCACGGATGTCGTAGGTGACGGATTTCACGGTCAGGTGAAGCTCGCGGCGCGCCTTTTCCAGGGCCGCGCTCAGGGCCGCGCCTTCGGGGCTTGCGCCGGGCCTGTACAGGTCGCTGTACCTGTTCACGAAGCGCCAGATGCGGCCGATGAAGCGGAAGCAGCCCTCCACTCCCTTGTCGGACCATTCCAGTTGCTTGTGGGGCGGCGCGGTGAAAAGCATGAAGAGACGCACCGTGTCCGCGCCGTATTTTTCGATGATGGCGTCAGGATCGACCACGTTCCCCTTGGACTTGCTCATCTTGGCGCCGTCCTTGATCACCATTCCCTGGGTGAGAAGGCGGGTAAAGGGCTCGCGGGACGTGAGGAGGCCCATGTCGTTCATCACCATGGAGAAGAACCGGGCGTAGAGCAGGTGCAGGACGGCGTGCTCGATGCCGCCGATATACTGGTCGACGGGCATCCAGTACTCCACCTCGCCGCGGTCGAAGATCTCCTTTGAATCCGGGGAGGTGAACTTGGCGTAATACCATGAGGAATCCACGAAGGTGTCCATGGTGTCGGTTTCCCGGCGCGCCGTTCCGCCGCACTTCGGGCACGGGACGTTCCTGAACTCGTCCATGTGGATGAGGGGGGACTGGGAGTCTCCCCTGAAATCGACCTCCGTGGGGAGCACCACGGGGAGGTCCTTTTCCGGGACCGGGACCATGCCGCATGTGTCGCAGTATATCATCGGGATGGGGCACCCCCAGTAGCGCTGGCGCGACACCAGCCAGTCACGGATGCGGAAGTTCACCTCCCGTTTCGCGAAACCCTTCGATTCGGCGAAATCGGAAATTTTTTCTATGGCTTCCATGTTGGGTACGCCGTCGAACGGACCGGAGTTGACGCACACCCCTTCGTCCACATAGGCTTCGGCCATGGCCTTGACGTCGATGGGGGCCTTCGGATTGTCGATGACGAGCTTCACCGGTATGCCGTACTTTTTGGCAAAGGCGAAGTCCCGGGTGTCGTGGGCCGGGACCGCCATGATGGCGCCGGTCCCGTATTCCATGAGGACGAAGTTGCCCACGAACAGGGGAACGACATCGCCGGTGAAGGGGTTCACGATCTTAAGGCCCGTGTCGATGCCCTCCTTCTCCTTTTCGTCGGAAATCCGGTCGAACATCGACTGGTTCCTGATCCGCGCTATGAATTCCCTGACCTTCTTGTCCTGCACGCGGTCGAGGAGCGGGTGTTCCGGCGCGATGACCATGAAGGTGACGCCGTACACGGTATCGGGCCTGGTGGTGTAGATGGGAAAGTCCTCGCCGCTGTCCAGCTTGAAGTTGATGCGCAGGCCCGTGGAGCGGCCGATCCAGTTGCGCTGCATGGTCAGGACCTGCTCGGGCCACCCGGCCGCCAGTTCATCGTGGCCCTTCAGCAAATCGTCGGCATAATCGGTGATCTTGAAGAACCACTGTTCCAGTTCCTTCTGGGTGACCGGGCTTTCGCAGCGCCAGCAGATGCCGCCCTCGGCCTGTTCATTGGCCAGGACGGTGCCGCACTTCTCGCACCAGTTGACCGCGGCCTTTTTCTTGTAGGCCAGCCCCTTCTCGTACATTTTCAGGAACATCCACTGGTTCCACTTGTAATACCCGGGCGTGTAGGTGGCCACCTCCCTGGTCCAGTCATAGGAGAAGCCCATCCTCTTGAGCTGCTTTTTCATGTAGCTTATGTTTTCCGAGGTCCACTTGAAGGGAGGGATGTTGTTCTTGATGGCGGCGTTTTCCGCCGGGAGGCCGAAGGAGTCCCACCCCATGGGATGGAACACGTTGTAGCCGGTCATTTTCAAAAACCGCGAAACCAGGTCGCCGATGGTGTAATTGCGCACATGGCCCATGTGGAGCCGTCCCGACGGATAGGGGAACATCTCCAGCACGTAGTATTTCTTTTTTGAAGGGTCTTTTTTGCTCAGGAAGGCCCTGGTCTCCTCCCATTGCTTTTGCCATTTCAGCTCAATTTCGGTAAAGTTGTAATCCCTTTCTTTGTCTGCCATCGCTAACCTCGGTGCGGAATAATTCGGTGATACTTGACGGGCGGGATGACCCGCATCCCTTGCATCCTGCCGCAGCGTCTCAAGTCCCCATAAGAAAAATGAACGGGGGTGTCTTTTGTCAAGAGTATTTTAAGACACATCTTATCGTCTGATAAAGACGGGAATACCCTGCCTTCGCATGACTCATGGTTTTATTTATAGATTATCAAAGTAATTCTCATATGACAGGGTGATCCTTTCGCATACAGGGGACAGGATGTCCCCGCCCGCCATAGTACATGGATGTAGTATTTTGGCGGGTAAGCGAAAGGGTCGCCCCGCCATATATAAATTCAATTTAGTTGTAGGACCGCAGTATATCCAGCACCTCTTCGCTGGACGGGGCGTTGATGATGCTCTCCTTCACGTTTTCCTTCTTGATGATGGACATGATGTTGGAAAGGAGCCGCAGGTATTCCTTGTGCTGCTTCTCCCCCGCCGCGACCAGGATGACCAGGTGGACGGGTTCCCCGTCCATGGAGTCGAAATCGATCCCCTGCTTTGAAATGCCGATGGCAAAGGCCATTTCCTGTATCGTCCCTATCTTCGCGTGGGGGATGGCTATGCCGAAGCCTATGCCGGTGCTCATGATCTCCTCCCGCTCCTTCAGGGCTCTGATAAGGGAGTCGATGTCACCGCACACGTCACAATCCTTGAAAACCAGCGCCAGCTCCTCGATGGCCTTGAACTTGTTGGTCGAATCGAGGACCTTGATATAATTGCTCTTCGTGTATTCGGTTACTGACGCCATTGATGCACCTCTCCCGGTATATGGTGATATCATACGGCTCGATCGGGGACATCTGTCAATAATTAATTCCGGTCATCAACGCGGATTAACGGGGTTCGGCCGGAGGGGGCGCTTCTCAGTTTATTCCGGCGGCGACATTCCCGCCGACGGGACCGATGAGCGATTGCTCCTCTTTCGTGGCATATTTTGCCAGGTCATACCCGAGCCCGAGGGGATACGGGTGCGTCCGCGCCACATCGCCGAACCGTTCCAGCAGGGATGCGTAGGTGTTGTTCCGGAACTCCTCGGGAATGGCATATCCGCTCCGCACGAGGCCCATGTCCCGCGCCGCCCTGAAGAGGTCCTCCTGGAAGGCGGAATCGGCCAGCTCAATCATGGCAATGGCCCGCTCTTCGATCGACGCGAACCTGAGCTGCCGCCATCCGTATTCCGTGACCACGCAGTCCATCTTGTTGCGGGTGACGGCCACCACGTTCCGCAGGACCGGCACGATGTTGCTCATGACCGGCTCCCCCGCGTCGTTCCTGAAAGAGCTCCGCAGGCAGAGGATCGACTTCCCCCCCTCGCTCTTCATGGCCGATTCCTGGAACTCGAACTGTCCGCCCATGCCGGTATACTGCACGAAGCGGTCATTCAGGAAAAACCCCTCCGACGAGGCCTGGCTGAAGAGGTCCATCTGGAGCGTGCTGTTGATCCCGTGAAATTTCGGGAGCTTGACGATGTGGTCCTTGTTGTTGGTCTCGTGCACCTCGGTCATCCAGACATCGGGGTTGTCGTCTATGTACCGGTACAGGTCCTCGCCCCCGACCACGAAGGCCCCCGTGAGGAGCGCGCCCCGGCGGTCGCGGCGGGTGATGACGCCGTTGCGTATCAGATAGAGGAACGCCGGTGATATAAGCTCGGAATAGCCATTGATGCCGGTCCGTCCCTTGTTCACGAGCCAGTAGGCTATTGCGTCCGCCATCTGCCCGATACCGATCTGGAGCGTCGCGCCGTCGGGAACCAGGTCCGCAACATAGCTCCCGATGGCGTGCTCCAGCACGGACAGCGGCTGGTGCGGCATGATGAAGAGGGGCTCGCTCTGCTTCACCACGAAATCTATGCAGTCGTCGGGGATATCGGCGTTGCCGCGGCAGTAGGGCATAGCGTCGTTTTCCAGGAGCATGACCGCGCCGTTGTTCCGTTTCACGTCGCGGATTGCCTGGAGCATCAAGTCCACGTTGGTCCCGCAGTTGTACCTGCCGTGCCGGCGGGACGCCTTCATCACCACCATGTTCAGCCCCCGCGACCGGGCCGCCTCGCTGGTGTCCCTGAAATTCACCGCCAGGTAGTCGGACTGGATGCCGGGGAATTTCCTGCCCAGGCCCGGTGAATAATAATAGCTGTGATAGGTCAGGTACCGCGGCGGCTCCTCTCCCCGGGCGGCCGCGGCTTCGCATTCGTCAAAATAGCGGAAGGTGGTGTAATCCCTGAAGATTCGTTCGTAGATCGAGGCGAGGGCCTCCGCCCGGGGACTGCCGGCGGGCCGGGGCTTTTCCAGGGTCAGGGCCGCTATGACGGAAAAATCGATCTCTCCTTTTTTCGCGTGTTCAGACAGGGCGTTCAGGTAGGCGTTCCCGGAACCGACCCCTATGGGGGTCATGGCGAAAATCCTTCTGCCTAGTTTCCGGACTGCAAGGGCGGCCGCTTCATTGACATTTGCGCACAGTATCATCACATACCTCCAGAGAGATACGGACGCCCTCTTCCATTAGAGTTTACGCTACTTTATGCGTCAAGTCAAACATTTGGACTAATGACCAATTTTTTATTTATGGGCACCTTTAAAAATTAGAATTTTCAAAATAGTAACATTAAACATTCTAATTTTTACATTAATAGTGCCCACAAGGGAATATCAAGTTTTGATTTTTCGAGGTTCACTTATTATACTTCGCCACGGCGTAGGCAACGGCAGCCGGCCAGAAAATGAAAAGGAGCAGGATAAAAACAGGGAGGGAAAAATCCTTTCTGGCGCCGGGGGCCGCGGGTGCTCCCTGACCGGCTCCGGCCTGAACGGAATCCCGAATATCCTGGTCTTTGATGCCTTCCAGGACCGTTCTTCTCATTTCTTTCCACCGGTCTGCGGCCACAGCAGTGCCGCAATAGGGGCATTTCGGCGGCTCTTCCTGCGAGGCGGGAAAACTCCTGGAAATGCCGCTCCCGCACCGGTCACACCGGTCCACGAGGACCATCTTCTTGTGGAGCCGGCCGTCTATGATCCGGTCCGACCCCCGGTCCAGCACGTAATACCCGAGACCGCGGCGGTTGATAAGGAGCAGGGCCCACTCCACCGTCCGGCGGCCGTACCCGGTGCTGGCCATCAGGTCCGCCACCGGAGCTTCCTGCGCCAGTTCCATCTTGTGCAGGATCGCCGCAGCGACCTGTTCCTTGGCGCGGAAATGGTACCCGATCATCAGAAAAAGGGCTGCCGGGATGAAAAGCGATGCCGTGGCCACGAAAAGAGTATCGGACCGATCAGGAGATGGCTGTTTCAGCATGGCGGACAGGGCGGTCCCGCCGGTAAGGATAAAGAGCAGGAGAAAGACGTACCCGACCTTTATAAGAACATCATCAATGCGGTAAAGGTTGTAGCGTTCACCGTCCATGGCATTATCAGAGGATCACCTCCAGCCCCTTCTCCTTAAGATATTGTTTCACCTGCCTGATGCTGAAGGTGCGGAAATGGAACACCGACGCCGCGAGGAGTATCTGCGCGCCGCCCTTGACGGCGCCTTCGTAGAAATGTTCCAGCTTCCCCGCGCCTCCCGAGGCGATGACCGGCACCTTCACCGCGTCCGCCACGGCCCTGGTGAATTCCAGGTCGTATCCCGCCAGGGTGCCGTCGCCGTCCATGCTGGTGGGGAGCACGCACCCGACCCCGGCCGCGTCGCAGGCGCCGGCCCATTCGATGGCGTCCTTCCCGACCGGCGTTGTTCCGCCGGAGACCACCAGCTCGAATCCCGACGGCATCGCTTTGTTCCGCCGTGCGTCTATGGCGATCACGATCCTGTCGGAACCGAATTCCTTCACCGCCCGCTTCATCAGGTCAGGGCTGTTCACCACGGCGCTGTTCATGGACACCTTCGCGGCACCGGCCTCAAGCACCATCTCGATATCCTCAAGGCTGTTAATGCCGCCATCCCACCGTGAGGGGGATGGTGATGGCCGATGAGACCTGCTTCACCCATTCAAGCCTGGTCTTGCGGTTTTCAACGGTCGCGGCTATATCAAGCATGGCCAGCTCGTCGGCGCCTTCCTTCTCGTAAAAGGCCGCGTTCTGCACCGGATCGCCGGCGTCGCGCAGGTTTACAAAATTTATCCCCTTGACGACCCTTCCCTCTTTCATGTCAAGGCAGGGCATTATCTTTATTGTTTCCATGGTATTCCTCGCCTGTTTTCAATGGTATCGCTCAACAGTACCGTACCCCCGCGGAAAGTCAAGAGAAGATTTCGGTCTTGCATGGTGCATCTGGATCAATTTTAAATCTTGACAGAAAATTATTCTTCTCCGGAAATACACCGGACATGATCCGGCGGGCGATTATAAACAGATCGGCGGCTCCGGGTCTTAACAGTCCCCTTGCCGGGAACAAAAGGAGCGTCCTATGGATCTGCATAAAATCATATATCTTCTCTGGCCCATCAAGGGACAGGACAAGGCCAAGACCCGCGAGATCCTTCTGCGCGACCTGGCGACGCGCCTTATCGGCTCCGGCGCCGAACGACTCACCATGGACATAGCGGACCCGGAAGCGGACATCAAGTCCCCGGCGCCGAAACTCTACAGCGGTGATCCCATCTGCGCCCTGGTCAACGTGTGGGTCGAGGACCTGGGCAAGAGGAGGAACATCGAGGACATGCTCCGGTATGCGGGCTTTAATATCGCCGGCTATCTCGTCGAGGAATCCATTTACACGGAATACGGCGGGAACCGCCACGCCAAGCCGCGGGACTGGGCCGACGGCAAACGCTCGCCGGGAGTCACCATGGTCACCCTGATGGAGCGGCCCCGGCGGTTCACCCGCGACGAGTGGGTAAAGCGCTGGCACGGCATCATGTCGCCGGTATCGGAAGAGATACAGCCCCGGACGCGGTATGTCCGCAACCTGGTGATCGAGTCTATCACCCCCGGCGCCCTTCCCTTTGAGGGGATCGTGGAAGAGGCCTGGCCTTCAAAAGAGCATGTTTCGAACAAGTATCTTTTTTACGGGGCAACCAACCCGGTGCAGCTCGTGAAGAACATGATCAAGATTCTGAAGGCGGTGAAATCCTTCCTTGACCTCAGGCGCATACGCACCACCGTGATGAGCGAATACCTCATCAAGACAAAGTAACCGACATAATCAACCATCCGGCGGAAGCAGTCATTGAAGCGTCGTCCCCGCCGGATACCAGTGTTAAATTAATATTTGACATCGGCGCTGTTCCTCACTACATGATTATTATAGTCGCTGTTATACATAACACCGCAATGCCAATCAGGGGTGCCCTCTATGCATAACGTACGGTTTCTCATGATCATATCATTGGTTCTGTCGATGGGATTTCTGGCATGCTCTACCGAAACAAAAAAAACCGCCGCCGGCCCCCCGTCCCCGACCCTCGTCGGCAGGTGGGAAGGCGTCGACCGGACCGGCAAGCCCGGGGCCTTCCACTTTTTCGAGGACGGTACGGTCATACTCATCATTGACGGCAAACCCCTGGGAGGTCCAGATTCCAGCGGCATCGGCAGGCTCAGGTATAACGCGGATTACGCCAAGGATCCGATAGAGCTTGACATAATCGGGATCGATGCAAACGGCGTGGAGCGCGGCAAGATCCTGATGATAGTACAATTCATGACACGGGACAGGATCAAGATACGGACGCATTTCAACGATGCCCGGCCGAGGGATTTCAACGAGGAAACCATCGACGACACCATCCTGCTGGACCGCAAAGCGGACTGATTCCGGTCCTAACCCTCATTTCCGAACAGCCGGTCAATGATACGCCGTGACCAGTCCGTCGTGCTCAGGGAGATCATCAGGTTGAATAACGGACTGTTGATCATGTTCCTGAATAACGTTGCCCTCCTGAGACGGAAATTGAATGCCTTCTTGCACATGAATTCATATTCGGCAAGTGAACTCTCATCGGGCATGCCGTCGCGCCCCCCGGCATAGGCCTTCATGACCGCGTCCGCGGCGAGGACCCCGCTTTCCATGGCATAGGATATTCCCTCGGCCGTGGCGGGGTTGCAGAGCCGCGCCGCCTCGCCGGCGTAGAGCATCCTCCCGGCGTACACGTCCTTCACCGATCCGGCGGTATTGATGACGAAGGAATAGCTTTTCCCCGCCCGTTCGGCTTCCTTCAGCCGCCGCGCGTAGTGCTTTTCCAGGAACTCATCAAAGACATCGGCAACGTTCCTCCCCCGGAGCCTGTCCTGGTAAAGGCAGATGCCGATATTGACCATGCCGTCTCCTTCGGGAAAGACCCAGCCGTAATGGGGCAGCAGGTCCCTGTCGAAGACCATCTCCATGGTCCCCTCTTCAATATCGAAATTCCTCCACCACCCGATCCGCGAGGCGATCAGTCTGAGGGGCCGCCGGTCGGCGAAATACCGTTCCCTAAACTCCCGGTTCCTGCCTCCGTTGGCCAGTATGGTCACCTCCGCCTCAATGGACCGGCCGCCGTCCCGGGCTCCGACGACCCTGCCCCGGCCATCCCGCATGAGTTCTCTCACGGTAAAACCGGGAACAAACCGGGCCCCCAGCGCCCGGGCCCGGTCAAGGAGGGCGGCATCGAAAACGCGCCTGTTGATGGTCATGGCCTTCAGGCCGGTGGTCATGATGATATTCTGGCCCCCGGGACCCACGAAGCGCACCCGGCTCATCCGGGCACTCGGCCTGAGTTCGGCGAGCAGGTCCTCCATTCCCATCCTCTGTATAAAACGCATCGAAGAGGGGGCTATGCCGCCGGCGCACGGCTTCAGGCGGGGAAAATCAGATCTGTCGGCCAGGATAAAATCATGAAACCCCCCGCTCGCCAGCCGGTACGCGGCCATGCTCCCCGCCGGCCCCGCCCCGATTATTAAAATTTTTGTTTTCATGCTATTGTTCACGCCAGTACGGACCTTCAACCCGGAGTGTCACCTGAAATCTGAAGATTGTATAATTTCATCATAATGTGTCAAGCAATTGGCAGCCCCCGTCCCCCCGGGGGTGCACGTGGCGTGCAACCGTATACCGCCTTGCTTCATCAATGTCATTTCAAAGGAACGGAACGAACGAAAAATTTTTATTGCTGTTATAAAAGATTTATCACCCCTCCGCGGCTTGAAATGACAATGGAGCCATGTTCCTAGTGCATGCCCCTTCAGGGGCAGGGGGGATCATCGAGGAACGCGCACCATCCTTCAACATTAAAAAATCATTGACTTTATTCATTATGTCACCGTAGCATAGGTACGACAGGTCAGCGTCAGCTAATACCGGGCCGCATCAACAGCACGACAATCAGGGGTGTACTATGAAGGTTATCCATGTAATAAAGCGCATCGAGGAAATCGATAACGACATCAGGGAATTGAAAAAGCTCGAAAAATCGGTGAAGAGGAACAAGTCGTTCACCACCCCGATTTTCATGTCGATAGAAAAACAGATCAACATACTCCTGGGCGACAGGATCAAAATGCTGGACCTGAAGATCGAGAATCCCCCCGAGGCGATGCGCAAGCAGCTCGAGGGGGACGAGGAGGAGGAAAAACCGGCTCCCCAGGCCAAGACCGCGCCCGAGCCTGAAAAAAAGAAAAAGGAACCGAAGCCGAAAAAGGTGGAGCCTGTTGAATCCATCGATGACGATGAAATACCGATGCTGACCCAGGACCAGATCGATGCCAAGATCGGCGCCCTGGAGATTGATAAAGAAAAGACCAGGACACCGGCAGCCAGGAAGGACGCGGAAAAAAAGGCCGTCGACGACAGCAGCGTCAAAATACTCGATATCGCCCTGGAAAAGGGGACCCTGGGCGGCGACCTTGACGACAAAAAGGACAAGGAAAAAAAGGTGAAATTCTTCCGCGACAACTTCCCGGTGGAATAGGCTACTTCACCGCTTTACCGATTATCAATTCCAGCCTGTATTTTTCGAGGAAATAAGGCGTAGATCCGAGGCGGATCTCCTTATCCGGCATGCCCTCGATCACCATGTTATTCACCGCGGCGAAGCAGGAGGGGTTCGCCCGTATCATGGCCGCGACCTGCGCCGCAGCCTGGTTCAGGGGCACCGGCGACAGTGCCGAACTGCCCTGGACCGCCACCGCATAGTTCGTATCGCCTCCCTCCGTCCTGGACACCCGCACGGAGAAGGCCTTCCTGGTCTTGTATTTGACCAGGTACAGTTCCTGGACCCACTGGCTTTTATTCTCAAAGGAAAGTTTTCCGGAGCGGTCGATGACGACCTGGAAATACTGGATCCCCTGGTTGATGCGGGGGAGGCTTTCATTGCTGCTGATCCTGCCCAGTGTATTCTGGCAGAAATCGTACAGGAACAGTATCGTTTCGTCCTTGATCCGCTTCGGCCTGATGAAGACGAAGAGGTTGTCCCGCTCGTTTATGACATAGAGAAGCGTATACTCTCCCGACTCCTCGCCCACGATGGTGATCGAGTTCTTCTTTCTCATCTTGTACATCGCATCGAGGATCAACAGACGCGGGTCGGACTGATGAAAGGAGTATACGATCTCAGGCCGGGGGTTCAGCGATACCCGCATCAGGGCCTTGACGATATCCGCGTCGGAGTTCACCGAGACGCCGTCGCCTTCGCGCGTGACCGTCACGTACTGTCCCCCGAGACGGGCGCAGAACCTGAAGGAGATCCGCTTGTCCTTCTGGATAATAAAATCATAGGCTTCCTTGAACACCTGCTCTATTTCCCGGTAGGGCTTTTTGAACGGCTCGGGCGAGACGATGACGCAGTAGCCGTCGAATTTCTGGCGGGAAATGATCCCCTCCTTCAGGATGGTGCCGAGAATCGCCACCAGGTCATCGGCCCTGGCATATTCATCGATATACGATTCGCCCCAGCTGGTCTGATAGATATGGTGTATCATCTGGACCGTCTCGGCGTTTTCTATGCCGAAATTGATGATTATCATGTTGGCCATGTTAAAGGGCGGCCGCAGGTAATGCTCGTTTTTCAGCCTGGACATGGTCCCGGAAAAGAGTGTCGCTATGCCGGACAGGAGGTCGGCAACGGCGTTCTGGTTGATCCGCTTGGTCCCCGCCTGGACCTTCAGCCTGCTGAACTTGGGGTCGTATATCTGGTTGATGGCGGTCCACGCCGCGAGCCGCACCAGGCCCTTTTCGCTCCGGAGCACCACCGTCGAGGACGCGTCATCCCCGGTCTTCCTTTTTTTTACCAGGCTCCATTCCCCCGACTCTTCGCCTCCGCCCGCGGAAGGCTCCAGGTAGAGCACCGACTCGTGGGGCGTGTCCTTGAAGGTTATGTAATTGTCTATCTTGTTCTTCTCCTGGGCGAAATGAGACTTGATCTTGCCGCTCAGGAGCTTGAAATCGGAAGCTGATATCTTGTCTTCCAGCTTCATCGCCGGGATCTGCAGGACGATCTTCTGGTAGCTCAGGAGCATGAACTTCTTGACCATGTTCCAGAACACCATGGTCTGGTTATAGTCCCAGTTCTCGAAATTATCGAGGTGCTGGATTTCCTTGGCGCTCCACTCCCACTCCTTGACATACTTGAACATGACCAGGACCTTGTAGGGAAGGCTCTGGCGGTCTTTCACCCCGATATAGCGCGAAAGCTGCGGGTCGATTTTGAGGTAGAGGTTCTGCCGCAGTATTTTCAGGAGCGAGGGTTCGTCCATGGTCGAATCGTAGTAATCGTACACTTCCTCAAACATCAGCATGTATGAATCGATGACCTTGTTGTCGAGGTTCCCGCTCAGGATGTTCGTTTTTATCTTCTGGCACAGGAGGGGGGAGTAGCCGGGGGCAAAAAGGTATTTCTCCAGGAGCCCCAGCTTGATGATCGACTTGAAGGGATTGTTCAGCGATTTTATGATCAGGAAGAGGGCCGGCCCGATGAAGTCCTGCTTTGATATTTCATAGAGGTTCCCCAGGTCGACAAAGTATTTTTCACGTTCTTCGGAGGGAACCATGGCATAGAGCTTTTCATATTCGCTGTCCTGAACAAAGCGCGGCAGCACCCACCAGAAGGGTATCTTGCCCGCTATGATAATGGAGCTCCTGAAAAATTCATCCTTCAGTACCGTTCCGATAATGGAGCCGAAGGCCTCTTCATTGCTCTCGGCGAAAATATTGTTCTTTATATCTACGATATCGTTGATGAATATATGGACTTCAATATCGGCCTCTTCCATGGCCCACTTCTGGACCGCTTCGACTTTTTTCGTGAACGCCTCCAGCTTCTCGGCTGATATGCTCCGCCGGTCTATGCAGACCCAGTAGTCAAAATCGGAGCTCCTGGTATAGGCGATGGTCCCGACGCTTCCCATGACGGCCATCATCTGTATGAAGGCATTTTTTTTCCTGATTTCGAATTCCTTGGCGTAAAAACGCCCCTGGAGGAACTTGATCGCTTCCATATCAGGCTCAAAGCCGACTATGCCGCAGGGCGGGTCGATGTCCGTATATCCCGGCAGCCGTTTATAATTGGTGCTGAGAAGGATAGGGATTGAATTGATGACCTTCCGAATATTCGGATTGCCGATAAGCAGCTGGAAGCGCTTGTACTTGACATCGTTAAATTGCAGGAACAATTCACGATTCTTCTGTATGTCATCCAGGATAGACATCGTAGCTGGTTTGTGTGGTCCTTTACATGGTCATCCGGCCCATTACGCCGCGCACCCGGTCATTATCCAATGCCGGGCCGAAATATCGCACGGTCGGCATTTTTTTGCTGGCGGACCGTGTTATCTCAACATTAGTATTCTCCGATCAAAAATACAATTATTAAAAATTGTCCGGCGCCCAAATTTTTCATACTTTAAAATTGACAAATAAGGCTCTTTTAATTACAGTAAATCAGGAGATGGCACGCGGCATTGCCATTGCATAAAGCGAAAAAAACAACATTTGCCGGATAAACACAGAATACACAAACCGGGCCATTACCTGTTTGAAGACATCGAGGCATCATGGATTTTGACGACATAATACTGGACAAAAACGACATATCAATCGACACGGAGCTCCTTGAAAGCGACCTGGTTGCCATAGACCAGGTCCTTCCATCAAAGCTCTACATCATACCGATACGGTACCGCCCCATATTTCCGGGGATCATTACGCCCCTTATAATATCGCATGGACGCTTCACCGAGGTCATCGACAAGGTCATCCACGACACCCGGACCATCGGCCTGGTCCTCATCAAGGACGACAACAAGGATGAAATATCCGCCGGCGACCTGTACAGCTTCGGCACGGCGGCGAAAATACTGAAGCGCATCAACCTCCCCGACGGAGGATTGAACGTCCTCATCAACAGCATCAGGCGGTTCCGCGTGCGGAGGATCATCTCCGATGAGCCCTACATCCTCGCCGAAGTCGATTACATCGAGGACATCGTGGCCGATAAAAAAAGCATCGAGTTCAAGGCCATCACCCGCGAGGTGTTGAGCAAGCTCAAGATCCTGTCGGACAACAACCCCCTGTTCACCGAGGAGATGAAGCTCACCATGCTGAACGTGGACGAGCCGGGTAAAATAGCCGATTTCGTCACCTCCATCCTGAACATCGAAAAAAACGAGTACCAGGACATCCTGGAGACCCTGAACATCAAAAAGAGGCTGCAGAAGGTACTCGTCCTGCTGCACAAGGAGATCGAGGTCCTGTCGGTGCAGCGGCGCATCCAGGGAAGCATCAACGAAAAGATAGACAAGCAGCAGCGCGACTTCTTCCTCCGCGAACAGCTCAAGGCGATCAAGAACGAACTGGGAATCGAGGAGGACGAGCGCACCCGGGAACTGAAGGAGATCCGCAAAAAGCTGGAGGAGCTCAAGCTCGAGGGCGAGATAAAGGAAAAGATGGAGGAGGAAATCTCCAAGCTCACGATGATGGACACGGCCTCATCGGAGTACACCGTGACCCGCAACTATGTCGATACCGTGCTTTCCTTGCCCTGGAACAGCAAGACCGTCGATTCCATCAACCTGGAAAAGGCGGAAAAAATACTGAACCGCGACCATTACGGCCTGGAGGACGTAAAAAAGAGGATCCTTGAGTTTCTGGCGGTCAAAAAGCTGAAGCCCGACGGCAAGGGCTCCATCATATGCCTGGTGGGCCCTCCGGGTGTCGGCAAGACATCGCTGGGCAAATCCATCGCCCGCGCCCTCAACCGGAAATTCTTCCGCATATCCCTGGGGGGGATGCGGGACGAGGCCGAGATCAAGGGCCACCGCCGCACCTACGTGGGGGCCATGCCCGGCAAGATAATCCAGGGCATCAAGATATGCAAGGTCCGCAACCCGGTCTTCATGCTGGACGAGATCGACAAGCTGGGCCAGAGCTTCCAGGGCGACCCGGCCTCGGCGCTCCTCGAGGTGCTCGACCCGGAACAGAACGCCGAGTTCCGCGATTACTACGTGGACGCGCCCTTCAACCTGTCCGACGTGCTCTTCATCACCACCGCCAACACCATCGACACCATCCCCCAGGTGCTGGCCGACCGGATGGAGATCATTCGCCTTTCGGGCTACATCGCCAATGAAAAATACGAGATCGCCCGGCGCTACCTCCTCCCCAAGCAGATGGAGCAGCACGGCCTCAGGAAAAACAGCATCAGGATCGACAAGAAAGGCTTCATGCACATCATCAACAACTATGCCCGAGAGGCTGGCGTGAGGAACCTGGAGCGGCAGATAGAGAAGATCTGCCGCAAGACCGCCACGTCCGTGGCCGGCGGCAAGAAGCTCCCGGCCAAGGTCCTCAGCATCAAGGCAATCCGCGAATACCTCGGCACGGAGCTCTTTACCGACGATTCACTCATTAAGATAACCAGGGCGGGACTGGCCATAGGCCTGGCCTGGACCCCCTACGGCGGGGCCCCCCTCGTGGTCGAATCCATCGGCATCACCAACAAGAAGGGCGGCGGCCTGAAGCTGACGGGCCAGCTGGGCGAGGTCATGAGCGAATCCGCCACTATCGCCTACAGCTACGTCCAGCACCTTTTGAAAGACCGGGACGAGGCCGCGAAGGTCTTCAACAACAACATCATCCACATCCACGTGCCCGCCGGTGCGACGCCCAAGGACGGCCCCTCCGCCGGCATAACCATGGCGACCTCCCTCTATTCCATGGCGACGGACAGGAAAATCAAGCCGGGGCTGGCCATGACCGGCGAGCTCACACTCACGGGCAGGGTCTTCCCCGTGGGCGGCATAAAAGAAAAAATAATCGCCGCGAAGAAGGCCCATCTCAAGGAGATCATCCTGCCGCGTGAAAACAGCAGGGACCTGGACGATATACCGCCCTACATCAAGAAGGGGCTCAATTTTCACCTGGTCGACCAGGTCGAGGAAGTCATCACTATCGCCTTTACTGAAAAGGGAAAAAAGGCAAAAAAATCTTCAACAAAAAAATAAATGGAGAAACGTGATGCCGGTAAACAACTTAATGAAAGACATCGTTATCAACACCCTTGATGAAGTCTTGAAAAAAGAAGCGCCCGCGGATGTCTCCAGCGCCAGCAGGGACGATATCATCGCCTATGTTCTGAACCGCGTGCCCCCCAAGTATGTGACCAGCGAGCGGGGGTTTCTGTACGGCATCCTTGACGCCCGGTACAAGGTGCAGGAGCGCATCGACGTACTGTTCCTCATCTATGAAGCCATTTATAAGATCCTGAAGCGGCGGGATCCCGCCAGCGCCGCACGGGCTATCACCGTCCCGGAATCGACGGCATACCTGCCCCACCTGGTGGGCCAGGTCCTGGAGGAATCGACGCTTTCCGTGATACCCGATGTTGAAGTGACGCTGATGTTCGGCACGGCCCCGGCGGCAATGATCGATTCAGACTGGGAGAACCCGTACCGGACAAGCCAGGCCACCAAGGGCCACTTCCATTTCTGGCCGAAATACAGCGACAGCGCCATGAAAACAACGTCAGGGATCCCCTTCAAGCTGACCTTCAGGCACCCCCACTGCATTGACCAGGCCATTGACGTCAGCCTTGACGTGAGCGGCAGATCGGATTTCGGCGTTTCCCGGTTCATCCCGATAGTGCTCATGAAAGCAAAGGAGGAAGGCAAGGACTTCCCCTGGTCGCAGTAGTCATGCCATATTTCTTTCCGGAGGAGTTGATGGAACTCGGCGAAGCCATACTGAACAGGCGGTCGGTGAGAAAGTTCACCGACTATTACGTGACCGATGAAGAGATACGGGCCGTCTTAGACGCCGCGCACAACGCCCCCTCATGGGCCAACACCCAGGTATGGGAATTCATCGTGGTGCGGGACCGGGAACTCATCAGGGAGGTCACCGACACGTACTCGTCGACAAACCCCGCCCGCGCCTGTTCCGCGGACGCTTCGGCGATCATCGTGGTCTGCGCCAGGACCAAGGTGTCCGGATGCAGGGAAGGCAAGGAGCGCACCAAGTTCCTCGAGTGGTTCATGTTCGACCTGGGCATGGCGGTCCAAAACCTCTGCCTGAAAGCGCATGAAATCGGCCTGGGGACCGTCGTGGTCGGCTCCATGGACCATGACGCCTGCGCAAAGGTACTCCGGGTCCCCGAGGGCTACGAGGTCGTTGTGGCATTGCCCCTGGGCAAACCGGCGGCGCCGTCCGGGAAAGGCCCCACCCGCAAGGAACTGCGGACCTGCGTGCACCTGGACGCCTTCGGCGAGCACTACGGCAAAATCTATTGAGATCATTCATGTGACAAGAAAACAACCATGGCAGAAAAAATACCGGAACGCAACAGCATCCCCGAGGGACACACATGGGACCTCGCGCCGCTCTATCCAACGGACCAGGCATGGGAATCGCACTACGACGAAATCGAACGGGAACTCCCCCGCTACGACGACTACCGGGGCCGCCTGGGCGAGTCGGCGGCGGCACTGAAGGAAGCGGTCGAGTTCGACCTCGGCGTTTCCCGAAACCTGGAAAAGCTCTACACCTTCGCCCATCTCCGCAGCGACGAGGACAAATCGAACCAACACTACCTGGGCTTCCACCAGCGCGCCATGAACCTCTACACCAGGGCATCGGAGCTCTCCAGCTACATGACCCCCGAGATCCAGGCGATACCGGACGACGTCATTGCCGGCTTTCTGAAAGATCCATCAATGGCGGAGTACCGCTTTTATTTCGAGAAAATCCTCCGGTACAAGCCGCATACCCTTTCAACTGAGATAGAAGAGATCATCGCCATGTCCGGCGACATGAGCCATGCCGCGTCCGAGATATTCAGCCAGCTTGACAATGCGGACCTCACCTTCGGCCACATCACCGATGAGTCGGGCAAGGACGTGGAGCTCTCCCACGGGAACTTCAGCTCCTTTCTCCAGAGCCATGACCGGGAAATCAGGAAGAAGGCCTTTTTCCAGTACTACCGGTCCTATGACCTCCACAAAAACAGCATCGCCGCGGCCCTTCATTACTCCATCAAGAGGGACCGTTTCTATTCCCGTGTCCGCAACTTTGAGAACTGCAGAAGTTCGGCGCTCTTTTCAGACAACGTTCAGGACGAAGTGTATGACAACCTGATCGAAACGGTCAGGAAGAACCTCGGGCCCCTGTTCCGTTACCTTGATTTCAGGAAAAAAATGCTCGACCTTGACGAGTTGCACTTTTACGACACCTACGTGCCCATAGTCAAGGACGTACCCTATGCCATGCCCTATGAAGAGGCGGTGGCAACCTGCGTCAGGGCCCTGGCGGTTCTGGGGGAGGAATACACCGGGACCCTGGAGCAGGGTCTCCTGGGGGGATGGGTCGACCGGTATGAAAACCGCGGGAAGCGGAGCGGCGCCTATTCTTCGGGATGCTACGATTCGCCGCCCTATATCCTGATGAATTACCGTGATGACAACATCAACAGCCTCTATACCCTTATCCATGAGGCGGGGCATTCCATGCACTCCTGGTATTCCAACAGGAACCAGCCCTACGTGTACCACGACTACGCCATTTTCGTGGCAGAGGTGGCTTCGACCTTTAACGAGGCCCTTCTCAGCGCCCATCTCCTGGAGCGGTACGAGAGCGACCGGAAAATGAAAGCCTACATACTCAACCGGGAGATCGACAACATCCGGGCCACCCTCTTCAGGCAGACCATGTTCGCGGAATTCGAAAAGCTCACCCACCGGACCGTTGAAGAAAACAGGCCCCTCACCCTTGAGGTACTGCGGGATATATACCGGGGCCTGCTGAAAAGCTATTTCGGGAACTCCCTCGTGATCGATGAGGAACTGACCCTCGAATGCCTCCGGATACCCCATTTCTATTCCTCTTTCTACGTGTACAAATACGCCACCGGCATATCGGCCGCCATTGCCCTGTCGAGAAAGGTTCGTGCGGAGGGAAACGCCGCCCGCGATGCCTACCTTACATTTCTCACTCTCGGCGGTAGCGGATATCCTCTGGACGAGCTCCGCGTCGCCGGCGTGGACATGTCGCAGCCGGGGCCGGTTGAAGAGGCCATATCCCATTTCGGGAGCCTGGTGGACCAGTTCATCGGACTCTATGAATGACGGCCCGTGCTGCCATCCCGCAACGGTCCGTGATGACGTTTATCCTTTTTGTCAGGACGACCAATTATATATTTGACATTCCCGTTTTGTTATGCCATTTTAAGTAACAATTTACATGGAGGATACCGGCATGAGCAGTAATCTCTACACCTTGCAGTACCTTCAGGACGAAAAGATCCTTCACATGAAATTTTCTGTAGCCGCTATTGACAAGGACAGCGCCGCTGCCATCTATGACAGCTACACCAAAGAAGCGGACCTTCCCGATTTTTCCGATTTTATCATGGACGCTTCGTCAGTAACGGAAATAAGCGATCCGGCCATCGGCATCCTCATGAAAGCCATGGGGATCATGAAAAAGGCCAAGGGCTACCTGGTCATCGTCATGACGGAGGAGTTCCTCCAGAAAATCATGGTCGCCCATCCGGAGATGTTCAATTACATGGCGGTGTTCCACACCCTCGACGAGGCCAGGGCCTACATCAAGAAATCAAAGAAATAGAACCAGGCCGGGCGTATCAGGCAAGCTTGCGGGCAAGACCGCCGAGGATATCCATCACCTTGTCAGCCAGGGGCACGGTGAGGGTGCCGGTACCGCAGCTGGGCGTTATGATGGACTGATTGATGATATCGCTTTCGCTGATCCCCCTCCGGGCCAGCTTTTTGACCACCGCGTAAAAATTCGCTTCAACGTCCCCGGCGGTTGCCTTTTCAATCTTTTCCTTGAGGGTCGGCACAACGCCCCAGGCTATGCACTTCCCGTTCTTCAGGTAGCCGGGCAGATTGCGCGCGTTGAGGAACTTGTCGGCAATGATGTCGTCGGTGGCATCGAAATTGATGATATCCAGGTCCAGGCCAGGGTCCAGCAGTTCGTCCCAGTCGGCGTTCCCGCAGCAGTGGGTGGCCGCGAGCCCTCCCTCGGCATGGATCCCCTGGATTATTTCCTTGAATGATCCGGCAATCTGGTTTTTGTCCACGGAATAGAATCCCGAACCGATGATGGACAGCGACGGCTCATCGAAGGAGATGATCACCGTCCCCAGAAACTCCTTCAGTTTTCGAACCTGCCACCGCGCGTTCATCGTGCAGCTTTTTACTATGGCGTCAAAGAGATCGGGCTTGTACAGGGCATACTTGCCGTCCGTGACATCCGTCATGAGGCCCAGCGTCAGGGGACCGGTGGTCTCCCCCTTGAGAGCCAGGGCTCCGGCGGCCTTTCCTTCTTTCAAAGCATCGATGAAGCACCCGAAGCCGGCGGCATGCTTTTCATCCAGGCCGAAATAGTCCACGTCGTCCTCGATTACCTTGGTGTAAAAACGCTCCAGCTCGCCGGCTATGTCGCGGGACGTGTCAAAGCCGAGCTTCCTGTTCTCCTCGTCCAGGTGCAGGCAGGGAAGGCTCCTGCTGAACTGCACGTTCATGTCCTCATAGAATCCCCGCCGGGGGAGCTGGGGCCACGCCGGTATCTGCGTCAGCGTGTCGAACACGAGCCTGCATGCATCAACCGCTTCCGTATGGGGGAAGCTCCCTATTATGGTCGCAGCGCCGCCTGGGTGTATATTCATCGGTTTCACCTTTTCCGCTTTATCGCTGTCAATAAACCGCCATGAAAAATTTTTGTAAATAATATTTTTCTCTGGGTCCGCCGCCGTCATGGGCGCTGGCGCGAGTTGCAGGATCTGTACACTTTATTTTAAATATATATCAAAGTTATCATCAGATAAAAAATTTTCCGCAAAAATATTGACAAAAAGATTATGTCGTTTTCAGTGGAAAAAGAATGTCATGATGGATGGTCCATCAAACCGGTGAACACCAGTCTGGCCTATGGCTATCAGGGCTGGGATATACGATATATTGAACAATGCCCGTGTTACAACGGGCATTGTCATGTCCGGGCATCCACGGGTACTCCCCCGCGTTCCTCATCGCGTTGAAAATTCCACCCTGCCCGTGCGCACGTGGACCTTAACCGCCGGCTGCATATAATACCGCGTCGTCTTCGCCGGGTAATCTGTTTTCATCACATAGTACCAGTCACCGTACCTCAGCAGATGCAAGGTCAACGGCCTGTCTTTTCTGTATCGAACGGTGCCATGCCCGGGAAGGTAAGGCGTTGCCAAGGCAATTGCGTCAGCAGGCTGTATCGTTGCATCCGGGACATGGGTGGCATGGTCCGTGATGTAGACCGGTTCTGTATAAAAAAAGAAGAAAAAGACAAAGGCGGCCGCAATCATTAATATAACAGCCGATAGCAACGAAACGGTAATCGTTATAACCGGTCTCATGGCATGGCTACAGGCTGGTTGCCGGGAAAGCGCCCGCGGCGCCTGTCATGACGTGTGCAATAATTCCCGCGCATAAACGAGTCAGTTCCTCGCCCTTCGGGGATTGCGGAATTTACCGGTTTTTCTGCTCCGCTTGAACTCGTCAATGAACTCCTTTGACGACAGGTATTTGTCCGCGAATGTCACGATATACGATTCCTTGTACTTGGGCGGGACCAGGGTGAGGGGCCACATGTGCTTCACGATAATATCCTTCTCAATGTCATTGAGCTTGAAATACTTTTCCGCGTTAGACAGGGCTATCCGCGGGTGCTCAATGCCGTGGTACTTGTCCCGGTGAAGGTCAGGCTCATCGTGGTTCCGCCAGTCATAGAGAAAAAAATCATGGAGAAGCGCGCCCCTCGTCGCCGAGCGGTAATCGAGCTTCAGGTACTTGCAGGCCCGGTAGGTGAAATAGGCGACATCCCGCGCGTGGGCATATATCGAGGAATTATGGTGAAAAAAGCGCTTGAGCTTCATGAACTCCTCGTGTTTGTAGATATCATTGATGATATCGTAGAACTCCTTCTCAAAGGGCTTCCTCCCCTCCAGGTCCATCATGATCTTGGTCTGTATTGATTTCATAAAGGTGCTGATCCTGCTTCGGATTTCAACATTAATATTTTTATCGATGTACCGGTCCAGGTCGGGGAAGGCCGACCTGAGACGCTTGAAGGAATCGAATATCTTCTCGATCTCAACATTGCTCAGATTGAAGTATTCCGAATAGAGATACGCGATTGTTCTCCTGAACGCCGTTATGGATGTCACCGACATGACGAAATCGACAATGCCGTACACGGCGAAAACCGCGGCCGCGCCACGGACCAGCGTGTCGTCAAGGGAAACGATATGGCGCACGACGAAGGGGTTTATCATGGTGACGAATACGAAGGCAAAAATTGTCCAGAACGCCGAAAAGAGAAGGCAGATCCTTCCATGGAGATTAAAAGCATTGTCGGAATAGTCCCACAGCTTCAGCTTGAAAATTGTCTCAAACAGATATCCTACAACATACTCCACCATGGTGAGGACAATGCCGTATACCAGCAATTTGACAAGGACGCCATAGGGTTGCAGAAAGTATTCCAGCAGCATGATGAATGCCGCGCCGAAACCGTAAATGGGAACAAAGGGCCCGTGTAAAAACCCGGCATTGATGAATTTTTTCTGTTTTGAGGAGCGATAAACAACCTCGATGAGCCATCCCATGAATGAATAGACCGCGAATAGAATAATACCGTTATACAGGCTGATGCTGCTATATATGGTACTGTCGTCCATTAGTGCTGCTTCCCATAAAGCATAGTTATACTCTTCTCCCTAAAGGAGTCATAAGCCGCAACATAGTTTTGATTGCCAATGGCATAGTATGGTTACAATATCCATACATAATTTTATTAAATATTTTCCGGATTTTTATTAAGAAGAATACTATAAAGAACAGGGGGCAGAGCTTAAAAATGTGTTTAGTATTCTATCGTAATTACGGGAGAAGACAGTTCCAGGGACGCATCCCCATGCGAGATGCGGATGCCGCAACAAATCGCATTTTATTGCTTTCGTAATTTTCCATTGATATACTGGCCGGTCTTTTCCGCGTTGATCGTAACGCCGTCCTTTTCATAAAATGTCCAATTGCCGTTCCGTCTTTCATTGACATAATCTCCGGTCGCTTTTACTTTCCCGTTCGAGTAATACTCGGTGAAGCGGCCGTTTCTCAGGCCCATGGTGAAGATCCCCTCATATTTCAGCTGCCCATTCCGGTAATACGATTTCCAGCTGCCGTTCTTCCTGGGATCGTGGGCGAGGCCGTTCATGATGCCTTCACCGGCGAGGCGTCCCTGACTGTAGATCCAGCAGGGGCCGTCTATCATGCCGTTTTTCATCGTGAGCTTTTTCGTGACCTTCTTGTACTTGTCGTAATACACCCACACGTCTGCCTGCAGTCCGTTCCGGTATTCGCCTTCGGAATCGAGCCATCCCTCCGGCGAAAAGGAACGCCATACTCCCTCCATGACGCCCTCGGCATAATTTCCTTCCATGTACTTATTGCCGTTGTTATGGTACAGGGTCCATTTTCCCGTCTTCTTGCCGTCCGCGCACTGTCCCGCCATCATCTTCTGGCCATTGGGGTAATTCATGAAGCAATCGCCGTTCAGCCGGTCGTTTTTGAATGTTTCATGGCCCTTGACGGTGCCGTCTTCGTAATATTCGATCGAAAGCCCGTCCTTTTTCCCGTCCCGGTATTCCTCTTCCTTGAGGAGGGAGCCTTTTTCAGAAAAATGCTTTTTCTTGCCGTGGATTTTTCCGTTTACCAGGGGCGTTTCTGACTTGAGCGTGCCGTTCGGATACAGTTCTTTTATTATTTCCTGCGTCGGCGGTGCCGTGTTATTGGAATCTGATCCATCTTCTGCGGAAACGGCGACCCGGATATATCTCCCGTATGCAGGATACCATACCGCGCTGCAGACAACAACAAGCAGTATCCCCCGGGCGATAATGCCCATACATCGTATCATGTTTCGTCCCTCCGTACGATGAAAACAATCCTTGATAGAATATATATCAATCCAAAAGATAAAACAAAGTATGTGATAAAAATAATGCAAAATAAGTAAATAAAAAAATATGCCCTGCGATAATATTTCACGCGGCACTATCATTCTCCCGGCACGGGTGCTTGATGCAGGATCCGGTGTATTTTGATCCCCCGAAGTGCACCCCTCCCCCATCTACCGGACTTTGTATATAAAATTAATTTGACACATTCCGCACAATACCAACCATGATCATGGACAATGCCTACAGCGGCATTGCAGATTAGAACCCGGGTGATACCATGGAAGAAGAAAACAGTCTGATAAAAATCAGGAAAGACAAACTCAATGAAATACGAAGCGAGTTGAACATCAATCCTTTTCCGTATAACTATACGGTAACGCACCACTCATCGGAAATTATCAAAAACTTCGACGACAGCGCGCCCTCCGAAGCGGAAGTGAGCGCCGCCGGCCGCATTATGACCGTCAGGGAAATGGGCAAAGCCAGCTTCTGCACCATCCAGGACCGGGACGGCAGGATACAGATTTACGTCGCGATAAACAATGTCGGGGAACAGAACTACAAGCTCTTCAAGAAGCTGGACATCGGGGACATCATCGGCGTGAAGGGCACCGTCAAAAAGACCAAGACCGGCGAGATCAGCATTTTCGCAACGTCCCTGACGCTCCTCTCAAAGAGCATACGCCCCCTGCCGGTTGTGAAGGAAAAGGACGGCGAGGTCTTCGACGCCTTCGCCGACAAGGAGCTCCGGTACCGGAACCGCCACGTGGACCTGATCGTCACCCCGGGAGTGAAAGAGACCTTTATCAAGCGTATTGCCATCATCAAGCATATAAAGAAAATCCTCGACGGCAAGGGATTTTACGAGGTCGAGACGCCGGTCCTCCAGCCCCTGTACGGCGGCGCCTCCGCATCGCCCTTCACCTCGCGGCACAATGCCCTGGACATGACCCTCTACCTGCGCATATCCCTTGAGCCCTATCTCAAGCGCCTCATCGTGGGCGGCTTCGACCGCGTCTACGAAATAGGCAAGTGCTTCAGGAACGAGGGGATCGACCGGACGCACAACCCAGAGTTCACGATGCTCGAACTCTACCAGTCATACGCTGATTTCACCGACATGATGGCCATCACCGAGGAGATCATCGAGCAGACGGCCATCGCCATCACCGGCGGCACCACGATAGCCTACGAAGGGAAGGAAATAAACCTGAAGACCCCCTGGCGGAGGCTCAAGGTCGTTGATGCCCTGAAGGAATATGCCGGCCTCGATGTCATGGCAATGAGCGACGCTGACCTGGCCGCAGAGGTGAAAAAAACCGGCGCCGAGATCAAGGGGGATTTCATATGGGGCCTCGCCATAGACGAGCTCTTCAAGCAGCTGGTGGAGGAGAAACTGGTCCAGCCGGTGTTCATCACGCACCACCCGGTTGAAACCACGCCGCTGTGCAAGCCGGACTACAGCGACGAGCGGTTCCTCCAGCGGTTCGAGCTTTTCATCAACGCGACGGAGATAGCCAACGCCTACAGCGAATCCAACGACCCGGTGTTCCAGCGCACGACACTGTACGAGCAGTCCCTGCGCCGCTCCGTTGACGAGGAAGCGCCCCCCATGGACGAAAACTTCGTCCAGGCCATTGAAACGGGCATGCCCCCCACCGGGGGCCTCGGCATCGGCATCGACCGGGTGGTGATGCTCCTCACCGGCGAGACATCTATCCGGGACGTGCTGCTCTTCCCGACCATGCGGCCCCAGGATTAAGGAAGAGCGGAAAAAATTTATTTTGTTTCACCACAACACTACTTGTATCCGTAGTTTGCTCCGTGGTATTATATGTTTCTGTGCGTCCCTCCTGCATGCACCTTCGGGCAAGCGACATCACGCCGCCGTACCGGCCACTCATGTACCGACAGTCACTGTATACTCCGCTGTCCCCCTGCGGGGTCATGTATTAACTGATGAATAGTTTTCATCAACCCCCTTCCCCGTCCGTTCCCACTTCATGTACCTGCGAAC
>CALMRZ010000093.1 GCA_937872225.1 uncultured Spirochaetota bacterium
ATGAGCGGGTGATGGGGCTCGAACCCACGACGTCCAGCTTGGGAAGCTGGCATTCTACCACTGAATTACACCCGCAAATCCGTTGCACGGCGCAACAAAGTTACAATTGAAAGGGCGCTCGGTATAATTTCAAGAATATTTTGATTAAATTTGCCTGAGATAAACAAAAAATTTGTACCACCCGGCCGCCATCGGGTCTAATATAATGCGGTTGTCCGCGCGAGGAACATGGTATATAAATCAAAATCGATCGCAATCGTGAGCGCCATGCTGATGGTGACCCAGTTCTATTCGGGTCTACAGTCCGCTACGGTCAGGGAAATGGACCGTGACGCCCAGGCGTATTTCGACAAGAGGGATTACAATCAGGCCATTGGCCTCTGGCTCTCGTGCCTTGACATGGAGCCGGATAATGAGAAGATCCAGCAGAAAATCGAGATGGTATACGAGATAAAACAGCGCAAGGACATATCCTACCAGAAGGCCAGGCTGAGTTACCGTATCGCCCGGAAAAAGCTTAAATCAGACCAGGACCCGGAGCTGGAACTGGGCATAACCATGGGGAAGGGCGCCATCAAGGACTACATTACCGCCTACAAGCTGGACCCCAATGACAATGAGATGAAAGACGCCCTTGCCGACATGAAGAACCTCGACAATGAAATACGGGCCGCGGAGGAACGGCTGCGCCTTTCCCGGGCGATGCGGGAAAAGATCGAGCAGCTTAAAACCGACGCCAGGACCGAGATGGCGGCGGAGTATCCGGATTATGAAAAAGCGCGGAAGCTCTGGAAAGAGGTGCTCCGCTACGTGCCCCAGGACAGCGAGGCCCTAGAAGGGAAGCGGAAATGCGACTTTGCCATAGAAAACCGGATCAAGTTTGAAAAGATACGGTACTATATGGCCCGGGGGATTGAAAAGTTCGACAAAAAGGATTACCCGGGGGCCAGGCCCGAGTTCGAAGAGGTGCTGAAGGTGGACCCTAAGCACCGCGAGGCAAGGGACTATCTTGAAAAGATAACCGAGATCATCGACGAGAAGATGATGTACGCCCAGCGGCAGAAGCAGGCGGAGGATTCCTACCAGTCGGGGATCAATAACATCAAAAATAACAGGTTCGACGAGGCGCAGCAGGACCTGGAGACCGCCCTGGCCCTGATAAAGGACTACCGGGACGCCAGGGAGCGGCTGAGAGACCTCGATCGTCTCAGGAAGGAGTACAAGAAGCGCGAACAGGCCCTGAGGCTCCAGCGGATAAACCAGAAGTTCCAGGAAGGGATCATGGCCTACACCCAGGGGAAATACAAGGAGGCCATTGACGCTTTTGTCGCGACCCTTGCCATGGACAACAGGAACACCCAGGCCAGGGAATACCTGCGGCGCGCCCGCGACGCCCAGCGGATCAACGAGGAGGAAATGGTTGATGAAAACTCGCCCTATTACGACGTGGTCAACTCCCTGATCGTGGCGGGGCGGAGCCTCTATGACAAGGGGGAATATGCCGGGTCGAGGAAGAAATGGGACAGTATCTTGAATCTCTTTCCCAAAAACAAGATCGCCCGGGAGTACATCATCAAGTGCGACCTCATGATAAATCCGGAGAACAAGGACAACGTCGTCGCCACGAGGATCATGGAGGGACGCGGGTACATGGATAAAAAGGACTTCAGGAACGCCCTCAGGATCTTCAATATAATTAAATCAATTGACAGAAATTATCCCGGGCTGGATAATCTTATCGCCCAGGCCAATGCCGGCATGAAGGAAACCGCGGCGGGGGGGGACCTGACCCCGGCGGACCGCGCCGAATTGAACCGGCGGTACGACATCGGCATGAACCTGTACCAGATGGGCGGGAAGGACAATATCGAAAAGGCCCTGGCCCAGTTCCGATGGGTCGTGCAGAAAGACCCGACGAACGTCAAGGCGGTGGTTACCGTAAACAAGATCGAGTCGCAGCTGCGGATCGGCGGCGCCGAGGCCGACCGGGGCCAGATGCTGACCGCGAAGCAGCGGGAGCTCGTCAATAAGTATTATTACAACGGCATCAATTATTACTCGAACAATAATTTCCAGAGGGCCATCGAAGAGTGGCGCAAGGTGCTGGCCATTGACCCGGGCAACGTCAAGGCGCGCAACAATATCCGCAAGGTGCTGGCATTCATGGAGCGGTAGACAGGATGAGCGGCGTGGAAATGAAAACAAAGGAAAAAGCGGTGGCGGGTCCCGGGCCGGACGCGAAGGGGCCGGACAAAGAACCGGAAAAGCGGCCTGCGAAGCGGCCGGAGAAGCAGGCGGAACGGTCTTCCGGCGTCAGGTTCGGTATCAGGCTCAAATTTTCCCTGGCCATCATAACGCTGGTGGCGCTTCTCATCATTTCGATAACGGCATTTTTCATCTGGCGGGAAAGCGACATCCTCACCAAGCAGGTGCTGGATTCGGTGAACCGCGAGACGGTGCACCTCGCCAACAATGCCCAGCAGTCCATCGGGCTCGACGAGCTTTCCATGATCGCCGCCATCAACGACCTCAAGAAGATCAACTACATCAAGTATGCCTTTATCCTGGACAAGAATGACGCGGTCATCCAGTACTTTGACCGCCGCAAGGAACGCGAGATACAGATGCCGCTGCGCGACAATGTCGAGAGAAGGCTCCGGGAGCGCGCGTCAAACGAGGACATCGTCGTTCTCACGGTGGACGATCCCGGGGACGCGCGCGGCAAGATCTACGATTTTTCTAAGACCATCCTGAACAAGCTCGACCGGAGGAAGATCGGTACCGTCATAATCGGCCTGTCCGATATCATCATCCGCGATGAAATCTCAAGCCTTCTTACCATCATCATCCCCATCGCGCTGGTCTTTCTCGGCATATCGATCGTCGGGTCCGTCATCCTGGCGACCTATACCATCCGGCCGATCAAGGCCCTGGCCAAGGGCACCGAGATCATCGGCGCCGGGAACCTGGATTACCGCCTGGAGATCACGTCCGGTGACGAGCTGGGACAGCTTGCCCGGGAATTCAACCAGATGACCTCGAAGATCAAGGAAGCCACGGAAAAAGAGAAAGAGTCGGCCATCATGGAAGAACAGATAGAGATGGCCAGGGAGATACAGGAGGGCCTTAACCCGACCGTTTTTTATGACAAGAGGGGGATCCAGCTGAAGGGCCATACCAAGGCGGCCCGTGGCGTCGGCGGCGACTATTTCGACTATATCGACATCAACGAGGAAAAAGTGGGCGCCCTCATCAGCGACGTTTCCGGCAAGGGCGTGCCGGCCTCCCTGGTCATGGTCATGATCAGGACCGTTTTTACATCATACATTTCCCGGGGAGACGTGGACTGCGCGGGCGTCGTCAAGTCCATCAACGAGTCGCTCAGCGCCGACTTCGCCATGGACAAATTCGCGACCCTGTTTTTCATGATCTATGACCGGTCCACGGAGGAACTCACGTTTTCCAACGCCGGCCACGGTCCCCTCTTTTGCTATCGGTCGGCGAAGAGGACCTGCACCCTTACCAAACTGGACGGCGTCCCAATCGGCATCGATGAGGATTCGATATACAAGCAGGCCAAGGTAAAGCTGAATCCCGGAGATATCGTTATACTCTATACCGACGGCGTCACCGAGATGCGCAACGAACTGCAGGAGGAATACGGCCTCCAGCGGGTCAACCGGCTTGTTGTCGAGAACAGCTACCTCAACGCCGAGGAACTTGTCCGCCTCATTGTCGATGACCTGGAGAAATTCCGCGGCCAGGAGCCGCCCCACGACGATACCACCCTGCTGGTCCTCAAAAGGACCTCCTAGGGACTGAAAGGGGGGAATCCGTGCAATAAAAAACCGGCCCATGGCCGGTTTTTTATTATTACACATATGGTGGCGAACGGTCAGAGAATTTCGTCTTCTGAATCGTAGATCTTGAAGAACTTGTCCAGGGTGGCGAGCTTGAGGATGTTGAGCACGTCTTCGTGAATGTTCATCAGGGCGAATTTGCCGGTGTGGGCCCTCATTTTCTTCTGTCCCGCCACCAGGGCTCCGATGCCGGAAGAATCCATGTAGTTCACGTTCTTCATGTCAACGATAACGCTATGGTGCTTCCCATCGGTGATGCTGAACAGGGCTTTTTTCAGTTCGCTGACATTGTACAGGTCGACCTCTCCGCTGACCTGGATGACTTTATGTTCACCGATGTCTCTGAATTCGATATCCATCAATTCCTCCTGGATATATCAGTGATGCTGATGAAGGCTCCACTGTTCCGGAATTTTGCATAATGTAAAAAAACACCGTCTTTGTAAAGAAAAAAATCCGGGCCTGGTGCAACCTTCACTCATGCGTATCGTCTTTCCCGGTATCAATCAATAATAATGTAACAATAGACCGCTTATGTAACTCGTTTTTTCAGCTAAATTCTTAAAAAAAGCCCCCCCGAAGGGGCTCTCGAGAAGCATTTAAAAGTATAGATAATGTAGAATACACTTAAATTAGATATAGTACATAGAGCTGTTTATAAATCAAGAAATAATTTGTCA
>CALMRZ010000094.1 GCA_937872225.1 uncultured Spirochaetota bacterium
CACGTTTTATTTTTTCGTGCTATTTTTCACATACTTATTGACAAATTTTACTACGGCTTAAAGTGTTACAAATATATTAAATGTGTTACTAATTCATTCAACAAGGAGGATTTCATGACTAAAACTGTTTGTCGTTTGCTGGTCCTCTCGCTTTGCATCGCGGTTCCGGCCACATCCCTGTACCCGCAGCAGGCGGCCCCGAAAAAGGACAAGCCGGCCGACAAGAAGCAGGCGGCCGAAGAACAGAAAAAAAATGGAGAAGAAGGGAACGATACCGATGCCGCGAAGAAAACCGGAGGCGGAGAAGTCACCCTCAAGGAAATCGTTGTCAAGGGCGAGCAGTTCCTGAAAAAATCGCCGTATACCATCAATGTCGTCAATTCGAATGACATTGAAAAACAGGGCATATCCCGCACGGCCGACATCATCAAGTCGGTGCCGGGCGTGAAAATGCATGAATACGACCAGGGCGGCGTCTCCAATGCCATTGCCATCCGCGGGTTCCAGTCCGGCGTCCATGGCGGCGACATGGGCGTCTACCTCGACGGCATACCCCTGAACGAGTATTACGGCCACGGCGGCGGATACGCCGACCCCAACATATTGATACCGATTGAGCTTGACAAGGTGCTGGTGTACAAGGGCCCTTCCTCGGCACTGTACGGCAATTTTTCCCGCGGCGGCACCATCGTGTATATGACGAAAAAAGGCGGCGATTATGTTGATGTTAACGCTAAATACGGGTCATGGAATACCGTGGACATCCAGAGCGCCCTGGGCAAAACGATCATTAGCGACAAGCTTACGAACAACACCGCCGTCCAGTTTTACCGTACCGACGGGTTCCAGGAAAACTCGAAACAGCTCTTCGGCAACGGATCCACCCGCTTTACCTATAGGCCCACCGGCGACCTTGAAATAACGCTCTCCCTCAGGGCCCACGGCGACGACTGGAATTCACCGGGATATTACTCAAGGACCCAGTGGGGCATGAAGAAATATGCCTATAAACAGCAGATGTTTAATCCTCTTTCCCTGCCGCTGGATATTAATGATGTGGCGCAGAACGACGGCGGCGAGCGGCGGCAATTCACCGAACGGCTCGATGTCAACTATTCCGCCGGTCAATATGTTAAAATCCTCGCCTGGGGTTTCGGCCTCCAGACGAACTGGACCAGGTTTTCCAAGTTCGGGTCCGGCAGCCAGGCCGAACAGGGCTACCGGGTCGGCAAATACGGGACCGGTATCAGCGCCAACCTTGATGTGCCGATCCACGGGGACATCAGGCTGAAAGGGGTTCTCGGTTATGAATTCTTCAGGGACGGCACGGTATACCGAAGATTTCAGACATTCAACAGGACAAGGGAGAACCTCACCCAGAAAAAATACACGACCTTCGATACTCATGCGTTCTTTCTTGAGACCGAATGGGGCCTGCACCAGTATTTCTGCCCCGTCATCGCCGTTCGGGCCGACCTGTTCACCGGCACATTCAAGAACGCGATGTATCTGCAGGATGCGCTCGGCACGGCCGATCCATTACAGCAAATCCTGATACTGGATGAACGGCACCAGACGATAAACCCCAGGGATTATACTTCGGTGAGCCCCAAGTTCGGGTTTATTTCAGAACTCGTCAGGGACGTGCTTCGCTTCAGGGCAAACGCCAGCAATGGCTTTGTGATGCCCCCCGACACGACAATTTTCCAGACATGGCAGCACCTGAAGCCCTCAAAAATCTGGCAGTACGAAGCCGGTCTCACCGCCACATACGAGAAGTACCTGTGGGTTGACGTGACGGGGTACATGATAGACGTCGCCAACGAAGCGAACGAATACCCAGCCGGTTCAAACATATACAGGAACATGGGCACGACCCGCCGCTGGGGGATAGAATCCACCGTAAAGGTCATGCCGGTGAAATACCTCGAACTGGACGGCACCTTTACCTGGATGGACAGCAAGGTGCGCGATATTCCATGGATCGGAACCGACCCGGCTACGTATTATATCAATGTCGGAAACCTGCTGACCAAAGGGAAGCCGCTACCCAACCTGCCTGAATACGAAGCTGGAGCTGAAATAATCTGGAGTTCTCCCATCGGCCTGGGCGGCGGCTTCGGTTGGACCTATGTGGGGCCGCAATACACGGATTCGTACGGCACCAGGACATGGTCGCAGGCCCTGACCCTGCGCTACCTGAGCAACATTAACTCCTGGGGACTGGATCCGGACCCGATTTACAAAGGATACAACCTGTTTGACCTGTACCTGAGCTACACCATGATGGCGAATAACACGCCCGTCACCTTCAGGTTTGACGCCAAAAACATTCTTAATGAGCATTACGCGGGCTATGCCGGAGGTTCCAGCGTATGGGCGCCCGGCGCACCACGGTCGTTCTATGGCTCGGTCAACATGAAGTTTTAACAAGATGAATCATATTAATCACCTTCCCCTTGTCGGGGGAAGGTTGGGATAGGGATGCTGATCATCATTTACCATCCCCTACCCGTCCCACCTCCAGTCAAGGGATGGGAAAATCAACAACAAGGAGTTAATCCATGAAAATAAAAAACAGATTGTTAACCAGAACCGCGGCACTGCTCTTGGCCATTGTCATACCGGCCGCGACCAACGCCCATGATATGTGGTTTGAACTGAAAGATTTCAAGCTTTCGAAAGGATCATCCATGGAATGTTACTTCCCGTCAGACCACGTCTTTCCTTCATCAAACAAGGAATACGTCCCCGCGGAGAGGGTCGCCGCGAGTTATATCGTAGCGCCGTCCGGCGCCATGGTGCCCATAGTTGCAGCCGGGAATAACCTCTACCGGTCCGCACAAAAACTGTCCCTGCCGGGAACACACCTGGCAGTCACGGGGAAACAATGGACATACTGGGTCAAAACGACTGAAGGATATATCGAGGGGAAAAACAAGTCCCAGGTTAAAAATGCACTTCAGGGAATATACAGCGCAAAGTTCAGCAAGGCGGTTATCATAGTCGACAAACCCGGCGGGAACGTATTTTCGAAGATAGTTGGCCACGAACTCGAGATTATCCCTCTTAAAGATCCCGGAACTCTCGTTAAAGGAGATACCCTGCCGGTAAAGGTGCTCCTCCAGGGAAAGCCGGCAGAGATGGAGGTTAAAGCAACATATGATGGTTACTCGTCAAAAAGCAATGTCTTCGCCGAAAAGATAAAAACTGACCAGAAGGGGATGGGAGAAATAAAGATCAACAAAAAAGGGAAATGGCTAATACAGACATCTTGCACCGAGAAGGCAGCGGACAACAGGTTCTACGATGAAAAGATGTACGCAGCGACTCTGACATTTCAGATCCGTTAAGCCGATACCGCATACATATTCTCTTTTTTCGCCCCCGCTATCCGGTCGATGATCGGATAGCGGGGCTAATCTTTTTCTCACCGGCATACAAGATGTTTACAGCAGGATAATAATCCTCCATTAATGCCTATCCGGTTGTGGTACAGGTCAGCTTGCCATGGCGCACGTTCTTGATCGACAGGAGCTTGTCGGCAATGGCCTGGATCTGCTTCGTTTTGCCGCGCAGGATAAGAACCTCCAGGCAATTATGCTCGTCCAGATGGATATGGGTCGTCGATACGATAATACGGTGGTTATGGTGCTGGATCTCGTTCAGCTTATCCGAGAGCTCGCGCACGTCATGGCTGTAGATCAGAGTAAGGGTCCCGATGGATTCAGCGTTTTTATCGGTCAGCTCCTCCGATACCAGCCTGTCACGGATGAGGTCCCGTATCGCTTCAGAGCGGTTGACATATCCCTTTGATTCGATAAGTTCATCGAACCGCGTAAGCAGCTTCTCTTCAATAGACACACCGAAACGGATCAATGATTTCATATTATTTCCTGTAATAATAAAAAATGACGACCGGAGAAACAGGTCTGACACGTCCATGCATTATACCGGAAAGCGGTCCCGGTATCAAATCATTTTTAGTCTCCATATCAACAAAATATCGTGCGGATGCCGTCAAAATATACCCAGGCATGAGCCTGCGGCCGCCAATTTAACTCTTGATTTTTATCGGCCGTTCCCGCATAATAACCATATCACAGAGGTCACCGTATGAAATTAAGCCTACGCATGAAATTGTTTCTCGGTTTTATGACTCTTAATCTCACCGTCTCTCTCCTGTTCGGTTTTTTCATGTACAAGGCTTCCAGCGACCGGTTTTTCAGCACCTTCCGGGAGCACAAGCTCTCGATCGCGCGATTCATATCAACCGCAATTGACGGCGACGTTCACGAATCATTCACAACGAAAGAATCGGCACAGGGCCCGAAGTTCTGGCGCTATATCAAGATCATGAACACCACGTGGAAAAATGAAAAGGAAGTCCGGTATATATACACCCTGAATTACGATCGCAAACAGAATAAACTTTTTTACGCCCTTGACGCCAACATCCCCGAGCAGGACATCATGTGGTTCGAAACCCCGTCCTTTGCCTTTGATTATTTTTTCGATAAGGACGGCCGCATGACCGTGGAGTACAATTACACGTTCTACAAGGAAGATTTCGACATCAACACCGATATCGGAAAAGTAAGGATCTCCCTGCGTAACGGTAAGGATAAAAAACAGCTCCTTGTTCAGGGTCAGCCGGTATTCGAGGTGCTGACCATCGATCCCCTGTCGGCGAAATGCCCCGGGGGAATCTCGAAGCGCGACGACCGGGTAAAGACCGGTTCCATCACCGTCAACGGCACAAAGATGGAGTGCACCATAACCTACTCGGGAAAAGGAGAACCAAGCTCGTATCCCGGCAATGACTTCGTCGAGATGAAGAAAGTGATCGACCAGATGATCGGCATCATCAAGAGCAAAAAGGATTATGTTGACAAAGAAATCGTCCGCAACGCCTACGGCTCTTTCATAACGGCCTACTCTCCCATTGTAAATAGCAAGGGAGAGGGCATCGGTATCGTCTGTGTCGACATCAACTCCCGTGAAGTAATCGATTTCAGGCGGAGCATACTCCTGGTCGCCATCGCCATGGCGGCCATTACCTTCGTTATATCAACGTTGTTCACGATATACCTGTCACAGCACTTCACCCAGCCGCTGGCAAAGCTGATGACCGGTATCAACACCCTGGCATCGGGCGACATGACCACCATGGTGGACATCCGCAGCGGCGACGAGTTCAGCAGGCTCGCGGAAAGCTTCAACTCCATGGTGAGGAGTCTGCATAACTCATCAGAGGAGCAGAAGCGCCTCATCAACGAGATCTCCCAGCTGAATGAAAACCTCGAGCAGAGGGTCATAGACCGCACCCTCACCATCCAGGCGCAGTCGGAAGAGCTGAACCGTCAGATCATGATGGCGCGGCGCATCCAGATGTCGCTTCTGCCGGTGCGCCTGCCCGACATAAACGCGGTGACCCTGAGCTTCAAGTACCAGCCGATGATGGCGGTCGGGGGCGACTTCATCGACTTCTACTACAACAACCGCGAAATGATGCTCTTCATCTGCGACGTTTCCGGTCACGGCGTCCCCGCGGCGTTCCTCTCCGCCATGGTGAAGATGTCGCTGCCCGCCTGCTACAACGCGGGGCGCAACACCTCCCTCGCGATGGAAAAGCTCCACCAGTCGCTGCAGGGAAAGATGGGAGGGCATTTCATATCGGCCATCTTTTGCCATATCGATCTCGCGGCCGGCACCATGACCTCAACCAACGCCGGGCACCCGCCGATCATCATCATTCGGAAGGCCGGGGACGTCGAGTTCGTCGGATCCCAAGGCAGGATCATCAGCGAAAAACTGCCCCTGAACGCGATGAACGTCACGACGAAGCTCAACGAGGGCGATAAGATGATCCTCTATACCGACGGCATCACCGAGGCACGGAACCACGACCTCGTCATGTTCGGCGAGGACAACCTGGTGCGGTTCGTCCGCCAGCACCGGATGAGGCCCGCGACCGAGCTGTGCGAAGAAATCTACCGGATGGTCATCAACTACATCGGCACCACGTCCCCGGAATTCGAGGATGACATCACGCTCATGGTCTCAGAGTATAACGGCTGAGAAGCTCTTGCTCCATGACCACGGCAGAACGTAAAAAAGGGGCTCCCTTTTAACACCCCCCAGCCCCCCATAGGGGGGCTTTCTTGATCAGGAGCAGATGAAAAGTCCCCCTCCGGGGGATTTAGGGGGCTTTCAATTTCTGTGATTAGAACCGGGATTCGGCGAAATGACACTCCCGCGACTGGTCTATAGATTGTAGGCCAGTCCCAGCTGCGCGTAAAACTTATGTATGGGACCGCCCTTGTACCACGACTTGGCCGGGACTATGACATAAAAGAATCCCGACGTAAAGGTGAAGCCGCCGTGAGTCACAGTCATGGTGACCGAAGGAACGACATCGCTCACGCCTTTCTTCGGCGCAACGTGCTGGCGCCATATGGTATCATTGGAAAGATCAAAATCAACGCCATCAGGCGATGCCAGGTACCAGTTGTTGAAGCCGTAGGTGCGGCCGATGTAATAGCCGGCGGTCAGGGACGGCGTGACGGTGACGATATCCTTCACGACCTCGAAATCATGGCTGAAACCGAGCTGGACATAGTAATCCCCCGCCCTCTTGTAGCCGAGGTAATTGTCGTAATATACATTGATGACCGGGTTGATCCAGGGGACGCAGTCGAGGCCGACATTGACGCCGACGCTGAAATAGCTGGTGTCCCATTTTTTTACGTCATTAATCGATTCTATTCTCGGCCAGGCCATCTCGCGGGCATATTTTGAGTTATAGTACCAGTAATACCAGAAGTTCGCCCCCAGGGTGATGATGCCTTCGAAGGTATGGGAATATTCCGCGCCGAAATCCAGGCCCTGGTTGGCGTAGGCGTAAGCATTGACCTGCTTCTTTTTCTTGTGGATAGAACTCAGGGTCCAGTCGTCAAAATAATACTTGTTCGGCTTTTTCGTAAATCCGTTGAAGACCCAGCTTGAAGCCACTTCAGCGGCCACGGTAAACTTGAGGCCGGTGCCGAACGGCTCCCATGATACTGAAGGGTAGAAATACCCGTCACCGGCATAGAAGTCTATCCCGCGCCATATATATTTCGAATAATAGTTCATCGAAAAGCCGAGGCCGACGGAGCGTTCCTCTCCCTTGCTCTCCTTGGCAGCTTCCTTTTCTTTCGCTCCGGCCTGGGCGAAAACCTGAACCGTGATAAACATAAAAGCCATGGCCATCATTAATAATTTTTTCATAATCCACCTGTTCTAATGATAAATTTCCAATAAACAGCGCATCGCGGCCGAACTACCACCATAATCCAGCCGATCAATCCATGCAGGTTATAATGCATGATAAAAAATCCACTGTCAATAGTTTTTCTTTTTGCGAGGTATTAACAGCATGTTAAATCCTTCATTTCAAAGACGGCGCGTCACGGCAACATTTCATGGATTTTCCCGTGCAAACTTTTTTTCTTGCCCTCCCTTGACGGCGCGTTACCTTAGCCGGCAGAGAGATACCACGTTACAATGAATGATTTGCGGAAATACCTCGATCCCTCGGCAATAATCGATTGCGATCATCCTGATGTAGTCACGACCGCGAAGATGCTCGCGGCCGGATCCGGCGGCGACGGCTCTACCGCGCGGCGCTGTTTTGAATACGTCAGGGACAACATCTGTCACAGCTACGACTGCCGGATGAACCCGGTCACTCTGAAGGCTTCCGACGTACTCGCGCACCGCACGGGTTACTGTTACGCGAAAAGCCACCTCCTGGCGGCGCTTCTCCGGGCCAACGGCGTCCCCGCCGGCCTTTGCTACCAGCGCTTGTTCCTCGAGGAATTCGACGCTTACTGCCTCCATGGATTAAATGCGATATACCTGCCCGAGACCGGATGGTACCGGGTAGATGCCCGGGGCAACAAGGAAGGCGTCGAAGCCGGATTTTCCCCTCCGGAGGAACGGCTCGCTTACCGGGCCGATAAAAGAGGTGAGATGACCCTCCCGGGGATCTGGGCCGAGCCGCTTAAGGCCGTGATTGATGTCCTGTCCAAATTTGATAATTATCTTGACGTGCGGAAGAATCTGCCTGATATCGAACCAGGAATGATACCGACACCATAACAGGAACACGCATGCTCAACACCAGACTCTGTGAAATCTTCGGCATCAAATACCCGGTAATACTGGGCGGCATGGCATACGCCGGCGACCATCGTCTCGCGGCCGCAGTCAGCAATGCCGGCGGCCTCGGCGTCATCGGGTCCGGCAACCTCACGGTGGACGGCCTCGTGGCCGAGCTCGAGGCCTACCGTAAGATTTCGGACAGGCCGGTGGGCATCAACGTATTCATGAAGAGGGATGACACCACGGCAAAAGCGGAAGCGATATGCTCCATGGGAGTTGCGGCCCTCTTCACCGGGATAGGCAACCCGATGCCGGTGGTGCCCTTCGCGAAAAAGGCGGGGATACCGGTGATCCCCACCATCGCAGCGGTCAAGCACGCCTCCGCGGTTTTAGCCGCCGGCGCCGACCTGATCGTCGCCGAGGGACAGGAAGGGGGCGGCCATATCGGAACGATAAGCACCCTCCCCCTGGTAGCACAGGTGCGCAACGCGATCGGGACAAAGGCGCCCCTGATCGCCGCCGGCGGCATCGGAGACGGCACCCAGCTCGTTGCCTGCCTTGCCATGGGCGCCGTGGGGGTGATGATGGGAACGCGATTCCTCATCGCCGACGAGTGCCCCATCCATGATAATGTTAAAAAGCGGCTGCTCGAATGCGGGGCCGAGGACACCACCGTGACCGGACGCTTCACCGGGTTTCCCATGCGCTGCCTGCCTAACGAGTTCACCAGCACGTTCCGCAAGGAAGAGATTACGCGGGGGTACGAGATGCTCAATTTCGGCGCCGGGAAGATCAACGCGGGCCTCATGGAAGGCGATATCAATAATGGCTCCCTCCCCGCGGGTCAGGTTGTCGGGCAGATTACGAAACGACAGACAGCCGCGGACATCATGAACGAAATCATAACCGAGGCCGAATCCCTCACCCGCCGGATCATCGGCAACAAGGGATTCGACGGATGGTGCTGAGCTGCATCGTCCGTTTCATACATCCTTAAAGGAGAAACGATGTTGGATAAAAAAAAGCAGGAACTCATCTTCAAGGCTTATAAGAAGAAGAAAAAGATAAACCTCATCATAACGAGTGTGGTCTTTGCCACTGCTTTCTTCGCTCTCTGGTACTCGAACAATAAGGAACTCTTCTCCAACGAGACCTTGCGCTCAATCATTCCCTATGGCATATGCATTATCGCCATCGGGGGGCTGGTGGCATCATACTTCAACTGGAGATGCCCGGTATGCAAACAATCCCTGGGAAGAATAACGGCAATGAATCAGAATGTCTGCAGAAGATGCGGGACAAAGCTTCAATAAAGACGAAGGGCATAGAAGCAAGCTATTTCATTACCGGAACCACGATCTCTGTCTTTTCATAGGTGATCTTTTCAGGAACAGCACCATCCGGCACGATATATATCAGTCTTCTCGAAACGGTCTCTCCGGACGCCAGGCGGGGCTCAGGGTTGGCCCTGACCGTGGCCGGAATATTCATATCAATAATAAACGGCTTTACCTGTTTCACCCCTGTTGTCAGCATAATCCTATTCAGAAGAAAGACCTGTTCGGTTTTAAGGCTGTTCCGGATCCTGAGTGTGGCCCAGAGAAAGCGCCTGCCCTTGCGAGGCTCCCGGTAACCGCCCGCATTATTATACTGATCCGGCCCCAGCCTGAGGGCCTCAAGGGTCATCTGCCACCGGCTGTTCGATATAGCCAGGGGTTCCTTTATGAGGGCCGTTGAGCATCCCGCGCAGAGGAAGCATATCAATATAAATATGACGCCGGAACGAACGATAAGTTTCATTGTGGTTCTCCTATGGTAAATAACGAACCGTATTTTTTTTGAATAAAATTTTTTGCAGATTTTGGCAAATATGCGGCATGCTAGAAATATTTTTGTAGCGTTGGCGGGCATCCCCAGTAGAATCTCCAGCAGATTGTGTCCTCAACAATTTCTTTTACAACAACATAATGAATAAACCGATAGTTATCGGTAATATTGCAAGTTATCAATTGTTGCAAATATTTATCAACCGCATAGGCAAGAATTAACGAAACAGACATCTTCAGCAGCTTCCTCAGATCCAGAAAATACTCGTAATCATCCTCCCGCAGGCTCAAATGGAACGCGTGCCAATCACCGGGATTGCATTTTTTCTGGTATTTCACCATCCTGCCCACGGGGACGGTTTTCCATTTTTCATCCATAACTTTCTTTATCAGGATGATAATGATTTCAGAGCGGGACAGACCCTTTAATTGGGCCGCGAGAGTGATCTGTTTCAAAACACCGGCATGTATATTCATCGTCGTTTCCATTGCACTTGTCCCCCTTGCCATCAATGGATAAACGATCACAGGGGATTTTTCTGAAATCTTTTTCTATAATCTTCCCGACAATATTCTAATTGACAAAGCCGCTAGCATAATGCTTTTCTTTTCAATCTCATCTTATGCGAACAATAAGGATAAAAAGATGGCAGATCCCCAAATCACCGAAAAACCTGACCGGAAACCGGCAAAACCGAAAGGAATCATTTTCGCGATCGTCAGTGCTGCAGCCTTCATAGTTATCCCCGCCGCGGCAATCGCGGCCATTATAATAACCATTCTCCTCCAGCCGGACTTCTACACCGGTGTTTTGAAAGACGGCAAATTCATCACAGCCTTTGTCGAGGCCAAGAGCTGGCAGGTCGAGAAAGACATAACCGATGAGATAGAGCGTGACGTCCAGATCACGCAGTACACGAAGGAATACGAGGCGATCAAATCACAATACGAGCAGGCAAAGGAAGAGTATTCCCGCATCAGCCGCGATGATGAGATGGAAGCATTGAAAAAGCAGCGCGGCGAACTGAAAAGCCTGAAATGGAAAGATGTAAAAGACACTTTCCCTGACGAGAAAAGCTTTGAAAAAAACCGCGAGGAAGAACTTAAAAACATCAAGGAACGCATTACCGCCATCGAAGAATACCAGGACCAGAACAGTGACCGGATAAAAACGGCAAAGAAAACCATGAAAAAGGCCCTCGGCGAATATGAAGACGCCCTTTCCACGCTGGAAGATAAAAAAAAGGACGCCGAAAAGATCGCGGAGAAGCACCGGAACACCCTCACCGGAAAACTCTACGCCGACCTAGAGCGCATCGAGGGTCCTCTGACTAAAATTCTTAATGACAGGCTCATTGACAAGGCAGTCCGCTCCGAGATCGAAAAGGTCCTCAGGTTTCTCACCAGCTACGACAGCCAGATAGAGCAGCGGAACATCTACTACGCCCGGATCAGGGAAGGCGAAGGCCTCACCGGCAGGTCCCTCAGGGTCCGGTTCCCCGATATCGCCATAAGCCTCTGGGTCGAGGATGATTCCAAAGGCGCACCGAAACGGAAACATGTTCTGAGCCAGATGATGGTCGAAGAGCTCGACAGGATCGATTCCCTTGAAAACAAGGTACTCCTCAAGACCCTCTTCAGGCTCTCTGATACGAGCCTGGGAGAATATTTCACCGGGAAATACCTCAAGAAGCTGGGCCTGACCATTGACGGAGGCGTTATCCGCCTTGCCAACTTTACGCTCAAGGACGAAAAAGCGGAGATCGTTTCAGATGTCATGGAATACCTGTCATGGGGACAGTATGCCGTATACGGCGCAGCGGGGCTCCTGGTCCTTTTTGTCCTGTACCTGGTCTTCTCGACAGTGGAACGCGGACGGAAGCTGGCCATGCTGAAGCGGCTCTTCATCTACCCATCGCTCCTGGTCCTTCTCGCCTGCGGGGCCTTTGTCGTTGCATCGCGAAATATCTTCAGCTACTATCCGGACTTCATCCAGGACCTGTCCGTCCGGAGCTATGTTAAGCACCTGAGCTTCACCGCCGCATGGCACTTCATCATGCCGATGCTGATACTATTCGGCACGCTATTTGTGACGGGCCTCATCATCCGGAAGCTGCTGGCAGGCAAAGCTTCCCGTGCATAGCGCATGGTCGATATTTTTTTACCCGTTTCAATAAAATTCTTGCAAACATAACATTGTTATCTTTGAATTGGCCGTGTGCCTGAATGAAAGCCCATCCTTTCGGAAAACACAAGGAAAAGTTCCATGACTGATGATATATACCTGAAATTGGCCGAAATACTCGACTCCCTTCCCAACGGCTTCCCCCGAACCGAAAGCGGCGTGGAGATACAGCTCCTGAAAAAGATTTTCGCCCCCGATGAAGCTGAGCTCTTCTGCGACCTGAAGATGGCGAAGGAAACGGCCGCGGAAATCTCACGGCGCACCGGCAGGCCGCTCCAGGGACTTGATGAAAAACTTAACGACATGTGGTGGAAAGGCCAGATCGAATGCGACCCCACGGGGGACGAAAAGCGTTATAATCTTGTTCCCTGGGTCGTCGGGATATTCGAATTCCAGGTCAGGAACATGGACGAGGAGTTCGCCCGCCTCCACGTGGAGTACATCAAGACCGTCGGCCTCTTCTTCATGAAGAAAAAGCCCCAGGTCATGCAGGTGGTGCCCATCGAGAGGGAGGTCCCCGACCATAACGAGACCCTCCCCTTCGCCCAGGTGTCCGCCCTTCTGGAGCGGAGCCAATCCTTTGCCGTCAATGAATGCATCTGCAAGAAGCAGGCCGGCCTGATCGGCAGGGAATGTTCGAAACCGCGAGAGGTTTGCCTCCTCATAGCCGAGAAGCCGGGGTTTTACGACAACCACCCGATGGCCGGGAGGCTCATCACCCGGGAGGAGGCACTGTCCATTCTCGGCAGGGCCGAAGAGGCGGGCCTGGTCCACATGACCGCCAACATGCAGCAGGGGCAATGGTTTATCTGCAACTGCTGCGGCTGCTGCTGCAGCCAGCTCCTGGCGGCCAAGTTCGGATGGAAGGGCGCGGTCAACTCGCATTATTTCGCCAGGATCGACGCTTCCCTGTGCACAAACTGCGGCCTCTGCTCGGACACGCGCTGCCAGGTCAAGGCGATCGACGCCGGGGACGGGCACCGGGTCGTAAACGAGGAAAAATGCATCGGCTGCGGGCTCTGCGCTTCCACCTGCCCTGCCGGGGCCGTGACCCTCATCCATAAAAGCGCCGACCGTATCATACAGCCGCCCCGCGACGAGAAGGAATGGTACCGTATCAAAGCGCGGAACGAGAAGAAGGATATTTCCAGGTTCGAATAGCGAGGCTGGTTTTTTGAACGCCTCATGGGGTCCGCTTCTGCGCTTCCAGCTCCTCCATTAATCGCAGTTTATACAACTGGTAATCCATAGTCTTAAAAACTTCCTCATAAGCGGAACGTTCCGGAGCCTCATTCCATTTAGCTTCCGCATTTAGATGCATCGGATAAAGCGCCGCGGCCACAACCAGGACCAGCGAGGCAGTTCTATAAAAGACCTGCCTCCGGGAAGTCGCCGTGAGGAAGTTGTCATACACCGTTGCCAGGTTGCATGGAAGGTAGAACATCAGGAAAAGGATGGAAGAGAAGAACAGGGTGAGGACGATCTCGATAACGCCGGAAGCCTTCATTATGCCGAGAGGCATAAGGCGCCAGGTGACGGTAAAGGCGATGGTGCCGAAGATAAAAAGGCATAACTCGCCCAGGATACTCATGATCAAGGCATGGGGCCGCGGTCCCTCCGGAATTTTCGCGCTGAAGATGAAGTACGTGATGACCCCTTCCGCCGCCAGGTAGAAGATGAAAAGCAGGCGGAAAAGGTTCTCATTTTCATGCATCGTCAGGCCGAGGGCCCTGAAAGCGCTTATGGCGACCAGCAAAAAAACGGCCGCATGAAACAGGTAAATGACAAAACCTCCCTTGAGCCAGATGCGCCCGCCCGGTTTCCCCAGGCCCATCTTCAGCATTTTTTCACCGATGGATTTGAACTTCAGGTAGATGCCGGGTACCTCGCATAACAGCGCCACGATTAATATAAAGGCGATCCAATAGGTATGCCGCTTGTAGGTATAGGGCTGGTTCACATAATTCCTGAGTTCCGGCAGCAGCAGCGGTTCAAGGAAAAAAATATACAGGCAGAACAGCACATCAAAGGCAATGCTCCGCACGAACCCGAGATTGTCATAGTTGATGGCCATGCAATACAATAGGCATATGCCTATTGTTCGTCAAGCAACTTGTCTTTTTTTGTCCAGATGCCGTTCAGCCAGCCCTGGAACCAGTTCTGGAAATCCTTGTCCTCGACATAGTCGCCGAGAAGCTCCGGGGTTACCGGCATCTTCTCGATGATGACCCGTATTTCCTTTATCCTGCCGCAGATAAAGTGCCAGAAGCTCGTGTCGCCGTCCGGATATACGATGGTGACATTGAGGATGCTGCTCAGCTGCTCGCCCATGGTGGAAAGGACGAAGCCGATTCCTCCCGCCTTCGGCTTCAGGAGATGCTTGAAAGGAGATTTCTGCTGGTCATGCTTCTCCTTTGTGAAGCGGGTCCCTTCTACAAAGTTCATGATGGAAACCGGAATTCCCTTGAACTTCCGGCACGCTTTACGTGTAATCTCAATATCCTTGCCTTTTAAATGGGGATTCTTCTTTAAAAATGCCGGGGAATACCGTTTCATAAAGGGGTAATCCAGGGCCCACCAGGCGATGCCGAGAAAGGGAACCCAGACGAGCTCCTTCTTGAGGAAGAACTTCAGGAAGGGGATCTTCCTGTTGAAGACCCTCTGGAGCACGACGATGTCAACCCAGGTCTGGTGGTTCGATATGACCAGGTACCATTCATCCAGGGACAGGCCTTCGAGGCCCCGGATAACCCACTTCGCGCGCTGTGTCCATCCCAGGTTGATGTTGTTGATTGATATCCATGTCACCGCAATGCCATTAATTACAATGCCGCAGAGCTTTCTCCAGCCGCTGATCGGTATTATGAGTTTCAGGATAGCCACCGTCATGAGGGGGCCGAACAATATCAGGGTGTTGGCGTATAGGAGGAGCATGGAAAGCAGTCCCCTGAGATTGTATCCAATGGTGAGAAGGATGGATTCCTTTTGTTTCATATCATTCCCCTGCAGGTCAGTTGCGTAATTTTTCATATTCATAGGGATTGTCTACTCCATGGTTTTAAAAAAGATGGCGCAACATGGCATCTATCGGGAGTGATAATTCCGGGAGGATTATGTTACGTTTCAATAGACCGTCAATCTTTTATTACGGTTGCAAAAAAAGAAAAAAAGCCACTGGGTAAGTGGCTTTTTTTATAGGTCGCAGTGATTAAAACTATTTTCCGGAAAGTAATGAGGCTTTCAGGCTGTCCTGTACCGGCTTGGATCCAAGCCAGATGGCGAAAAGGGCCTTTTTCAGGTCAAGGCCGGCAATCGATCCCAGGTTCTGGACCTTTCCGGTTTCCTTGAATTTAAAGGTCGTGCTCAAACCGGCCGGCGTGTAGGTCATTGAAACAACATCGCCCTTGGTGAACTTGATGTTATTGAACTGGTCCATGAAGGCCTGTGTCTTCGGCGAAGCATATCCGGATGACGCGGATTTGGCAAATCCTTCTTTGACCGTTTCAACAAAACGCTCGCGGGTAACGAGCTTGCTGTCAAGCACCAGAACCATCGACATCGGCTCATTGGCCTCGATGATCGTTTTCCCGTCTTTTCCCTTGAGGGTGTCGGGCACATACAGTGTCAGGTAATACAGGGTGCCGAAGATCGACTTGGTCCTGACGCCGCTCCCGTTTTTCACCATTTTTTTGCCGCCTATCATGAAGTCAGCGGACATCCCCGGTACAGCCAATGATAATACGCATGCCGCGATAATGACAAGCAAACTTAACCGTTTCACTCTCATGTTCCTCCTTTTGTTAGATTGTAGATTTCGATAAATAAACAGGTGATTTTTCCTTTTGTCAATAGAATATTTGGAGTCCGGTGAAATATTTTATGCAAGGATATATTGCGGGCAAACAAGGCAAAACTTCTTGACAGTTGTGTCAGATATGACTACGTATCATCAGTCCCGCGGCCTATATCGGCAAAAACACTGTCCAGGAGTCGCAGCATGAAAAACCCGTTGCTCGTGCCCGAATTTCGCGAAATGCTCGCGACCAATGACCTCGACGAAATCAAGGAATTCTGCAACACCACGCCCCCGGCGGTCGTGGCGGATTTCCTCGGCGCGATGACCCCTGAAGAGAACAGGGAAATACTCCGTAACATACCCCCCGAACAGCGCGCAAACATCTACAGTTATTACGATATCGACGTCAAAATGGCCTTGCTGGACCTTTTCAGGGGCGAAGACCTGGTGGCCCTCATTGCCGGCATGCACGACGACAAGCGCGTGGAATTCTTAAGCGAGCTCCCCATCGGCAGGCAGAAGGAACTGCTCACCCTGTCCCGCCGTTCCCTGGACAAGGAGGCCATGCAGCTCACCGGCGAGTTGGAACAGCTGCTGAAAGCGGAGGTTCCGGTCGAGGAGGAGATGACGGCCGAAGAGATTGCCGTCGAGATACAGCCCCTCATCCAGGTTTACAAGCTCGTTGACGGCGCTATCCGCAAGATCGACCGCATCGAAAAGGAGTGCTGGATCAACATCGTCAACCCCTCCCGGGACGACCTCCCCCACCTGGCCCAGTATTTCAACGTCCCCTTCGACTTCATCACCGCTTCGCTGGACATCGACGAGACGGCGCGCATCGAAGTGGAGGGTCCGGCGACACTCGTCATCGTCAAGATCCCCTTCTTTGACGAGGAAAACCCGGACCTGATGTACGTGACCCTCCCCATCGGCGTCGTACTGGTGGGAGGCGTCCTCATCACCGTGTGTTCGCGGGACGAGGTGATCCTCCGCGACATCATCGAGGGGAAGGTGAAGAACATCACCACCGTTACGGGGGTCAAGTTCATCCTGCAGATCATCCTCCGGTCCCTGGTGCTCTATCTCCAGTACCTGAAGCAGATCAACAACGCGGCCAACATGATACAGAAGAAACTGGAGCAGGAATCGAAGAACAAACAGCTCATCAAGTTGATGAACCTCGAAAAGTGTCTTGTCTACTTCACCACGTCCCTCAAGACGAACGAGCTCATGCTGGAGCGCTTCCAGAAGCACAGCTTCGCGAGGATGGACACCGAGCTGGAGGACCTCTACGAGGACATCACGATCGAGACCCGCCAGGCCCTGGAGATGGCCAACGTGTACAGCGACATCCTGAGCGGCATGATGGACGCCTTCGCCTCGGTCATATCGAACAACCTGAACATCACCATAAAGTTCCTGACGTCCATGACCATCATCATCACCATCCCGGGGACCATAGCGGCCTTTTACGGCATGAACGTCAAGCTTCCCCTCCAGGAGCACCCCCTGGGGTTCATCTTCGTGGTAGCGGTGAGCCTTCTTCTCGCGGTGGTGGCGGTATTGCTGTTTATAAAGAAGAAGTGGCTGTAGGCGCAGGCGCGGTTTCACAACCGCGCCTGTACCCCCCCGCCCCCCAAGGGGACGCGAAAGAAATACATTTGCACCGTCAGGAGAACAAGGGCCCCGAAGGATTATTTAATACCGGAAGTACTATCGAGCTTGCAAGAAGCCCCTCGCATTTATTAGGCTTAGCAGCCCTTAAAAATCAGCAGTAATAACCGTAAAAAAAGTTCCATCGTCGTCCCGTCGTCCTTGTAAGACCCCGGCGATTGAACGCAGAGGGGATGAAAATGGACCTCGGCGCTATTTGGAGTGGCAGGCTGATAAATTATAGTCTGCTGTATATGACCCCGGTACAGGTCATTCTTGTCAGCTCCGGGTTTGCTCCCCACATGATAGGTGATGACCTCTTTCACTTCAGGGACCGTGACCGTGCCGGGCGTTGCCGTATCATCAAGCTTTGACTGGAGCTGGGTCCGCATGGTATTCCACCGTAACACGTTGTTGCCAGTATGATTGTCGAAGGAATCTATACCATCCAGCACAAATGAATTGACAGCTCCGATAGTATAATCATGGGTGACCCAGTCTATGCCGGTTTTCATGGTCGATTCCCAGTTCCGCATGCCGCGGTGAGGGGCGGGATCGTATTCAAAAACCCGGGCCTCAATTGGATCGGCAAAAACTAAAAGATGGCCGGCGGCATATTGATATGGATCAGTCCCAGCCCCGGTCCCTGTTAAAAATGCTCCAGCATCGGCAACAGAATCCTGCGTTTCAAGGACATAGCGGAGATTCATATTA
>CALMRZ010000095.1 GCA_937872225.1 uncultured Spirochaetota bacterium
TTTTCCGGGATGCGTCAATTGCCGGATATTGCTATTTGGCGTTAACAAAAAATGATGAGTGAAGGGGGTATGGATTCTGTTACAATATTCCATTTCTTATTTTTGCGGCCTGTACTCGGAAGCGTTGTAATCGACTTCAAACCTGGCGGGTTTTCCCTTCATGATATGGAATTCAACGCTGAAGGGGGCATCGTCGCCGTTCCTCAGCACGGACTGACCGATGAAGCCGCCTGCGTGGCCGATGATTCGTCCTGAGTCGTCAAATGCCGTTACCGCCACCTGGACATGCTGCGCGTCCCGTCCCGAGCCGTTCCTGACCCTGCCGGAGGCCCGGTAATAATCATAGCGGTGGGCCGGACTGGTCATTTTCAGTCTCGTGATCCCAAGCCTCGGCCTCGGCCGATAATAGGACGGGCTTTCCGGTATGCCGACAGACTTAACGGTCTTATAGGCCGGGGCGCGCATGACCAGGACAGATACAGGCGTCCTCTCGCCCGGCATGATGTAGCCGCGGATGCCGTATCCCCGCCCGACCGCCACTTTCTCCCCCTTCGCGTCATACAGGGCGATTTCGGCCCTGGGATAGACCGGGGTCTCCCCGGTGTTCCGGAACATACCCACGAAATAGATATTGCCGATGACATCGTTCAGGGGGGCGATATCGGTGAACTCCGCGCTCACCTTCTTATCAGGCTCAATGGCTTCTTTCCCGGCTTCGACCTGTTTTACGGGCCTATCCGCGTGAACGGATGTGTCACGTCCGGCAGGTCCGGCGGAGCGGTTTATGATGAAGAGGCCCGCGACAAAGAGCGCCAGGAAGGCGGCCGCCGCTGACACGACCACGGCCGTTCTGCTCCTCGTCATCATCTCGACAATGGCATTGAATAATTTCCCGCCGGCACCGGCGGCGCCGTAATGGACCGTGCCGCAGTAATGGCACACGTACCGGCCCTGTTCCAGCCTGAGGTCGTGACTCCCGCACTGGCGGCAGAGGAGAGGTTTGATTTCTTTCATTATGGAACCCCGCATGTATTCACAGCGGATGGCAATCACCGATCTTCTTTCAAGTAATTTTTCAAGGATCATTTCTCTCCGGAAAAAATCCGCTGGTATTCCCCGGCCCGCCTGGTGGCAAACGAAAGAACCCTTGACGTCTTTCCTCCAGAATCACGAATATCGATGGTTACGGATGCGCCTGATCCTTCCGGGGTCACCGTGACCTGTTGCGGCCGCACGCCGGCCGGCACGTATCCCTTTTTAATCATGGCGGCAAGGTCAATGCCCGGCTTTGAAGCATGATAATCGATGACAAATCGCAGCAAATAGCCAATAGTCGACAGGGGAAGTTTCTGTGCAATGACTATCCGCCGGTCCGTGAGGCGCGCCAGGCAGCGCCCGTACCGGTAGTACCGGATACGCTTCTCGACCACGGCGACGTCCCTCTCTTCGCAGATCACGATCTCCCCGGGAATTGCCGCCAGGCGCTGGAGGGCCGACCGACGGTAAAGGAGATAGAGGATGAACGCCGCAGCGGAAAGGAAGCATACTGTTACAATGATAATCATCTGAGGCGAAAAGCTCATCGGACAACGCCACCTTATATTGTATATAATGTCATGCATAGTGCGTATTCTGCACGTTGATCTGCGATCAGCCGAAACGACAGTGTCGCAAACCGATCATTAACAGTCAATCGGTTCCTGCGAAGAAAACAAAAAACTTCCGCGCTTTCTGCATCTCCGCGCAGAAATCAAGGTTACACGCACCGGAGGGTCAGCTGAAAAACACGAATCTGAATGCCCCGCCCTATCCGCACCGGCTGCCCCGGTGCAGGCACCCCATGCCGTTGGGATTGTCGCAGCACCCGGGAAGGATCAGCCTCACCGAGCGTTCGAAGAAGAGATAGTCCCAGATCCAGTTCACGACGACAAAGAGCTTGTTCCTGAAACCGATGAGGTTCATGATGTGGATCACGATCCAGATGAGCCAGGCCATGAAGCCCTGGAACTCACGCTTCCCGATGCGGGTCACGGCGGCGTTGCGTCCGATAGTGACCATGGCGCCGCGGTCCCTGTAGGCGAAGGGAAGCGGCGCTTCACCCCGCACCTGGCGGAGTATGTTCTCCGCGGCCCATCGTCCCTGCTGGATCGCCACCGGGGCGATCATCGGCAGGGGGGCGCCCTCTTCCTCAAGATAGGCCAGGTCCCCCGTGACGTACACTTCCGGCCTGCCCTCCATCTGCAGGGACTTCAGGGTTTTTATCCTTTTGTTGTTTGAAAGGGACATGTCGGCGTTTGATTCGGGCACCATGCCGCTGACCCCGGCGGTCCAGATGACCGTTTCCGTGTCGATGGACGAGCCGTCGCCGAAGGCCACGCCGGCGGCGGAGATTTCCTTTACCCTGGCCCCGAGCCTGACATCGACTCCCATGCGGGAGAGCCTGCCGGCGGTGTAGGCGCTCAGCTTCGGCGAGAGCATCGACAGCACCCGCTCCGCCCCTTCCACCAGCACCACGGAAACGTCACCCGCCGAAATGCCGGGAAAATCCTTTTTCAGGGGGCCCCGCACCAGCTCGGACAGGGCGCCGGCAAACTCGACGCCGGTGGGGCCGCCTCCGGCGATCACGAAGGTGAGGAGCTTTTTCCTCCGGGCCTGATCATCGATGTAGGCGGCCCGCTCGAAGCAGGTGAGGATGTGGTTCCGGAGCACCATGGCGTCGTCCAGGGTCTTCAGCGGAAAGGCATAGCGTTCCGCCCCGGCCACGGCAAAGTAATCGGTCTTGCTCCCGGTGGCCACAATGAGGTAGTCGTAGCTAATCTTCTGGTTGTTGCACAGCATGTATTTTTCATTGTAATCGATACGGCCCGCCTCGGCGCGGAGATACGACACGTTCCGGCTCTTCCTCAAAAGAGAGCGTATCGGGTAGGCGATCTGCTCCGGCTCTATCTCTGCGGCTCCCACCTGGTACAGGAGTGGAAGGAAGGTATGGTAATTGTTTTTATCGATGAGGGTAACCGTGACCCCCTTCTTACCCGCCAGGGACTTGACCGCCCAGAGGCCCGCGAAGCCGGCGCCGATGATGACCACGTGTTTTCCGTTTTCCTGATCCATTTCAATCGAATTCCTTTTATATGATTGTTATTATATACAACCCAGGGTTAACGTAGCACATTAGAAAATCCATGTCATTGATTTAAATCAAGACATCATTTTTCAACGCAGAGTCGCAGAGGACGCTGAGATCGCAGAGGGTTTAGGGTTGTCTTTAATTAATTACAGAGTTTTTCTATTATAACAATCATTTCTTCTCACCCATGAAAGCGGAATCCGCAAAGACATTCACCGAATATTTTTCATCTGTCTCGATATGCGCGCCATACATATCAATGATCAAACAATCCGCCATAAACCCTGCGCTCTCCGAGTCTCCGCGCTGCATCTTTGGGTTTGTTGATTGCAACCAGCCGATGCCGATCAATCGAATGGCGCGAGCTTCATTTTTTTCCCCTTGACCGTCACCGCGGGCGCCCCGCCCGACACATCCAGGGTAAAGGCATCGTTTTCACCGGTGCAGACCCTGCCCGCCCGGTTCAGTTTCGGATCATAGGTCCCCCGGCAATGCTCGAGAGCGCGGCATTCGTACCTGTTTTTTCCCAGGGGCCTGCAGCTCCCCGTGGTTTTCATGGGACACGTCTCGTCGCCGCAGGGCACCACATCAATGGAGAAGAGATACCCCCGGTAAAAGACCAGCTGGCCACCGTCAATCGAGGACATCCCTTCCGCTGACATCCAGTTCTTCCCGGCTATCTTCGCGTAATTGTCCCGGCGGTTGAAGGCGTCTCCCGGATCCGAGAGGGCCACTTCGGCCAGGCAGGTGTCATTCCACTTATCGCCTTTATATACTGATTGAATAGTGAGCGTCAGCGTATCTGTCGCCTTACCCGCCAGCGGGACAGACTGGAATCCCTGTTCGTCCTTCAGCGTATAGGTGCTCCCGTTGACCTTTAATTGTTTTACCCGGTTATTGGCGGCCCAGTATTTTGCAATACCCATGCCGTTCTTGATGAACAGTTTTTTCATTGCCGCGGGCGCGTTGAGTTTTACGGTTATGTTCTCCCCTATCCCGGCATCTTTCTTTCCCTCGCACCAGGAGTCGTCGGTCATGTCCATGATGTTCCCCTGGTCATAGGTCCCTTTTTCAGGGTCGAGTACCGATGTGGCGTCAATGGACTTTATCCACACGCCCTTTTCAGCCGCCGATATCGAATGCACCAGGATCATGACAAAACACGAGACGATAAGAAATGCTGAGATTATAAGTCTTTTCATATATATTCTCCTTATTGTATTGCAGATTACAGGACCCTTGGCCATCCGATCGGGTCCGGGACTCATCATTATTTCTTTTCATATAATAACGCCCGCACCGGAGCACCCTCGACCCCGGAAAGCTTCATCGGCAGACAAACCAGCTCATATTCTCCCGCCGGAACAGCCGATAAATCAACACCCTCGAGGATCATGATATTGTTTTTCAATAACATGTTATGCACCGGGTTTCCCACTTCGGCATGATAGGTTTCGATTGAAAGATAATCAATGCCGACAAGGGCCACGCCCTTCTCCGCCAGGTGGTCGGCCGCGCTCAACCCCAGGGCCACGAAGTCTTCCCTGAAGGAGGCAACGTTATTCTTCCAGAAGTCTGAATTCCTGGTTTTAAACAACACCCTTTTACATCCGGCAAGGGGGATTTTCTCAATATGCTTCTTTTCGATTAACGGGTCCGCGTCCGTTGCGATGACGCGGCAGGGCCCGACAAGCACCTCAAGGGGCATGTCATCGACTGTCCTCCCGCCATCGATAACATGGAGCGGCGCGTCGATGTGCGTGCCGGAATGGACGCCCATGGTCAGCGCAGTAAGGTTGCACAGGTCTCCCTGCGGGATTGATTTTTTTCTTTCCAGCCGCACTTTCGGATCGCCGGGCCATACCGGCATCGTGTTAGAAACGGGAACGGTTATATCGTATCGTTTCATCTGTCTTATTTTGCCCCCCCCTGTCCCCCTGAGAGGGCACATAAAATTTTAGCAGCCGCTCCATTATATGCTTTAAAACATTTCAAATCAAACATGTTGCATAACTATTAGACTTCTTGCATGACTGCTTAAAATTAAGTATTGCAACAAGTCTATTGATATTTACCAATAGTCGAGTGTTGTCCTCGCCCCCCTCCGGGGGGGGTGGGGAACTCACTATCTCTGCCACTCTGTCCGGAATAATGTGCCCGCCGGGGCGTCGACGCGCTCGTAGCCGTGGGCGCCGAAAAAGTCCCGCATGGCCTGGAGCAGGTTCGCCGGCAGGCGTTCCGACCGATAACTATCGAAATACGCCAGGGCTGATGAAAGCACCGGCGCCGGAATGCCGTGTTTCACCGCCGATGCAACGGCGTTTCTCCAACCCTGCTGTTTTTCCCTTACTGCGCCGGCAAAGGGCTGTTCCGCAATGATATGCCCGGCGTCAGGCTTTTTCCTGAACAGGGCCTCAACATCATTCATCATCTTCGATTGTATGATGCACCCGCCCCGCCATACGCGGGCTATTGTACCGCGGTCAAGGCCCCATCCGAATTCCAGCGACGCTTTCTGAATAAGTGAAAAGCCCTGGCCATGGGCAACTGCGATGGAGCAGAAGAGGGCGTCCTCCAGGTCCTTCACAAGGGCTTTGCCGTCGCCGGTAAAGCCTGTTCCGGAGGGGAAAACGCCGGCCCAGCGGCGCCGCTCCTCTATAAGCGACGATATACATCGCTCTGAAACCGCCCCGTCAATGGCCGGCACCGGTACGCCCAGGCCGAGGGCGGCAATGGAAGCTTCTTTCCCGGTGCCCTTCTGGAAGGCCCGGTCCAGAATCGAGTCAACCAGAAGACCGTTGCCGTCCTTCATTTTCAGCACCCGGGGGACGATCCCCACCAGGTAGCCGCCGAGGCGTCCGCCGTTCCACCGGTCAAACACGCCGGCAATTTCATCGGCCTTCATCCCGAAGAGCCGCTTCATCATGTCATAGGTTTCGGCGATGGCCTGCATCATGGCGTACTCGATGCCGTTGTGGACCATCTTCACGAAATGCCCCGATCCGCCGGGCCCGATCCATTCGCAGCAGGGGGTCCCGTCATCGAGCCGTGCCGCGATGGACTGGAGCAGCGGCCGCACTCTTTCCCATGCCCCTGCCGTGCCCCCGGGCATGAGGGACGGACCGCGGAGCGCCCCTTCGCCGCCGCCGGAAACGCCGCATCCCACGTAGAGCAGGCCCTGCTTTTCCACCGCCGCCGCCCGGCGGGCCGTGTCCAGGTACTGTGAGTTGCCGCCGTCGATGATGATATCGCCGGGCTCCAGGCGCGGCGCGAGTCGGTGGATCATGTCATCAACCGGGGTCCCCGCCTTCACCATCATCAGGATGACGCGGGGCCTGCGCAGCATGGCGACAACGTCGTCGAGAATGCGGGCACCGGCAATGCCGTCGCACCCGTGGGCCTCCAGGAAAGCCGCCAGCAGGTCCCCCTCCCCGGCGACATCGGGATTGAACACGGCAACGGCATTGCCGCGGCGGGAGAAATTGAGGGCCATGTTTCTCCCCATGATCCCGAGACCCACTATGCCGATGTCGAAATTAGCCAATGTTAAGGCTCCTGATGTAGGATTGGGGCAGCAGCTCCCTGCGGATAATCTCCGTTATTATTTCAGTGCAGATATCATCGGGCCTGGAATCTATTGAAACCGTCACGGCGTCAACGGGTTCTTCCAGGTCCCGGAACTGGCTTTCCAGCAGGGACGGCGGAAAGAAGTGGCCGGTCCTGTCCCGCAAGCGCCCGAGAATGAAATCACGGTCGCCCTTCAGGTGGATGTAGGCGACCTCTTCCTTTCCGTTCCAGTCGAGCATGTCTCGGTATTGTTTTTTTAAGGCCGAGCAGGCCAGCACCGCGCCGCCGTGCCGGTTCCACTGGGCCACGTGCACGGCCAGGTCGAAGAGCCACGGCACGCGGTCCTCATCGGTGAGGGGGACGCCGTTATTCATCTTCTCGAGATTCCCCTGGGAGTGAAAGTCATCGGCGTCGTGAAAGGGAAAGGCGATGCGGCCGGCCAGCAGTTTCCCCACCGTTGTTTTCCCGCATCCCGATACGCCCATCACGATGAATACCATTCAGTCTGCCGTTCCTTTCATTATTCCCTTTGATTCTACACCGGCATGAAATAATGTCAAATAGAAATAATAACTTTCTGGCCATGAGACTTTTACATGGTTGACTCAGTAATGCAGAATTAAAAACTCGGGGAATAACAACAAGGGCTGTTCAATTATGACAACCCCTGTGTTTTCCATACCATTCACAGCCACTGCTAAAACAAACACCCGACCCCGATCCCGAAATCGAGGAACTGTATCCCCCTCGCCCTTTCGATGATGCAGTAGTAGCCGGCATGGGCGTTGAGGCTGACATGACTGCCGAACAGGTAGCCGACCGAGATGCCGGGATTCACCAGCGGCTCAAAGACTTTTTTCCCGGTTTCATTGATGTGATTATAGGACACGCCGCACCCCAGGAAGGGCGAGATGAGGAAATTGTTAATATTGAAGATATACTTGAACTGGGCCATGACCGGAACGATCGTGGCGTAAACATGGCTGTCTTTTTTGTGGAGGCGGAAGAATCCCGTTTTGAGGCCGATGAAGCAATTATCGACAACGGCGCCGCCGGTAGCTGAAACGTTATAGCCCCGCCCTGCCTTTGTTCCCAGGAATGCGACCGGCAGCAGGTATCCGCCGTTTATCTCGACAAAGCCCCGTACCCGCGCAGATGCCTTTACCCCTGATTCGGCGCCGCCCGTTCCCCGGGGCTCGTCCTTATTGATTTTCTTCCCAAGGGAAACAGCGAGCCTGTCAGCGAGCTTCTGTGACGCGTCAAGGACCCCCTCCTTCTCGTCCATGGAGGCCGAATCCGCGAAGATTATCATACCGGTGACCACATCGACTATCTTTACCGTTACCAGATACCGCCCGGCACAGGTCACATCCCCGACAACAACGTAATCCGCGGCCACCATCTTCCCCTGGGACACGGCGCAGCCGTCGTCGCGGCATACGCGGTCCCTCCCCAGCTCGAAAAGGACCCTGGAAATGTTCTTCCGCTCCAGCACGTGGAGCTCTTTCTTGTAGAGGGCTATCTCGATCTTGTTGCGCAGGGCCTTGGCGTAGGAATCGGCGATGTTATTGGCGGAAAACTCCAGCACCGCCACCCGCTTTTCCGGGAAGGCATACGTTTTAACCAGCGCCGCGTGAGCAATGAGCGCGGCGGCGCACAGGAATAACACCTTTTTGTTCATTCGTTACTGGATGTTGCCTGCGACAGATTGGGCGAACCTTACGGCCAGATCACGAAGACCTTCGGCCGTGGCGGATTCTTCCGAGGCAGCGAAGATTATCCGTCTCGTTCGCCTTTCGGTAAGTCTTATCGAAAAAAGGTATTGTCTGTCAAGCTTTTCTACTGACCCGGTGAGGACCAGGCCGGCGCGGTCCGGTACAGCGGAAACCGCTATCCTGTCACGGCCCTTCAGCCGTATAATTTCGCTTCGCATGGCATCGGAAACCTGCGCAACCAGCGTTCCATCGGCGCCGTTATTCTCGAGGCCGTAAAACTGTAGCCGGTACCGGTACGCGATGGAGCTGTTCCCGCCGGTGACATCGCCGCTTTTCGCATCCGGTTCTGCCGCCGGTGCGGCCTTTTTCTCATGCTCCTCATAAACGGAAGGACTTTTTACCACAACATTCCCGACCAGCAGGTATCCGCCGGCGGCAACAGAGGAGACGACAACGGCCGAGGCCGTGAAAAAAAGAACGGCGCTCTGCATGATGCTGAGGCCGATACCGAGTTTTTTCAGGAAAAAGTATAACGAAAGGATCATCCCGTAGAGGGGGGAATAGATCCCAAGCTTCTTCATAACGCTTACCAGGTTCTTCCTCTTCATCCGCATGGCCCGACGCTGAACGTCCCCGGACAATGGACTGGAAACCCGGTACCGGTCAAAGACACGCCGCATGAGGGCAATTTCATCTATCATAACAGGTCCTCGATGTTGGTGATCCCTTTTTCATTGAGAAAGCCCCGGATGTTCTTCACGATCAATGAATAGCGGTACTCCGCCTGGCGTTTTGAAAAGCCCAGGTGCTGTCCCGCCAGCTCATAGGTCAGGTTCTGGACCGCTACCAGGTCAAAAAGTATCCGTTCAGGTTCGGTTAACCGGCCCACCGCCTCATCTATGATGATCCGCGTGTCCCTGAAGCCGTTGACGAAGGTCAGGGACACGTCTCCCAGGTAATTCTCGATGTCCTCGTCACTGGAAAATTTTTTCTTCTTCCGGTAGTAATTCATCAGGACATTATTGATGGTTCCGAAGAGCCATGCCCGGGTGTTATCGACCTCGTTCATCCTGGAATAAAAATGCATGAACACTTCCTGGGTCAGGTCGTCCGTGTCATCAGGGTTGGAGATTTTCGAGCAGATCGTGCCGTAGACCACCTGGTAGTAGTCAGCGTAGGCTTCGGTAAACTTTATTTTTTGTTTTTCAAGAAGAGGCATGACTCGCTGGTATGATATCCCGCCAATTCCCGCCGGAATTGCGCTTTCATTTTTCTCAACCGGAATATACATCGAATATCTGCCGGATAAAGTCAATATCTTTTCCATTACCGCCATTCCCGCACATCGTAGTCCAGACATCACCCTCTCAAAATAAGCAGTGTCTGGAATAACTCAAAAAAACAATAATATTTGATGCGTCTGATTTTGTTCTTGAAAAAAAATATGCAATGCCCGCAGGCTACGATATATAGAAAAAGGCGCATACCCTATATAAAGCGCCCGGGACTCCGGCCCCGAAACAGTATTACCATTTTTAGGAGGATACCATGCCTGTAGATCATACGGCTTCTACACGTCTGCCTTCGCCCGCCCATTACACCGATCCGGCCCCATTAAAGGAACAATCAGCCGGCAGCCGGAAAAAAGACATGCACATGGGCGAGACCGGCCTGCTGCACAAGCTTTTCCGGCGGCGCAGGCTGGAAGGAGTTTTCCTTTTCATCACGTCGCGGTGCAATTCGAAGTGCCGCACCTGCTTTTACCATGAAAAACTGAACAGCGATGACGATCTGACCTTCGAAGAAATCAGGCGCATATCGGAAACCGCGCCGAAGTTCGACAAGCTCTGGCTCTCCGGCGGCGAACCGTTCCTCCGGAAGGAGCTGGTGGAGATAGTAAAGCTCTTTTACGACAACAACGGCGTGCGGGTGGTGAACCTTCCCACCAACGGCCTCTGCGGCGGGCTCATCATCGATGAAACGGCGCGGCTCCTCGAAGCCTGCCCCGAGCTCACGGTGCACCTTAACTTTTCCCTGGACGGTCCGGGCAAGCTGCACGACGAAAACCGCGGCATCCCGGGCAACTTCGCGAAGACCATCGCCGTCATGGAACAGGCCGCCGACCGGTTCAGGGGGAACAAGCGCCTCCTGATGAACGCCGTCACGGTCATCACCCCCGACGCCTACGACCGCCTCTTCGACCTGGGCGTCTACATCCTGAACAAGGACATTGTGGCCACCCATTTTTACGAGATCCCCCGCGGCGACACCCGCGACCCGGCCATCAAAACCCTGACGCCGGGGCGCGTGAAAGACCTCAGGAGGAGGATACTCCCCCTTTTCGAGAAGCAGGCCGACGGCATTTTCCGGGACTTCGGCGGCTTGAAAAAGAAGTTCGCCAAGTTCTTCTTCCTTGGCTTCATCAAGTTCGTTAACGACATCCAGGACGCCAACTACGCCGGCCCCTCCGACTGGAAGATGGCCTGCACGGCCGGGATGACCACTTTCGTCATCGACCACAACGGCGACTTCCGGTCCTGCGAGATGCGCCCTCCCATCGGCAACCTGCGGGACTACGACTGCAACCTGACATCGGCCCTTTACTCCCACGCCATGAAGCGTGAAATCGCAGAAATCGGCGGCGGCTGGAAGGCCAACTGCTGGTGCACCCACGGCTGCTGGATCATGTCCTCCATCAAGTTCAGCCCCCGGGCGCTCCTCTTCCGTATACCGGCGGCGTACCGCCGCTTCAGGAAGGAGACCGACCCCGGCTTTGTCCTCCCGGTGATCGATACGGCCCGTATCGAGAACTACCGCTCATAAGCCGCGCGGCGGGAGGAACAAACCATGAAAGTCGTACTGTCAAGCCGCGGCTCCCGCGGCGACGTATATCCCATCATTGAGATCGGAGCGGCCCTGAAGCGGGCCGGCTTGAAGGTTTCGATCTGCGTTCCGGAGATGTTCGGTACCAGGGCGCGCGGCAAGGGACTGAAGCCGCTCCTCTATTCAGAGGACAGCGCCATGGTCATGGAGGAGATGGGAAGCGGCATCGGAGCGATAAAAACGGCGATAGACTGGTTTTCCCGGGCCATCGACGAGCAGATGGAATACCTGCTTGCCGAGACCGCCGATGCGGACCTCCTGGTCACCAGCGTCAACGAGGTGGCGGTGCCCACCGTGGCCGAATACCGTGACATCCCCCATTACCGTATCGCCTACACTCCGGTGCTCCCCGGCTACCATCCGCCGCCCCTTATACCGTGGCAGAGGCTGCCCCGCATCGCCAACCGGGGGCTCTGGAACGCGGTCAACGCCATGACGGGGTTCATGTTCAGGAAGCACATCAACGGCGCCCGGCGGAAGCTGGGCATGGCTGGAATGGGCGGCGTGAACGATTACTTTACCGGCCGCAGCCACACTATCCTTGCCATAAACCCGGTGCTGGCTCCACCCTGCAGGACATGGCGGAGAAACTATGACTACAGCTACACCGGGTACTGTTACGGAGACATCGACGGCGGTCTCGGACCGGACCTGGCCCGGTTCCTTGAAGACGGCCCGCCGCCGGTCTATATCGGCTTCGGCAGCGTCAGCGTCGACGATTCAGCGGCCTTCACCCGCGTCATACTGGAGGCCGTGAAGCGGGCCCGGTGCCGCGCCGTCCTCGGCACCGGCTGGACGGGGCTGGGCAACATGGAGCTCCCCCCGGAGATATTCCCGGTGGGAGACTCGAACCACGCCACCCTGTTCCGCTTCTGCGCCGGGGCCGCCCATCACGGGGGCAGCGGCACCACCCACACTGCGGCGCGGGCCGGGGTGCCTCAGTTCATCATGCCCCAGATAGCGGACCAGTTCTACTGGGGCCACCGGGTACACCGCCTGGGGCTCGGACCGGCGCCGGTGCCTCCACGCAGGATATCGGCCGGAAAGCTTGCCCGGGCACTGTCTGAGATGATAGAGAACCGCGCCTACGCGGAGAACGCCCGTGCCCTTGGAGAGGAGATGAAGCATGAAGACGGGGTTCCCGGTGTCGTGGATATTGTAACGGGCCGCGGCATCGGCGCCGAACTGTCCGTCGGCGCGGGGGGGATGTCAAGATAAATGCCGGAGGCGGGGTCACACGACCCCGCCTCCGGCATATTGTTACTTCTTCCTTTCCGTGAAATGGTCCATGCTGCTCAGCAGTCCCGTGGCCCTGGCCAGCTGGTCCTGGACCCTGGCCGGGAAGAGCTTCATGGACGGTATCAGCTTCACGATGAAGGGCAGTTTCAGGTAGGTCCATTCGCTCTTGATTGACTTCAGCGTTCTCCGGGCAACTTCCTCCGGTTTCAGGATCGGCGACAGGAGCGGCGCCTTGTAGCCGGGGAACATGCCGGTGTCTATGCCCGAGGGACACACGCAGAGGGTCTTAACGCCGTTGCAGCCGTACTTGTTCAGTTCCATCCTCATGGTGTCCACGTAGCCGACGATGGCGTGCTTTGACGCCACGTAAGCACCCATGCGCGGCACGCCGGTAAGCCCCATGGCGGAAGCCACGAAGACTATATGGCCGGAGTTCCTCTTCATCATAGCGGGGAGGATGAGCCGCGTGAGGTAGGCGCCGCCGACGAAATTCACCGTCATGGTATTCAGGATGTCCTCGTAATCGTATTCGTGGGTGAATTTTCCCGACACGATGCCGGCGTTGTTGATAAGGACATCGACCCTGCCGAAATCCTTCGTCACTTTCTTGACCGTCCCTTCTATGTCCTTCTTGCTCGATATATCGCATTCATAGGCCTTCGCGACAGCACCCCGTGCCGCGCATTCCTTCCGCGTTTCTTCCAGCTTCTTCAAGTTGACGTCGACGAGGGCCAGGTTCGCTTTTTCATCGGCCATCATGAGGGCCATCAGCCTGCCGATGCCGGTAGCCGCGCCGGTAAGAAGAACATTTTTATCATTGAAAGACTTCATGGGTATTCCCCCTCTTTTTTTGTAGCGATTCTGCGCCGTTCGTGCCCTGCGGGTGCTGGGGCCGCGACATAGTGACCCGGGCTCCCGACCGCACCTTCACGCTCTTTGAGCATGTCACGAGATTAACGCCCCCGGTCAAGAATATTTAGTGCCCGCTCCGCCGAGGGCGGCGGCATTTTCCCTGTTTTTTTCAGACCCGCGGCTCCAATTGATCATCCTATATTGGATTGTCCATCAATATTTTGGTTAATTGTTCAATTCTTGCCGTTTTCGACAAGGAGGTCATCGCATGAGCCCGCACACCCGCCCTTCCTGATTGTCGTTATCCCCGGAGAATTCCCTGAATAAAAGGCTTCACGATCCGGCTGAAATTCCGGGCGACTGCGTTCAGCCCGGACGCTCCGCCGTCAGATCACTTCCATGCCGATGATGGTAACATCGTCACGCATCGGATTACCATGACGATATGCAGCCAATTCCTTGATAATAGCATCGAGCATCCGGGATAGATCCGGGCCCTCTGCTTTCCGGAAAATATCGAGCAGTTCTTCACCAAATCCGATCGGCTCCCGCGAGGGATTGAGCGTTTCAGGGATCCCGTCGGTGTATATAAAGACCCTATCCCCCGGCAGAAGGTTAACGGCATTATCGGTATAGGCCACATCGCCGGACAGCCCTATGATATCGTTTGAAACGCCTGAAAACTTGAAATCACCGCCAAGCCGCTTGATTACCGGGAAGGGATGAACTCCCACGGTAAACTTGAGCGAGATTGAACCGTCGCCGCCGCAGGGATCGAAAAGCCCATAGATCCCGGTCACGAAATACGACGACATGTAATCAAGCAACTCGTCATTGAGGTTTTTCATGAAGAGGGACGGCGTATGACCGTATTCCCTAGATACGCGCGTGGTCGCCGATTTCAGGAGGGCGATAAACAGGGCGGACGCTATCCCGTGACCGGCCACGTCACCGATAAAAAAGCCCAGCGAGTCATCACTATAATTGAAAAATGAAAAATAATCACCGCCGACCTCATCGAGGGGCTTGTACCGTACGTCGACAGCCAGCCTGGGGCATGCAGGCCGGGCAAACTTCATGATGGCTTTCTGGACCGACCGGGCAATCTCGAGGTCGGCCTGCATCTTTTCATTCCGCTCTTTCAGCAATTTTTCACTGACCGTCAGTTCGTTGAGGAATTTTTCCCGTTCCAGCAGAGCCGACGCCAGCTGTTCCTCGGAACGCTTTCGCTCGATGATCTTCCACAGGCCATCCATGAAAAGCTGAAGCTGACGGACGTCTGCATCGTTGTAGGGGGTCTGCTTGTTGGCAACCCCCGATATGGCTTCGACCCTGTTCTTGTAAATGATGGGAACGCTCATGTGGCGCACGATATGGGAATGTCCTTCCGGGTATCCCTTGCGTTCGGGAAGACTCTGATAGTCATTATGGACGGCCGGATGTTTTGTCCGTGCACAGTCCGCCCAGACCCCGGCCATACTCAACGGATAATGCCGGTCGGTCACCGTCGTGCAGCTTTTCATAACTTCCCCTGACCAGGTTACCAGCTCGAGGTTCTCCTGATCTTCCTTGACAAGGTGAAAATACCCGTATCTGCTTCCCGTCAGACGCACGGCCTCATCCAGGGCATAATCAATGGTTTCCTTCTCCGTCGCAAACTCGGTTTGGTTCAGCTTATAGAGGGCATTAAGGCGGGCCTCGCTCAACTTGTGGTCGTTTTCGATGAGCTTCCTGTCTGTTATGTTCCTCAGAACGGTAATTCTGCCATTTTGATGGAGTCCCCTCTTTAAAAGCGGTGATATTTTCAGGTCATAATACTGCTCCGCGCCTCCGATTGACAATACGACCTCCTCCTGGAAGCCGGGTAAGGTCACAAACTTCTCGACTAAATCACGCCACGGAGCCAGCAGCATTGCCACCGGCTGTCCGATCATGTTCTCCGGTGCCGGGATTCCCTTCTCCGACAGGGCGTCGGTCAGAAGGGCCCGCATTGGCGGATTTATGTCAACGATCCTGTTCTGCTCGTCAAGGACAAGCATGCAGTCTTCCATGCTGTCGATAAGCATATCACGGGCAACGGGCACGATATCGAGAAACCGGAACCGGAAGGTTGCCCAGGCGAAAAGAAGAGCGCCTACCGTAAGAGCCTGAATGACCGGGTTTACCCTGAGCCACGGTATGAGCTTGAACGTCGGGATCGCCGAGCCTGCCGTCATAATGATCATGCCGATCCAGAGGGCCATGGCCTGGACCCGATAGAACCGCATCATGTGGTAGGACCATTGAAAAATGAGGGCTATGCCGAAACCAAGGCAGAGATATCCATAGATGGTATGAACCATGAACCAGGGGCCCTGGACGCGGACACCCGTGTCGGCAATCAGGAACACGCCCCAACGGATGAACCCGACATCATGGGCCACCCACAGGCCATGATGGCTGTTGGTCCAGAGAATGATCTGTGTCAGAACCGGGACTGTGAAGAGCATGACATAGCGGGCCGGCGTGAGACGGTTCCCTAGGCCCGTATAATGGAGGGTGAACACAAGCCACATGGGCGGAACACCGGCCAGGGTGATAAATCTCAGCGAGAATAATACAAGGGCCAGGTCTTCGTCCGGACTGACCATGGCAAGTCCGTCCGTCAGTATTCCCCATGACAGAAGGAGGGCAAGGGCAATGAAGGATTTCGCCCCGGCAACAGACCGGTTCTTCCAAGAATAGACAATCACCGCCGCCATGACGGCGAAGGCGATCACATTTGTAAAAAAAAAAGATTATATAACCATGACATGGGCTCCATCACTATCGTTTACAAGGAAACATTATACAGATAGCGGAAAATGTCAAGGTTAATATTGATAAAGTAGATAATGATGTATACTACCGTTGCCCATGCATCAGGGAACCGGGACGGCATTATCCTTCACAAAGGAGTCGATATTGAGACGGTAATCCTCAATCTCATCCATCATTTGTTCCAGCACCGCGGTCATTTCCTCCCGGCTCTGGCCGATATATCCGAGGGCCCGGGTCCGACAGCTGCCGTCAGGGTCCTCCAGCTTGGTGACGTCCTCCGGATCGTCATTGCCGGTCATGGCGCATACGATCCGGCAGTCCGAGCTGCAGCCGTCGAAGATCAACTCGCCGCCGTCGGTCAGCCAGAACGGATAAGTTCGGCATATGAGGGGCCGCACCGGGTATATCCGGCACATACCGTCCGCCGCCTGGAAGAAGCATGAGCCGTCGGACTGCTCCCTCAGCTGGAGAAGCCTGCCGTCACGCAGCGTCAGGTCATAGTAATAGCTCTGGTGCTTGTGAATATAAATGTATTCTTCTTTGTCCTTTTCATTCAACTCACCGTACAGGGCGAACGAATCGATATCCTCGCCCAGAAAATCGGCGATGCGCCGGGCGTCCTTCAGCGTCAGGAATTTCGCATGGGCCTCCCGGCAGCAGTCCAACCCCCTCTTCGAGCATTCAAGGCAATAATTAGACATAGGTGTTCCCCCCGTGCATCTCCCCCTGCGCGCGCGCAGATGCCGACGCGCAGCGTGTTTTCTTTCTGTAGTGTGTTTTTAAACAAAAGATAGGCAAGGTTCGTCGCGGCAAGATCGAATCAAGTGGCGGATAACATCGGTCACAAGCGTCAGGCTCTGAGCCATCCATGTGTAACGTCCCCCTCTTTTTTTCCGCTGCCTTTCCGACAGCGGGAATTAAGGCGTGTCCGTCGGCCAACTGGACACTTGCAAATTATTGCGCCGCATTATACAACAGGCCAGAATTTTGTCAAGAAGAAATGAGACATAAACCGGAAATAAATCTTTATCACTTTCACCATCATTACCGCGCCTTCCCTCCTGCAAATTCATACCGGGAAGATTTATAACTCCCGGACACGATACCGAGGCTCATGCTTGCCGGATCAGTAAAAAATTATACACAATATCAACAAGAAAATCAAATTTTTGGTGTTTCAGCGCCTGCCTGGACCGGCGGGTTGCCGGCACCACAATTTTGGCAGGACCGATATTTTTTATTTGACTTATTGTAATACAATATGTCAAATAACGACATAGCAAGGGAGGTGCCATCATGAAAGATGTATATATCATTAGCGCCGCGAGGACGCCCGTGGGAAAACAGAAAGGATACCTGCGCGAATACTCCGCCCCGCAGCTGCTGGCCATGGTCCTCAACGAGGTCGTCAGCCGTGCCGCTCTGGATGTGAGCCAGGTGGATGACGTCATCACTGGATGCGTATACCAGATCGGCGAGCAGGGATTCAATCTCGCCCGCATGGCCGTGCTTGAGTCAAACCTGCCCGTGACTATCGGCGGCATCAGCGTGAACCGCCAGTGCGGGAGCGGGCTTTCGGCGATCCAGCTTGCTTCAGGCATGATCGCTTCCGGTGAAATGGACACGGTGATAGCCTCCGGCTGCGAGATCATGTCGAAATACGGCATCGCCTCCGACTTGAACTGCACCCTGTCAAACGGGCAGAACGCCGGCCATCCCATCAGCAAGGGCTACATGGAACGGTACGGCATACCGAACCAGATGGTAGCCGCCCAGGCCATTGCGAACCAGTGGAAAATCACCAAGGAGGAATGCCAGGACTTTGCCATAGCCAGCCACGAAAAGGCCCTGCGGGCCATCAGGGAAGGATACTTCAAGAAAGAGATACTCCCGACGAGGGGACTCGACAAGGACGGCAACTCCTTTGTCTGCGAGACCGATGAGCCGGTCCGCGCCGGCGTCACCCGCGAAGGCCTGGACGCCCTCAAGGTGCTCCCCGGAACCGACTGGATGTCGGCCGGCCTTTCCAGCACCGTGACCGACGGCGCGTCGGCGGTACTGCTCATGTCCGGTGAGAAGGCGAAGCAGCTCAAGGTTCCCCCGCTGGCCAGGGTCGTCGCCAGCGCCGTGGTCGGCTCGGACCCGAAGCTGATGCTCACCGGACCGATAACGGCAACTCCCAAGGTGCTGGCGAAGGCCGGGTTGAAAATGTCGGACATAGACATTTTCGAAGTCAACGAGGCCTTCGCGCCGATACCGCTGGCATGGGCGAAGGAGCTCGGGGCGGACATGGAAAAGCTGAACGTCAACGGCGGCGCCCTTGCGCTGGGCCACCCGGTAGGCAATAGCGGCTGCCGCCTCACGGTCACGGCCATCCATGAGCTCATGCGCCGCAAGGCGAAATACGGCCTTGTCACCCTCTGCACCGGCGGCGGCCAGGCGCCGGCGACGATATTTGAAAGGGTATAGGCCGCGGCGGCACGGCATGCCGTGTCTTTAAACAACATTTCATGCCCCTCCGGGGGACAGGGGGGGTCTACGGGAGGCCGACCATGGCGGAAGAAAAAAGAGAATACGGCAGCTGCTTCGTAACGGTGAAGGAAAACTACGCGATCGTGACCTTCAACAGGCCCGACAAGCTGAACGCCTTCAGTCCCGACCTGTTCGAGGGACTGCAGAAGGCATGGATTGACACAAAGAAAGACAAGACGATACGTGCCCTCATCTTCACCGGCGCGGGCGACCACTTCTCCGCCGGCGGCGATGTCGCCCTCGACATAGACCCGCTGAAGGACCTCGGCCTCAGGGAATTCAAGGAGTACTTCGAGCCGCTGGTGGAGCTCTACATGGACCTCTACAACCTTGAAAAGGTCACCATCGCCGCCATCAGGGGCTTCGCCCTGGGCGCCGGATTCGAAATGACCCTCCTCTGCGATTTCCGCATCGCCGCGGACACGGCCCAGCTGGGAGAGTTCTTCGTGCGCATGGGCCTGGTCCCGGAAATAGGCATGTGCCTTCTGCCGAAGATCGTGGGCCCCGGCATGGCCCGGTACATGTGCTATACCGGAGAGCTCATCAACGCCCAGGAGGCATACCGCATCGGCCTGGTGGAAAAGGTGGTGCCGGCCGACCAGCTCATGCCGGAGGCCGAAAAGCTTGCCCGGAGGCTCGCCCGGGGCCCGGCGGCCGTTGGCATCATCAAGAAGGCCATGAACCAGATCGGCGGCCAGCCCCTGGAACTGTCAACCGACGTGGGCGTCAGCTACCAGTTTGCCGCCACCAGGACCCAGGACCATGCCGAGGCCGTAAGGGCTTTCCTTGACAAACGAAAACCGAGTTTCACCGGAAGATGACAAACAAAAATCTTGACTCGGGACGGCTGACGGGTTAAATTGCAATAATGATCTGGCCCGGCCGCAACAAAAGCAAACAGCCCGTAACCGCAGCTATCAGCCGGCTCTGCACCATATGCGTTTCTGTTATCGTGCTTATCGCATCATCGAACAGTCCTCTTTTTTCGACACCCCTCTCAATCAGCGATTCATTCACCAGCCAGAAAATGGGCGGCCACCTTGATTTCTATCTTGACCCCGGGGGTAAAGCCGTCATCAGCGACATGTCCTCGAAGCATATCCAGGGAAGATTCCGGCCGTTGCCGAAAGAGGATTACAGCTTCGGGTTCACCAGGGCCGCCGTCTGGCTTCGCGCAACCATTGTAAACCGGTCAAACCATGACATATCCTGGCTCCTCGAATGCTCATACCCCCTTATCGATGACATCTGCTTCTATGCGCCTGAAGGCAGCGGTCATGCAACCATCTGTACTGGAGACAGAAGATCTTTTACCGCAAGGCCCCATGATTACCGTACTTTTTTATTCCCCGTTGCGACACCTCCCGGGGAAAAGGTGTATTATATCAGGATTAATACCAGCGGTTCATTGAACATTTCCTTCACGGCATACAGCCCGCAAGCCCTGCAGAAGCATCAAGCCCATGAGTCCATTCTGTTATGGATGTATTATGGAATTATGGCGGCCCTGTTCCTTTATCATCTCTTCATTTATGTTTCAGTCAGAGAATCGAGCTACCTATTCCTCTCCCTGTTTACTCTGAGCATCTCTCTGCATTCAATGTCATATAACGGCCTGGCGTTTCAGTACTTATGGCCGGGTATGCCTGAATGGGGGAACATCGCGAATATTGTCATGGCCAATTTCGTTGATGTATTCGCAATTATCTTCACCCGAGCATTTCTTGAGACTCGCTCATCAATTCCACGGTTCGATCGATTTCTTCTCATTATAACGGCCATTGTTGTCGCCACACTCGCCCTCCCTTTCATGCTGGATTATAATTTTGCTGCGCCAGTTATCGCCTTTCAAACCGGAGCAATCCTGGTAATACTCATACTATGCGGCGTTATAATGACCGCAAAGGGATCAAGACAGGCCATGTTTTACGTTGCCGCATGGATCAGCCTTCTGTTCGGGGCGCTCCTGCTGGTTTTCCATTCTTTCGGCCTTATCCATGAAGGTTTCCTGAGCACCTGGGGCGTACAGATTGGCTCATCGCTTATGGTGATTCTCCTTTCCCTTGGGATTGCGGACAAGATCAACGCCATGCGCCGCGACCGGGAGCAGGCGCTTGAGGATACCCGAGAGGCGGAGGAAAAATACCGGGCCCTCATTGACACGACCGACACCGGCTACGTCATCATTGACGGCCGCGGCAGGGTCCTGGACGCCAATGCCGAGTACGTGCGCCTTACCGGCCATCTGACCCTTGACGACATCATGGGTAAAAGCGTCACCGACTGGACCTCTCCGGCAGACAGGGAGCGGAACGCCGCGGCCGTTGAGGCGTGCATGCGGCAGGGATTTATCAGGGACCTCGAGATAAGCTATATCCAGCCTGACGGTAAAACGGTCCCCATCGAGATCAATGCCACGGTCATCGACAGCAAGGCGGGAAGCCGGATACTGACCCTCTGCCGCGACATCACCTACCGGAAAACGGTATTCGACAACCTGCAGGCGTCACTCCGTGAAAAGGAAGTTCTTCTGATGGAGATACACCACCGGGTAAAGAACAACCTCCAGATCATCAGCAGCCTCATCGCGCTCCAGGCGGGGAAGATAACCGACAGGGAAGTGCTCATGCTCTACGAGGACCTGAACAGCAGGATCAAGGCGATGTCGCTCATCCACGAGCGGCTCTACCAGTCGGGGGACTTCGCGCGGATCGATTTCGCTGAATATATTACCATCATAACCAGCGACCTCCAGAACACCTACCGTCTCTTCTGCGGCAATTGCACCGTGGAATACGACACCGACCACATAGAGCTGGACATCGTCAAGGCCATACCCTGCGGCCTTATGCTCAACGAAATAATATCAAACAGCTTCAAATATGCCTTCCCTTCCTCGTTCAGCGGGCAGGGAAAGATCAGAATTTCCTTTCATGAACTGGACAACAACACCATCGAGCTCATAGTTGGCGATAACGGTGTAGGATTGCCCCGGTCAATCGACCCGGAAAAGATAAAATCCCTGGGACTGTCACTCATCTATCTCCTGGCGGATCAGATCCAGGGGACGATACGCATCGACCGTGAAGGCGGCACAAAATATACGGTGCTGTTCAATAAGACGTAATTCGGTATGACCGGGACCGCGAAAGCCTGCCTCAGATAAGGTCAACGACCAGGCAGGTGATATCATCCGAGAAAATCGTCGCACCGCTGAAATTCCTGATTTCGTCCAGAAGCGCGTCAAGGAAAGACCGCGGCGGATCATTGCCGCGAAGCGTTATAAAATTGAAAAACCGCTCTTCCCCGAACAAATCCCCTTCCTCATTCCTGCATTCCACGATCCCGTCCGTGTATAGTATCAGCCGGTCTCCCGGTTCGACCGGGACCTCCCGCTCTCCCAGGGAGAGACCCGTGAACCATCCCAGCGGGGACCCCATGGAGGGGAGCCCGATACATTCCCCCCTTCCCTTCCGAAACAGCACCTGGGTGGGATGGCCTGCGCTGCAATACCTCATGCGGCCCCGACCGCGGTCGACGGTACAGAAAAACGCCGTCACAAAATTATGATGCACCGTTGCCCGGCAAATGACCTTGTTAAGGTTGATGAGGACCTCAGCGGGCCCCGTCCGTTCATCAATCCCGTCAAGAGCCACTTTTGTGACCGTTGCGAGGAAGGCGCCCGGCAGTCCGTGCCCGGACACGTCAGCGATGAAGAACTCAACGACCCCGTTGCGCTCGCCGTAATCGAAAAAATCGCCGCCGACCTTGTCCACGGGGATATAGGCCGCGTGAACGGTGCAGCCCGGCGCAGTCCTTCCTTCTTCAGGCAGCAGCCGCCTCTGGAGCTGACGGGCCGTTTCAAGATCATCTTCGATCTCCCGATTCCGCCGGGCTATGATATTCAGAAGATGCTCCATGGTCCAAGCCCGGTCTCCCAGAATCGTGAAGGAAATGGCAACGAGACTGACCAGCAGCGGCAGGAGGGAGTATTCCTCATACCCGCTCATTCCCGCCATGGTCAGGATATTGCTCAGGATATACACGCCGCACGCACCGAACAGAATCGACACCAGAACGATGCCTATCCTCCGGCGACGCGCCGGATCACGCTCCCTTCTGTACCCCCGGACCAGCACGGTGACGGCTGCCGCAAATCCCGCCAGAATGTTCGTCGAGTAGATGATGTACATGCGTGTGGGCTCCCGATGAACGCGGCCGTTGATGATGCTGAAATCCCGCTCAAAACCGGGGACAGGGCCGGGCCAGAAGAGTATGACGGCATAATATGCCGCTATAAGTGCCGATGAAATAAGTAGCAACTTTTCAGGCTGCCTGATCCGGTGGTTTTCATCGATAAAGGCCCGGGAAAATAAGTAAAAAACCGTTCCGAAGGAAGAGCCGATGCACAGCTGGAATGGAAGCAGAAAGGACGCTGTGCTGCTGTGGGTGAAATAGACGACCCCGGCGAAAAGCCATAGCGACACGCTGACCATAAAAACCGAAAAGAGCCTGTTGGCCCTGCTTCTGCGGTTATGGTAATAAACAGTGATTCCCAGCGCCATGATGAACATGGGCAAGATGAGGGCCAGATATGATTTAAAACAGGGTGAAGACATCGCCATTCCCCGCTTTCGGCACCATATTATAACCCACGATAAAGACAAGAATATTTCACTGGGCCGGCGACCACGCCAGGTGTTACCTCATCGCTTCTTTTTCGCCTTCCGCGCCGGCTTTGTATTAACACTGCCCAGGAACCATTTCTCCTCCCGGCTCCTGCTGATCGAGTCCCTGACGGTCACCGTAAAACCCTGTCTCTCCATTATGCGTGCCAGTTCTTCAGCGGACCGGTAGTAAACCGGCAGGCCCCTCATCCTGGTCCAGAGCAGCTCGATCGTCCTGAGTATCGTCCGCCTTTCACCCGGGACGGTCCCCCTGATGATGATTGTTCCCTTCGGCGACAACTTCTTCACCGCCCGTTCGAGAAGGAGTTTCAGGTCTCCATCGTCCAGGTAGTGTATCATGTCTATGGCGATAACGGCGTCCGCCCTGCCAGGAAATTCCGGCAGATCAGGCGCCTTCCCCTGCTCCACGGTGCCCCGGTCGCCCAGGGCCCAGGACGCTATCCTGAGCCTCGTTTCATCCGGCTCTATGCCATAGAGGCGCGCGTCGGGGAAAAGCTCGGCCAGCCATGCCGCAGGGACCCCGTAGCCGGTCCCGATATCGACGATGGTTTTCGGCGAACCGAGCAACTGATGCAGCTCTGAAAACATGGGGTCAAACCTCATCTTGTACCGCGCAAAGAGCCGGGGGTATGGCTCAAGGGTGCGGTAACGGCCCTCGACCCGGGCCGCATGCTCCCGGGAAGCCGGCTCAAAGGGCCCGGTGGGTATAGAGACAGGGCCATAGACCCGCCGCAGCAGCGGCGGCACGATGAGGGCCGTGCCCGTAAAGGAATAACCGATCCCCAGGAGGAGCGTGATGCCGGCGTTCCTCAGCAGCGCATGGTCGGCTATGGCGAGGACCCCGAAGCCGATCATGGTGGAACAGGCCGAAAGAAAGACCGTGAGCCGTATCAGCCCCACCGAGAGGTGGGCCTCGTCCCTGTAGCGCTGGTGCGCCCTGACCAGGTAAAGGGCGTAATCCGTTCCCATCCCGATGACAATGACCGCGACGATAATGGCCGGGATGCCGGGACGCATCCCCAGAAGCTTCATGGTGCCCAGGGTGCAGACGAGGGAAAAGAGCGTCGGCGCGAGGGAAATGAAGGTGAGCTTCAGGTCAAGAAGATACAGCAGGGCCACGGCCGCCGTTATGGCCCCGACGATCAGGGCCATCCTGATGAAGCTGGAGAGAATGATGCCGCCGAGACGCTCGGCAAAAAACGACGGGTCGAAGAGTTTCGTGTCCGGTCCGGAGGACACCCGGGCGTAAAAACTTTCGGCGCGGTATGACGGTCCGGGCTTCAGCACCGAAAACTGAGCCCAGCTCCTCCCGCCTTCCATTTGATGGATCCCGAGCATTGAGTAATATTTCTCCGGAATCCCGCGGTGCCTGAAATCCCCGCGGCCCACGGTCTTGAAAAACCGATCAAAGGCGCCGGAGGCGAACCCGGTTTCACGTGCCGCCTCGCCCATGTCCCTCTTCAGGGCCGCCACGCGGGCCGGGGTCCAGAAGGCCTTCCATGCGGCGAGGTTTTCCCGCATGCGGTCCCTGCCGGGGAAAATCATGGACGGCACGAAGGCCGCTGACAGCACGCCCGATTCGACTTCCCTGTTGAGTCCGTCGGCGGCATGGTCTCCCCTGCGCTGGAGGTCGTCGACGCTCCGGGCCTCGGTCATCAGGTACAGGTTGGCGAGGACATTGCCCCATGTTTTCGTCACCAGCGCCTCGGCCTTGAGGGTGGCCGTGCTGACCGTGTTCATCGAGGCGAGGTCGACCTTGAAATCCGTCCGGGCGAACAACAGCATAAAAACGAATATCGCCAGGGCGGCGTAGACCTTGAGGAGAGAACGCGAGTCCATGATGCGATCGACAAACCGCTGGAGCGGCACGAAGCCCTTGCGCTTTGCCGGGGGCATCACCGGGAAAATCACCGGGAAAAGGGTATGGACGAATATATAGGTGAAGACGACGCCCATGGCGGCGAAAAAGCCGATCTGCGCCAGGGCGGAAAAACCGCTGATGAACAGGAAGGCGAAACTGACCGCGGTGGTGAGCATCGACAGGAGTCCGAGGCCCCACACCTCTTTCGTCGCCTCCATCCCCTTCGTCTCGTAAGGCCGGTCCAGGAACAGGAGGTAGGCAATGCCGTAATCAACGGTGAAGGATATGATGGTGCCGCCGAACCCTATGGCCAGGATCGACATGTCCCGGGAGAAAAGTGAATACACGAACGACGCCGCAATGGTGCCCAGGACCGCCGGCAGCAGGGCCAGAACTCCTATGAACGGGCGGGGAAAACCGACGAGGAGCAGGATGATGATGCCAATGGTGGCGATGAGGACCGCCTTTTCCGTGTCCTTCCGGGCCGTGTCCTCATTGTCGAGGGCCGCCCGGTAGGCCCCCACCGGCGTGAGGGTGAAGGAGGTGCCCTGCGGCCTGTATGTCTTTTCAAGGTCTGCGGCGCAGGACCGGATCAGGGCGTCTATCTTCCGGGCCACCGCCGTATCCGTGGCCGAACCCTTCGGTTCCGCCGTTATCAGGAGGTGCTTTCCGTCGGAAGAGACCAGATGCCCCTGCACAACCTGTATATTCCGTGACGGCGCCAGGTGGGCCATCCGGGCCAGTACCAGGTTCTTAAGGCCCAGGGGGTCTGCCGCCATCATGTTCACCTGCCCGATCCCTTCCAGGTTAAGGAGCTGCGCATAGTTATCGGCAAGGGTTTCCCTGACCTTCGCGGGATCGAGAAGGGGCTTTACCTTCTCTTCGAGCTCCCGCGCGGTGAACAGGACCGGCAGGTTCTCCATTATATACGATATGAGTTCCGGGAATATGGACCGGTACTCATCAAGGCCGACGCTCCTGAAAAGTCCGCTTTCCGCGAACCGGCGTTCTATTGCCAGGGCGCCGGCGACAAGGGTGTCCGTGTCGCCCCTGGAGCTGCTCAGGTCAATGACGATCCGGTCCTTGACCGGGTGCCGGGTCATGACATATTCGGCGTCGGCTATGACCCGGTCATTGACCGGCAGGGACTTCGTGATGTCCATGTCGATGGAAAGACGCGATTTGCTCGCATAGGACATGGCCGCGGCCGCGGCTATGACGAGAATGACATAGGGCCACCTGATGCTTTTCCGGATCATGCGTCAATCTTCCATATCTTTGAAATCGTCGTCATTGTCAAGATCATCGTCCTTGTCGAAATCCTCATCGGCGTCGTCAGTGTCATTGTCCTCGTACTCGGCATCGTCATCGGCCGCGTCGCTCCCGTCCGGCTTGACGCTCTGGCAGGTGCCGAGGCAGCGGGCGCTTTCCTTCACGCACCGTTCTTCGCAGCCGGTATTGTCCGCGGCCATGACCATGCAGCGGTTCGAGCATTGCGTCTTCTGTTCCTGGCATTTTTTCTGGCAATCGGCCGTCTGGCCGTGAAGGGTCCTGAATGAAATCAGCAGAAGGAACAGCACTATCGCAGTAAACCGGTTTTTCATGGGTCGACCTCTGGTTCCGGGATTGCTCGATGACGGCATTTCATCACGAGGACAGTACTGTACGGCAATGCCTTTAATTTACAACAAAAATTTTTCCGCAAGCTGCCGGGGAGACTACTCCATCATGACGGGCCCTTTCCCGGATCCGCCAGAAGCCGACGGACCTTCCTTTTGCGCATTGCTGCGCCGGGGGAGGAAGAATGCCGGGATCAGTGCTATGCTTACGATGATGGCGCCGACGATGAAGGCGTCCTGGAAGGACATGATGATCGCCGCCTGGGAGAGCTTTTTGAAGACAATGACTCCGGCAACCTGCTTTGAAAGCGCGTAGGGATATCCCAGGTCATGGGCTCGGTAAAAGACCTGACGCGACGCTTCCATGAAGGCCGGCGTATTCACCCTGGCCGCCGCCCCGACGGCGCCGAGATGGAAATGGATCCGGTTGCTCAGCACCGTTGCGAGCAGCGCTATGCCGATGGAGCCGGCCACCTGCATGATGATATTCAGCATCGACGAGGCCATGCCCGCCTTGTTGCGAGGGACGGAATTCAGCGCCGCCGCCATGATGGGGGCCATGAGAAAGGCCATGCCCACGCCGCGGACCAGGGTCGGTTTGATAAACTGGAACACGCTCATGGTCACGTCCATGTTGCGGTACATGAACATGGACCATCCCAGGAGAACGATGCCGAACACCGAGGGGAGCATGGCCCCGACGCGGTCGCCCACGCGTCCCGCGATAGGCATGAAGAACATTATCATCAGGGCCCCGGGCATCATGATGAGGCCGCTCTGCATCTCGTCGAAGCCCATCTGCTGCTGTAAAAACAGGGGCATGAGGAACACACCTCCGAAAAGGGCAATGGAGCGCACCAGGACCACCAGGGAGCATATGGAAAAAACCGGGAGCCTGAATAGTTTAAGGTCAATGATGCCGTGATCGGTCGCCCCCTCAGCGACGAGGAACAGTACCAGGCTTACCGCCGATATGGCTGCGCAGGTAAGGATATAAGCCGACGTCCATCCCTCCTTTTCCCCCTTGGACAGGCCGAGGAGGAACGAGACCAGGAAGGCCGTGAGGAAAATGAATCCCCACAGGTCAAAGGGACGGTGGCTGCTTTCATGGGGTTTGTCCTTGACAAGAAAGGCCGAAGCGACGATGAGGGCGATGATGCCGATGGGAAGGTTCACCAAAAAGATCGATCTCCACCCGAAGGTCTTGGTCAGGTACCCGCCCAGGGTCGGGCCGAAGGTGGGGCCGAGGATGACGCCGACCCCCCAGATGCCGATGGCCTTGCCCCTCTCTTCAGGCGGGAACACCTCGGAGATCATGGCCATGCCGGTCGGGGTTATGGCCCCGCCCCCGAAGGCCTGGATGATGCGCGCCCCGATGAGGGATTCCAGGTTCCAGGCGGCGCCGCAGAGCACCGATCCAAGGGTGAACACCAGGAGGCTCCCCATGTACAGGTGCTTGTAGCCGATATGGTCCCGGATCCACGCGGTCAGGGGCATGAGGGTGGCGAAGGCGATCATGTACCCCGTGAGGACCCACTCGATGTCGTCCACGTTGGCGCCGAAATCCGCCATGATCGCCGGTATCGATACATTGACGATGCTTGAGTCCAGGGTCGCCATCATGGTCCCGATCATAACGATGCCCATCACGATCCACCGGTAGTTGTGCGGCAGGTCCGAGGGGAGGTTTCCTTTTACTGCATGCGCGTCATTCTTCATTGAAGCCGTTTACGTTCCTCTTATTAATACAATTATATTGATTCCAGGTAATCTGCTGTCAACTCCACGGTCTTTTCTATCCCCGCCCTTGCGGTATCTATGGAAAGATGATAATTTCTCGCATCCGCCCAATCCTTTCCCGTGATCGACTTGCAGTAGGCGCTCCGTTCCCTGTCGCTCCGGGCTATCATGGTAGCGGCAGCCTCCGGCGATACGTCATAGATCTCCTGGATCCGGCTGATCCTGAATTCAGTGCCGGCGTAAAAAAACAGGCTGACATGATTCTTCATCTTGCGGAGGACATGAAAACCGCAGCGGCCTATGATGACCGCCGAATGCTTCCGGGCAAAACACCTGATTATTTCCGCTTCCGCTTCAAACAGCTCATGGTCCCCCGGGGCCTTCATCCTGGGGGGCACGTAGAGATCCTGGGTAAAAGGGCTGGCCTTCAGGAGGGACTGCCAGAATGACAATATCCTTTCATCACAGGATACGATGTCCGCTTCACCCACGGAGAATTTTTTTGCTGCTTCGCTGATTATTTCCCGATCGGCATACATCATGTCCATTTTTTTCGCTATCTGCGTCCCGATATATGCCCCGCCGCTCCCCAGCTGGCGGCTGATGGTGACAACCAGTTGCTTTTTCTGTTTCATAGCAGACCCCCCGTCATGATCTCACGCCCGGCAGATGCCCCTAACGCACTTTAATCCTGATCTCAACCGACTGCCCTACCCTCAGTACCCTGCCGGGATGGGGATCCAGGGCGATTTTTATGGGAATACGCTGCACCAGCTTGATGAAGTTGCCGGCTGCATTATCCGAAGGAATCAGGGCGAACTGGCCGGCCGCGGCCCTGCGCACCTCGAGGACCCTGCCGGTAAGGGAACCGCCCTCGTCCACCGATATCTTGACCTTCTGGCCCGGCTTCACCGGACCGACATCGGTCTCCTCGATGTTGGCGGAAACCCAGGCATGCTCGATGTCAACGACAGTTATGGCGGCCTGGTTCATTTCCAGCATGTTGCCGGTCTTGGCGAGCTTCTGCACCACCACGCCGTCCACCGGGCTGGCAAGGCGCGTGTTGTCCAGGGCTATTTCGGCCAGGCGCAGGTCTGCGGCTGCAGTCTGGGCGTCGGCGCGTATGCGGTCAAGCTGCTGCTTAGAGAGGCCGCTCTGGGACGCCAGCGCCTCGGCGCGGCGGAGGTCCATTTCGGTGAGCCGGGCGCGGGCGCGGGCCCGGTCAAGCTGGGCCTCGGCAACCCGCCGGTCAAGCTCAACCAGGAGATCACCCTTCTTGACGCGGTCACCCTCGGTGACATGGACCGCCACGACGCGCTGGCTCGCGCCCTGGTTCGCCACCCGTATGATGTCGGCATCGACCCTGGCGTCGTCGGTTGAGACATAGGGGTGAAAATAAAAAAGCCATATGAAAAAGCAGATGACGGCCACGATGCCGATGCCCGCTCCGGCTATCCGCGCCCGGGGCGTCTTCCACCAGGGGACCTCCCCGCCGTTTGAAAAATCCGCCTGATTGAACTGCATATCCTGTTTTCTTCCTGGTTTCATGCATTACCTCACATTATTCATCACGCATGCGGCATATTCCCTGCTCAGTGCCGGAATCTGAAATAATCATATCCAATGGCCCTGTTCAATTCCGCCTTGGATGATTGAAGGTCATAGAGGGCCTGTATATAGAGCGTCTTGGCGTTGGAAAGCTCTACGTTGGACTCGAGGAACTTCGTGTTATCGATCATGCCGTTCTTGAACTGCACGGTTGCGACACGCTGGGACTCCTCGGCCGAAGCGATATTGTCTTTCTGTGACATGATCGCATTCGATGCCGACACCAGCTTAAGCACTCCCTGCTGGATGTCAAGGCGCACGCCCCTGACGAAATCGTCCATCTCCATGTCAACCTGCTTTGATTGGCTCATCACCTGGTCGGCCCTGGCGTGGGCCGGGTCGAAGGGAAGAAGACCTCCCCACCGGTACGTCGCCCCGATGGTGACGGTCCAGTTCTTGCTCCAGCCCGAAGGCTCCAGCACCTTGCCTATCTCGTACAGGGCGTAGTCTGCGTGGATATCCCCGGTGCTGGACACCCCCATGTCTTTCTTCATGATCTTATTCATGCCGTAATTGGCGCTGGCGAATAAGGTCGGCCAGAGATAAATCGATTCGCCGGCCCGGGCGCCGTGGATCAGGGCTTCTTTTCTTGACTTGATCTGGATGATCTCCGGCCTGCTCTTCAGGGCCCCGGCTGTCATGGCGGCGACCTTATCCTTTCTTTCCATCTCGGTCCAGCTGATGATGGAGTCCTCCTCGCCGGGCCGTACCGCTATGGCCTTTTCGTCCAGGACCAGGGGCGAATCGATCTCTCTGCCCAGGTGGATATTCAGGGCCGCCTTGGCGTTCAGGTAATCATTCTGGGCGTTGATAAGCCGCGTTTTTTCATTGGCCGCCGCCACCTTGACGCGAAGATAATCAAGCCTGGTGAAGGTGCCTATCTTATACCCGGCGGTGACGACCCTTAAGTTCTCCTCAAGGGCCTTGATAGATTCGGTGCGCATCTTGATGATCTCATTGGTCAGGAGAATGCGGTAATAGAGCCGGATGGTCATGACGGTGGTATCGAGCTTAACCCGCTTTTCATCGTTCACTGCTATGACATGGCCGTCCTGGGAGTTCCTGAGGCTGTTGTAGAATATGCCGGGGTTCAGGGCTATGGATGCCTTCACGAACTTGATGTCATACTGGCCGTCGCTCATCGACATGACGCCCTTGTCGGCGCCGAACCAGGTTATGGTGGCATCGGATCCCAGCTCGGGCCAGAGCCTGCCCCATGCCTCGCGCACCCTGAGCCTGCTCTCCTCCACCTTTTCATGGGCTATCTTGTAGCGGTTGTTGTTTTCAAGGGCCAGGGAAATCGCCTTCCCCAGGTCCATGACCTCGCCGGAGGATGCCGGTACCGCCAGCACGAGCATCATCATGACGGCAGCAAAGGCATTCCTTGCGTCTTTTCCGATCCTATGCATCAATCCATGTATCATAATAATCACACGCCATCTTAATTTTTCACTGCCATGGCCCGGAGGCCATGATAGAAAATCGTGCAGACCCTGACCAGGTCGCGCTGCAGCCGTTCATCCTTCCTGTCCCTAGACCCGAACACAACGCCCCTGAGGGACATGCTCAGGAGCTCTGCCGCGCTCTCGATGTCATCCCTGCCCGCCAGGTGCCTGTCCCCGTGCAGGATCCGCGCTATGGCGGCTATATGAAGTTCCATTACCCGGCTCTTAATGGCGGCGGAGAGTTCGTAGTGCACCAGCATGTCCTCAAAGGTAAGCTTGTAGGTATTGATGAATTTCTTCCTCAGGCTTATCGAATTGGACGCCAGGGCGACCAGTTTTTTTTCCGGCGTATCCTCCCTGTCGACACAAGCGGTCATTTCGCTTTTATAGAGACCCAATTCATGATTTATAACTTCAATGAAAATATCTTCCTTGTTTTTGAAATAATAATACAACGCGCTTCTGGTCATATCAAGCTTTCCGGCAATATCATCCATGGTCACTTTTTTAAAACCGTATTCAGCAAACACCGACCTGGCTGCGCTGAGAATCTCACTCTTATGATCGATTTCCTGTTTTCCCATAAGCGTCCTTTTAACGAGGAGCCGTTTTGACAAATTTTGTTAAATTGTCAAATGGTTTTTTAATAAAAAATCAAAAAAAAACCTGTTTGCAGGGGCTTTTTCGACGTGTTTCGGTTAATGGCTGCTTATTTCTTCGTTTAGCCCATATTAAAAAAGAAGACCGCGGATGTTATCAGGACCGCCAGCGAATAGAGTGCGCCGGTCATTTCTATGACCTTCGAGGTCCTGCTGTCCCGCTTCACCAGGAAGGCCACTTCGGTAGCGAGGAACAGGAGGTAGGCGCTGCAGACGATCAGGGTATACACGATGGAGCGGGGTATGGATATGTAAAAATAGAGGAACGACGTCCCGGCCAGGATCGCGACGGACTGGTTAACGATAACGGCGCCGCCGATTCCCCAGACCTTGGTGTAGGAATCAGCCTGATCATGCTCGCGGTCCGGAGACCAGGTCTTGCGAGCGATCTCGTAATTTATGGTGGCCATCATGGTCCCGAAGAGAAACAGGGCGAAGGAAACCGGGTGCACCGTTTTCAGGTACAGGAGGTCGATCCGCTGGGATATGCCGAAGAGGAGCGCCAGAGGCACCGATACCTGGTGGCTTATGAGGTAGAGGCCCATGTGCCTGTTGAGGAAGTCGGGGACGAAGAACTCCTTGAACATAAGGAGGGCGAAGACCTGAATGGCGAGCCAGACAACGAAGGGCGCCGGCCCGAGGTAAATCGCCATGACGGCCTGGAGCGCCGCCATGGCATAGAGGAGCTTGCGCAGTTCCTTGAGGGTGATCTCGCCCCTGCTCAGCATCCGCCCGGGATGGGCGATCACGTCTTTCGCATAATCCTTGTGCTCGTCCAGGAGCCTGATCTCAAACAGGGCCATGTAGAAGACCAGGCACCCGATTATTGATTCCGCCGGGTCAAACGGACTCCTGTTCTGGATGATGTTGGTAAAAAAATATGACAGGTAATAGAGCGCCGCGGCGTAAGCGAAGGTCGCCGGTATCGGGAAGCGCTCCTTGGTGTAGAG